>WFMZ01000060.1 GCA_015484555.1 Hydrogenovibrio sp. | reverse complement strand
TGAGGGGGTAACCCGATAGTTGTCGGTGAGATGTAATTGCCTCCCCGCACTGTTTGCGCAGTAGGCGGTTGGGGTGAGGTGGTGATACTTATTCATGTGTACGTTCTACTTGAACGTGTTGCTCTTGCAATCTTAATTCACCGTTCACTTTCAGTTAAGTGGTAAAGGTATTGAATGCCATTCAGATAAAAACAAACTGTGCATCTGAATCACCCATTTCGGTTTCCGATTTTTGAATCCAGCTGGCGGCACGCCATAATCTTATTTACTGGGTTTCATCTTGATATAAGTCAGCGTTGTTGCGAATAAGGGTTTGAAATTCTTCTGCATTTCTAGCTATGGGTTTTCTCGGTTTAGTCATCAATAATCTGGCTAAAGAGTATACCGAAAGAAAGGGCGCCTGCTCAATGTTTTAAAAGCAGGCTAAGCATTTTAGTAAGCTATTTTTTAGGCAGGGTTGATAACCATCATTTTCTGGATTTGCATTTCTTCAATGGTGTAGGGAATGCCGCCGACACCATGGCCAGAGGTTTTAAGGCCTGCAAAAGGCATCCAGTCAACACGGAAGGCGGTGTGGTCGTTGATCATTACGGCAGAGGCATTCAGCTGGTGATAAGCATTCAAACAAGTATTTAAGTCTTGGCTAAAAATGGCGGCTTGAAATGATACCGATAGCTGATTAGCGCGTTGGATGGCTTCTTCTGCATCTGTGTAGCTATAAATACAAATAACAGGGCCGAACACCTCTTTTTGGCTCACCAATGAAGCTTCACTAGGGTTAAATAGTACCGTGCAAGGGTAGCAAGTCTCTGAAATAGGGTTTCCACCCACTAAGCATTCAGCACCTTGTTGAATGGCTTCTTGCACCCAATCATCCACTCTTTTACATTCTTTGGGGGTGATTAGGGGGCCTATATCAGTTTCAGGTAAGGTTGGGTCGCCGACCACTTGTGTTTTGGCAATGGCGACCAAACGGTTGGCTAGGTCTTTGGCAATGCTATGGTGTGCGTAAATCCGTTGTACAGAAACACAGACTTGCCCTGCATGATAAAACCCGCCTTTGGCAAGCTTGGGGGCGGCGTCAGCAAGATTGGCATCTTCGGTAACAATGACGGGTGCAACGCCACCGTGTTCTAGGGCACAGCGTGCGCCAGGCGCTAGTTTAGAGCGTAACATCCAGCCAACATTGGCACTGCCAATAAAGGAGAGGAAGCTAACGCGTTCATCAGCGACCAGCTTCGTGCTTAGGTTGGCGTCTTGAATCACCAAGGCTTGGCACCATTCCACCGGTAAGCCGGCTTGGTAAAGAATGTCGACAAAGTTAAAGCAAGAAAGCGGGGTATTGCGTGCGGGCTTAATAATAACCGGGCAACCTGTCGCAATGGCGGGCGCAACCTGGTGAACAATTAAGTTTAAAGGGTGGTTGAAGGCACTGACTGCCACCACGACACCAATAGGTTCTGATTGGGTGAAAGCCATTTTGCCTGCTGAAGCAGGGTTAAGCCCCATTGGAATCACTTTTCCGCCTTCAGTACGCATGGTGTCAATACAAACTTTCACGCCATCTATCGCTCTTAATACCTCAGCATGACTGTCTTGATAAGGCTTGCCACCTTCTTGTGCCGCCTCAAATGTTAGGCGATCTACTTGTTGGCTCATTAGCTCGGCGGTTTTTTCTAAAATACTTAACCTTTGGTAAAGCGGTAGCCAGGCTTGTTTGTCTTGGTAAAGTGTATGAGCATTGGCTAAGGCTTGTTCAACCATATCAGCGTTGGCAGTTTCAACCGTTGCAACAGGGGTTAAGTCAAAGGGTGCCAACACTTGAATGCTGTCATTACTGGGTTGGCTAAGGGGAATATTTAACGAAATATTTTTCATGATAGTCTCTCCGTAGCCAGTTGGGCTTTGAGTCTTAAAAATACTTTACGACTTTGTTTTTTTATTTCATGGTTCAGAATACGGTCGTTTTCGCTGTAATCCATCGGTACTTCAATAATATGGACGCCACCTTGTTTGATTGCCTGGGCAATGGTCGGTTTTATTTCTGAAGTGGCTTCTATTCGGTGACCATAAGCACCGTAACTTTGCGCATAAAGGACAAAGTCGGGGTTTTGTAAGTCTAGCCCAAAATCATCGAAGTTCATATTGGCCTGTTTCCACTTAATCATGCCAAAAGCATTGTCGTTTAAAATAAGCACAATTAAGTCTAGCTTTAGACGAACAGCGGTTTCAATTTCTTGTGAGTTCATCATAAAGCCGCCGTCGCCGCAAATGGCCATAACGGGATGGTCGGGTTGAACAAGTTTGGCGGCAATGGCTGAAGGTAGGCCTGCCCCCATGGTGGCTAAAGCATTGTCTAGTAACACGGTGTTGTGGTGATAAGCAGGGTAGTTTCGAGCGAACCAAATTTTATAAACCCCATTATCTAATGCAATAATGCCTCTTTCTGGCATGGCTTCACGAATGTCTTGTACCAAGCGTTGCGGGTAAACGGGGAAGCGTTCATCGTCTTTGCCCTGGCTTAAGTTTTCATCTATATAAACCTTAGCTTTCGAAAAGATAGCAAAATCCCAATGGGCAGGCGGAGTGATGCTTTCGGTTAGTTGGTAAATGCTGTTGGCAATATCGCCTACCACATCGGCTTGTGGAAAGTAAACTTGATCAACTGCGGCGTTGGTATAGTTGATATGAATGACCTTAAATCCCCCTGTTTCCATAAAGAAAGGGGGTTTTTCAACCACATCATGGCCAATATTGATGATTAAATCGGTTTGTTTGATGGCGCAGTGCAAAAAGTCGTTATCAGACAGGGCGGCACAACCTAAATAAAGCGGGTGTCGTTCGTCCACCACGCCTTTCCCCATTTGAGTGGTAAAGAAAGGCATACCTGTTTTATCAATAAACTCTCGAATTATCTTACCTGCCATTTTTCGGTTTGCCGCCGCACCAATTAAAATTAAAGGGCGATTGGCCTCTTCAATCATCTTAATCGCTTGGGCAACGGCCTTGTTTTCAGATAAAGGTCTTCGGTGCAAGGTTTGTTCTATAACCTGTTGCGTAGTTTCTTCGGCGGCAATGTCTTCAGGTAGCTCTAAGTGAGTGGCACCTGGGCGTTCTGTTTTAGCCATGCGAAAGGCTTCTCGTATGCGAGAGGGAATGGCATTCCCTGTGGTAATTTGACAGGTGTATTTGGTGATAGGTTGCATCATGCCGACCACATCAATAATTTGGAACAAGCCTTGTTTGCTGGATTTAATGGGTTTTTGTCCCGTAATCATCACCATCGGCATGCCGCCTAAATTGGCATAAGCCGCGGCGGTGACAAGGTTGGTTGCGCCTGGTCCAAGCGTGGAAAGGCAAACCCCCGCATGCCCTGTTAGGCGACCATAGGTAGCGGCCATAAAGCCAGCTGCTTGTTCGTGGCGGGTTAAGATAAGTTTAATCGAAGAGCCTTTTAAGGAATCGAGCAGGTCTAAATTTTCTTCCCCTGGAATGCCAAAAATATACGCTACACCTTCATTTTCAAGCGCTTTTACAAATAGATCTGATGCTTTCATAACCACTTCTCCAATGATCTGATCGTTTTATCACTCTGTTAATAATAGAATACTAGAAAAGGCACGTAAAATTTCGTATATTTTTATTATTTTAGGCGTAGAATGAAAACTGAAGGGCATTAAAAGAGGAAGTGAACATGTTAAATTTTATATTGTGGTTAAGAGCTTTTATCAATGGTTTGGTCTATCGTTTCGTATTAAAACCCCTTATTTTTTTATGGGCGCCAGAAGTGGCTCATAATAAGTTGAAGATATTTGGCAAGGCTTTGAGTAGTAATGCGTTAGGAAGGTCTTTTTTAAAGCTGATGTTTTTCTACCAAAATAAACGTTTAAATACCGTCGTTGATGGCGTGCATTATAAAAACCCGGTTGGCTTATCTGCCGGGTTTGATAAAGATGGTGAGTTGACCGATGCTTACCCTGCATTAGGGTTTGGGTTTGCCGAGCTAGGGTCTATTACAGGTGAGGTTTGCCCAGGTAACCCCGGTGTAGGAAGGCGCTTATTTCGTATGCTTAAATCCAAGTCTATTTTGGTTTGGTATGGCTTAAATAACCAGGGTGCCATCAAGGTTGCTGAGCGGTTACGAGGCAAGAAGTTTCAAATTCCGATTGGTATTAATGCCGCAAAATCTAATTTATCCGCACATTTTGAGTTGGAAGATTCGATAGCGGATTATGTCAAAACGGTAAAAGCTTTTGATGGTATTGGTGATTATTACACCATTAATATCAGTTGCCCCAATACTCAAGACTGTGAACCTTTTGTGGATAAAGACAATTTAGATGCATTACTAAAAGCTTTAAACGAGGTACGCGCTAAAGATCGACCTATGTATTTAAAGTTTGCTGCTGACTTATCTGAAACTGAGCTGAATGTCATTGTAGATGCTTGCCTAGAACACGGCATAGAAGGAGTGGTGCTCACCAATTTAGCCAAGCCAGAGTTTAATAAAGAATTTATTAAAGAAGAGCTTACCTTTCATAGCGGCGCAATGAGCGGGTTGCCCTTACAACGTATTGCGACTAGCGTGGTGCGTCATGTTTATAGACGCAGCCGAGGAAAGCTAACCATTGTTGGCGTGGGCGGTATTTTTAATGCAGATGATGCTTATGAAAAAATTACCTCAGGGGCTAATTTGGTTGAGATGATTACAGGCATGATTTTTGATGGTCCGCAGGTAATGGGTGAAATAAACCGTGGCCTGGTGAAGCTGTTGGAAAAAGATGGCTTTAGTTCAATTGAAGAGGCAGTGGGTTCTAGAAACCCTTTGCCAGATTTAAAAAAAGGCTAGGGTAAGCTTTTTTGAAGTAGCCTTGTTTAGCCTAATTTTTATTAGGTTCGATTAGCTTCGTTGGTTTAACCGATTTGGCTAAGGCGAACGATTAAGGAATGGCTTTTGGTCTTGAGTCGCCTATCGGTTGTTCAAGGGGAGTTTGAACTAGGCTAAAAATTAGTAGCGCCTGGTCATCTAACTGCAAGGTCAGCTGGCGATTTTTAATTTGAAAGTAATTGGCTTTACTTAATCGACTTAAAAACCTAGTTTCATCTTGTGAGTTCAAACATAACCTTCGGGTACTGGCCAAAGGGTTTAGGCTAAGGTGTTGTTGGGTTACTTGATAGTGTCCAATATAACGGTTGCAGCCAGAATAGCCGCTCACTTGCCCCGTTTTGGCAGAAAAAGAAAGGGTAATATGCTGGGTATCAGGTTTTGTATAGTGGCTGTCTGGGTAGGCTTTAAGTTGCCAGTGGTTGGCCAGACCCACCCCTGGCGATTTTTGGGTTTGCCCCGGCATGCAGGCGGATAATAAAACCCCTGTAAGCAGTAGGAATCCAATTAAAAATAGTCGTTTAATCATAATGGTTTGAGGTGGAGTAACGTTAACCTCCTAATAATAAAGTGCTACCCTCAGTAGAGGTATTTTGTTTAACTTCTGCTTCAAGGTCGTCAATAATCTGGTAAATATCTGCAGACATTTTCTTTAAAGCGGCTCTTTGTGCATAGGATTCTGTGTCGTTGTGGGAATCAATACCACCTGCTTGAATGGCGGCACAAGCAATGTCATGAATAAGCTTGTTTTCGTTATCTAGCTTGGTAAGAAGCGGGCTGTGATGGTAGGCCTGACCTACTCCATTAATCCATAGCCCCAAGTCTGATTGGGAATGATCTTCCGAACAATAATTTCCAACAGGAGTGACACCGGCAAATACATTGTCGAATTGGACTTTCCAAGAGCGGTGTTTTTGGCGAGCTTCTTCAAAGTCGGTGTTAGATAACCCCATCCCTTGGTTGGCAAGACGAGAAGCATTTTTACCAATTTTAAAGCGACTGATAAAGTGAGATTGGTTATCTGCTTGATCTTTCATGGTATTTGCGGTACTAGAAAGCTCCTCTACTAAGGCGGCATTTTGCTGAGTCGTTTCATCTAATGAACGGACAGCGATACTAATTTGGTTAATACCAAGAGCTTGTTCATTGGTGGTGTTAGAGACTTCTTGTACTAGGTTTTCAACTTGCTGAATTTTACCCACCATATCTTCAAATACTTGGCTAGTTTCATTGACTAGGCTGCTACCCTCTTGAATCTGTTGAGTTGATTCGGCAATGAGTAGCGAGATCTCTTTAGAGGAGTCTGCTGATTTTTGTGCCAAGTTTCTAACTTCGCCCGCGACGACCGCAAAGCCACGGCCATGATCACCCGCTCTGGCGGCTTCCACGGCAGCGTTTAATGCCAATAAGTTGGTTTGGAAGGCTAGGCCATCAATCACACTGGTAATGTCGCCAATTTTGGCGCTTACCTCGTTAATTTTTTCCATGGCTGAAGTCGTTTTAGCCATGACTTTAATGCCTTTCTCGGCTTCATTAGCCGCCGCATGGCTAAGGTCGTTGGTTTGTTTGATGTTATTGGATGACTGCTGGATAGAGGCATTTAGCTCTTCTAAACTGGCAGAGGTTTCTTCTAGGGAAGCGGCTTGTTCTTGTGTTCGGTCAGATAAATGCTCGCTAGATTGTGACACTTCCAAGGACAGTTGACCAATATCAGAAGAGCCTTTTTTGACCTTGGCAAGTGTCATTTCTATATTTTTAAGCGAGTTGTTAATAGCGGTTTTCATCGCTAACATTTCGCCTTTTACCTTGGCTTCCATACGTCTATCTAAGTCGCCATCACTCATACTGGTTAAAATAGACCCTAGCTCGCCCGTGGTGGTTGAAAAACTAGAGAGCACGTTGTTGATCGAGTTTGAAATACTAAGCTCAAAGCCTTCTAGTTTGTTGGTCTCAATACGCTCACGTAAAATACCGGTAGAGGCTTTTTCAACAATGCGTTCAATATTTTTTCGACACTAATTTGTTGTGTCATCTCTTTCCATTCAATTACAGAGCCGATACGCTTGCCGGCATCATCAGCAATAGGGTCAATAATTAAATCTAAGATGAGTCCCGCTTCTTCAATGCGAAGGTAATGGGTTTCTTGTAGTGTTTTAATCGTATTTGAAATAGCGTCTTTATCAACAAAGAAGACGTTAAAGTTTTGGTGGCAAATTTCATTGGGCTTTAGGTCGGATAAAAACGTTTGTAGTTCAGGACCAATTTTACGCATTAATTTGCCGGCAGCATCATTGATGAAAATGATGTCTGAAAACTGGTCAATAACCATGATATTTGAAGACGAGGCTTTTAGTGCGGCTTCAATACGTCGCGATTTTTTCAGTAATTCCTCGGTGGCATTTAGGTCATTCCCTAGCTTAATTTGCATGGACTTTAAACGCCCTTGGGTTCTAGCTTGGGTGGTTTTACCTATGGTGTTTATATCTCTGTTAAAGTCACCTTCGGCAATAGAGGTAAGTGTTTGATATAAGGTGTTGGTGTGTTTTTGTGTACGCCAGCTAATCAACCACATTAAAGTCAACAGAAGAATGTTTGCAGCATCAAATATCCAATTAGGAACGGCTTGAAGAGTTTGTCCGACGATGATCACCGCTAATATTAAACCCACAAAAATAGAAGTCAGGGTAGCCGGATTGACATAGAGTAAGGGGTTTAGCTTTTCAGAAAGGCTGAGAATCCGACCTTCCTTTAAGCAAATCTTTTTACTAGCAATGGCTTTATAGGCTACTTCGGCATCTGCAATTTGCTTAGGGGTTGCTGCAATACGAACTGAGATATAACCATCAATTTTACCATTTTTAAATGTAGGAGTTGCATTGGCAACGACCCAGTAGTGGTCACCATTTTTGCGACGATTTTTAACCACTTGAGACCAAGGCTTGCCCGATTTTAAGGTTTCCCAAAAATCTTTAAAGACGGCTTCGGGTACATCCGGGTGGCGCAGTATATTATGAGGTTGGCCAACCAGCTCGCTCCAAGAAAAACCACTGGCTTCTATGAAAGCATCATTTGCTGAAATAATATTTCCATGTATATCAGTCGAGGATACGATGGTGGTATTTTTAGGTAGTTTGAACTCGACTTGTGTCACTGCGCCATTATCTCTCATCGTATTTGTTCTCTTTGTTTGTATAAATATTGCCAACTAGGTAGTTTTACCAATTAATTTAACTATCTTATTGAAATTTTTAGACTTGCACAAGTAAAATTTTTTAAGACTTACTTTAAGTGCATTACCTTTATAGGATACCTATTGGTTATCTAGCAAATAAGAATGTTTTATGACATCCTTTATTTGCCATCGCCTATCAAGCAATTTTTAGACCCTTTAGATTTGATAAACCTTTATAGCCCTTGTGCTTTCATCGCAGACAGCACAATACTTTGCGCTTCCCTTAAAATGAGGTCTAGGTGCGCTTCATCAATAAAGCTTTCGGCATATATTTTATAAATATCTTCTGTACCAGATGGACGGGCGGCAAACCAGCCTTGTTCGGTGGTCACTTTTAACCCGCCAATGGCAGCGCCATTACCTGGCGCATGGGTTAAGGTCGCGGTAATATCGTGCCCTGCTAGTTGTGAAACGGTAATCATGTCGGCAGATAGATTTTTTAGCAGGTCTTTTTGTGCAGGTGTGGCGGCGGCATCGACCCGTTTGTAAATAGGGCTGCCAAATTGTTGTGTCAGTTCTTCATAATATTGTGATGGGTCTTTGCCGGTTACCGCGGTTATTTCAGCCGCCAATAAGTTTAAAATTAAACCATCTTTATCGGTACTCCAGGCGGTGCCATCTAAACGTAAGAAGGAAGCCCCTGCAGATTCTTCGCCCCCAAAAGCAAAGTCGCCAGAGACCAAGCCTTCAACAAACCATTTGAAGCCAACGGGTGTTTCACAAAGTTCTTTTCCTAATGATTGAACCACTCGGTCAATAATAGAGCTGGACACTAGGGTCTTGCCTATTTTAACGTTGCTTGCCCAATTTGGACGGTGAGTAGAGAGGTAATGAATGGCCACTGCTAAATAATGGTTCGGATTCATAATGCCTGTGCTGGGCGCCACTATGCCATGTCTATCTGCATCTGGGTCATTGCCAAAAGCCAGGTCGTAGTCTTCTTTTAATTTGATGAGACCGCTCATGGTGTAAGCCGAAGAACAGTCCATGCGAATTTTGCCATCATGGTCGCAAGGTACAAATGGGAAGGTTGGATCAACTTTCTGGTTTACCACGGTAATATCTAGCTGGTAATGGTCTGCAATAGGTTGCCAGTAGTTGATGCCTGCGCCGCCCATTGGGTCGACCCCCATTTTAATGCCGGATGCTTGAATGGCTTTCATGTTAATAATTTGATCTAGGCTTTCAACATAAGGCGTAATTAAATCACTTGGCGTGACTAGGCTAGACTGCATCGCCTCTTCAAAAGGAATACGTTTAACCGCTTGTAAGCCTTGCTGAATAAGTTGGTTAGCGCCTTGTTGAATTTGGTCGGTTACATCTGTATCCGCTGGGCCACCATTGGAAAGGTTGTACTTTAAGCCACCATCTTCAGGCGGGTTATGTGATGGCGTAATCACCACCCCATCAGCCAAACCATCGGCTTTAGCTCGACCCTTGTTGTATTCTAAAATAGAAAATGAAATAACCGGTGTCGGTGTGTAAAGGCCGTTACTTTGAATAATAACCTGTTGACCATTGGCGACAAACACTTCAATTACCGTTTGCTGTGCTAGCTCGGACAATGCATGGGTATCCATGCCGAGATATAACGGGCCAGTAATGTTGTTTTGCTGACGATAAGTCACTAAAGATTGCGCTATCGCGGCAATATGCGTTTCATTAAAGGTTTGCTTTAAAGAACTGCCTCGGTGGCCAGAAGTACCAAATGAAACCTGTTGTTCGGGAATCCTGATATTAGGGGTTAGATTGTAGTAAGCTGACTGGATAGTTTTAATATCGGCTAAACGATCTGCGGTGGCTAGTTTTCCAGCAAAAGGGGAAAGGCTCATTGTTTATAAAGTCCGTGATGAATAGGTTGTTTGAATAAAAATATTATAGCCATTTGGGCTTGAAATGTGGCGCTTCGTCCTTATTTATAAGGTATGCAAAAAATTTAGGAAGTATGTGAGATGAAGTATCAAGATTATTATGAAGTATTAGGTGTAGATAAAACTGCCACAGAAGCTGAAATAAAGAAAGCCTACCGTAAGTTGGCAGGTAAGCATCACCCAGATAAAAAAACGGGTGATGAGGCTAAATTTAAAGAACTTAATGAAGCCTATGAAGTATTAGGCGATGCAGACAATCGTGCAAAATATGATCAGCTAGGGTCTAATTACCAAGATGGTCAAAACTTTACCCCTCCTCCTGGTTATGAAGATATATTTGGCGGCGGTGGCGGAGCAGGTGGTGGTTTTGGTGGCGGTGGCGGCCAAGGGTTCTCTAATTTCTTCGATTCTATGTTTACAGGTCAAGAAGCCGGTGGCATGGGTGGCGGCTATGGTGGCATGGGCGGTGGAGGCTTTCAGCAAAAAGGGGAAGACCAATCCGTTAAGGTCTTAATTACCTTAGAGGAAGCCATTGAGGGTACCGAAAAATCTTTAACCATTCAAATGCCAACCGTTGGGTCGGCGGGGCATTACAATCACCAACCTAAAACCATTAAAGTTAAAATTCCTGCGGGTGTGAAAGCAGGGTCTAAAATTCGCTTGGCAGGTCAAGGAATGGAAGGTATGGGTGGTGGACCCAAGGGTGATTTGTATTTAGAAGTGGACTTACAAAACCACCCTCTCTATAAAGTAGAAGGGGTAGATGTTATTTTGAATTTACCTATAACGCCTTGGGAAGCCGCTTTAGGTGCCAAGGTTGAAATACCAACCTTAAAAGGTAAGGTGGCAATGAATATTGCGGCAGGCTCTAAATCGGGTGCTAAGTTGCGCATTCGTGGTAGAGGGTTAGGCAAGGGTCCTAAAGTGGGTAATCAGTTTGTGGTGATCCAAATACAAACCCCTGCGGCAGAAACAGACGAGCAAAAAGCCTTTTATGCCAACATGGCTGAAACATTTGACTTCAGTCCGAGAGAAAACCTTTAATTACTTATTAAAAGCTAGTAATGGTACGCTATTTTAGGTATATTGCTAACCTTTGAGTCGTTAACCTAAGGTTAGAAAGCTATGCAGTTTTGTCCTGAAAAAGACGGGCGTTCTTCTGTTCGCATTCCTCAAGCCTTTTGTTTTCATTATGGCGGTAAGCAGTTTAAAGGGGTTAACCTTTCTGCTGGAGGCTTTGCTATTCAAATTGAAGTGGTTTCAGATAGAACCTTTGAATTTAGTCGATCTCAGTTAATTCAGAACTGTCATGTGGAGATAGAAGGTTGTACCATTTACTTTTCAAAAGTAAGGGTCTGCTGGTTAGATGTTACGCTAAAGGGCTTTGTGTTTGGGCTGCAGATTGAAAGCATGGTAGAGCCTGAACAAGAAAAGTACCTTACCTTATATGAAGGCGCCATCCAGGCTTATCAGCATAGCGGGCGCTTAAGTCTAAGCGACCAAAAAATTATGGAAGAGTTGAGCCGTTAGCCATTTGTCGTTAGTGTCTAATTTTTATTAAGCCTTAACTTAGTTTTTAGGGCTTAATGCTTCTCCTTCAAATTGAACGCCTTCCCAACCTTGCTGTATAAAATTTCGAATATTTGCATGGTCTTCGCCCTTAGGGTTTGTTAAAACATCTTTGCTGTAAAAATCACCAAAGGCATGTAAAGTCGCCTGCTTGCTTAGCCCTTGTAACTTTGCATAACCAAAAATTTTGCAAGAACCATTATTGGTATTGGCTTCATTAACGGTATCGCCATTTTTAAATGCGGTGGGTGTGAAATCAAAATAAGTTTCAATGGTTTCGATGACGGTGGCAAAATTAACCGGTGCTTGTGCTAGCTGTTGGTTTAAATCTACTAAGGCTTGGTGGGTTGTTTGATTTGTCATGGCTTTCTCCTTAAAAACATTATTATACTGGATTTGAAAGTCAAAAATCGCCAGGGGTGGTCTATTAAAGGCACACTAATCTGGTTTGTGTATTGCACAAACGGAGCGATTGAGGCAAAATGATTTTATATCTAAAATAAAGAGTTAAAAATACTATGAAAAGACGTGATTTTATCGGTGCCATTGCGGGCGCATCAGCTGTAACGGCTTTAAGTGCTTGTGGAAAAGAAGAGCAACCTGTTGGTGCCGCGCCTCAAAAACCTGCAGAAGTGGTGAAGTGGAAAATGGTCACCACTTGGCCTAAAAACTTTCCAGGCTTAGGAACCGGTGCCAACCGTGTGGCGGAACTGATTAATGAAATGTCTGGCGGTCGTATTCATGTCAAAGTCTATGGTTCTGGTGAGCTAGTTGGTGCATTTGAAGTGTTCGATGCCGTGTCTAGCGGGCGTGCGCAACTAGGTCATGCCGGTGCTTACTATTGGAAAGGAAAAATTCCTGCAGCACCTTTCTTTTCTTCTGTTCCATTTGGTTTAATTGCTGATGAAATGAATGCCTGGTTGTATAACGGGGGTGGGTTAGCATTGTGGGAAGAAGCCTATAAGCCTTTTGGGTTAATTCCCAACCCAGCAGGTAACACTGGCACCCAAATGGGAGGCTGGTTTAAGAAAGAAATTAACAGTCTTGCAGACTTAAAAGGTTTGAAGATGCGTATCCCTGGTTTAGGGGGTGAAGTACTTAAAAAAGCAGGAGGTATCCCCGTGACCTTGCCGGGCGGTGAAATTTTCCCCTCTTTGCAGTCAGGCGCTTTGGATGCCGCCGAATGGGTAGGACCTTATAACGACTTAGCGTTTGGATTATACAAGGCGGCAAAATATTACTACACTCCAGGCTGGCAAGAGCCAGGTAGCACGATGGAGTGTATGATTAACGAAGCAGCCTTTAAGCAACTACCAACTGACTTACAAAGTATTGTGCGTAATGCAATGAAGGTGTCTAACTTAGAAATGCTTTCAGAATACACCGCTCGTAACCAGCAAGCCTTACAAACCTTGGTTGAAAAGCATCATGTTGAATTGCGTGAGTTTCCAGATGAAGTATTGATAGAATTGAAAAAGCTGTCTGAAGAAGTGGTGAATGAGTTAGCAGCAAAAGATGCCTTAGCCAATAGAGTTTGGGCATCACAAAAGGCATTTAGAGCTGAAGTGTCTAAGTGGACGAATTTATCTGAAGTTTCTTTTATAAAAGCTAGGAACTTATAACATAAAGATAGCCGGAAAAAGTTGGTAAATAAATTGCTTAAAGATTTCTGTCAAAATAATAAATAGGTTAGGACTATGTTTGGATTATTCTCAAATAACGCATTGAAAGAGCAGTTAGCTAAGCTAGAGGCTGAAAATAAGTCTTTAACGGAAACGGTTAGCAACTACCAGTCTCAAAACGATTTACTACAATCAGAAAATTTTTCGCTGAAAAATGATGCTAGCCAGCCTGTTTCTGAATCAGATTGTAAAAGTAATTTGTTTGTGCCGTTGGCACAGTTTGCCGATGGTTTACAGTCTTTTCAGCAAAGTATGAACGTATTAGGTAGCAACCTAATTAAAGGGCGAGAAAGCGTAATAAGTTCTATTAAAGTGTCGGGTAATGCCAAAATGGGACTAAGCCAAATTGCCAGAGGGGTGCATGGTTTAAGTGATGTGGCAACCTCAACGGCGGAATCGGTTAGTTCACTAGAACAAAGAGCACAAGATATTGGCGGTATTATTTCGTTAATTGAAGGTATTTCAGAGCAAACTAATCTATTGGCTTTGAACGCTGCGATTGAAGCGGCACGAGCGGGTGAAGCAGGTCGTGGTTTTGCCGTGGTTGCCGATGAAGTTCGAACCCTGTCTTCTAAGTCCGCACAAGCAACATCAGATATTTCTAAATTGGTTGCCATGATTCAGCAAGAAGTAAAAGGTGCGCAAGAAAAAATGCAAAGCTTGTCTTATGAAGCGTCTGAATTAAAAGATAAATCTGAAGAAGCTGAACAAGGTATTTCATTGTTGATTGAAAACAGTGCTGAAATGGAAGGTGTGATTACCGCTGGCGCCTTACGTGGTTTCATTAGTGCGGTTAAAGTTGACCATATGGTTTTCAAAATGGGTATTTATAAAGTCTTTATGGGCTTGTCTCATACCGCTTCTTCAGACCTTTCAAACCACTTAAATTGTCGTTTGGGTAAATGGTATTATGAAGGAGAAGGGGTGCATTGTTATTCTCAAATTCCGGGTTATAGAGAGGTGGAAAAGCCTCACATGGAAGTGCATGCGCGTGGTATCTCTGCTTTAGAGGCTTTTGAAGCAGGTGATTCAGATGAAGGCGTTAAGCAGTTAACCGAAATGGAAATAGCTTCGGAGGGAGTACAGTCCGCTTTGGAATCTATTGCGCATAATGCGGATATGAACCCAAGTATATTGTGTACGTCATCAAGTAGTTAATATTTGGAAAGTACTTCCAAAAAGCCTCATTGATGTGAGGTTTTTTTTTGCCTAAATTTAAAGGGTAACGGGTGAATTCAAGTAGCAAGCGCAACACTGTTTAAATGATTTGCAAGAATGGGTTCCATCAGTTCTTGCGGCGTTTTAAAGTCATGTCGTTTCCGCGGTCTTGTCTGGACAACCAAGTTATTTTACCTAACGCCATCTGACTATGAGGCTTTACATTTATCCTTT
>WFMZ01000059.1 GCA_015484555.1 Hydrogenovibrio sp. | reverse complement strand
TATTTGCATTTAATTTATAAGGCTCTTTTTTCTCTTATGACCCGACACGCTAAGTGCTTATTTTTGAACCTTTTTTAGCTAAAACACAATTATAAAAGGGGAATGTGCGTACCCACCCCTGGCGATTTTTGGGTTTGAATGTGTTTTAAACAGGCATAAAAAAACGCCTGACGGCGTTTCTTTAATTTCTAAGTTTTTGACATGAAAACTTAATGTAAGTCTAAAACATCTTGCATATCGAACAAACCAAGCTCTTTATTGGCGAGCCAACGACAGGAACGTACGGCACCTTTTGCAAAAGTCATTCTACTAGAAGCTTTATGGGTAATCTCGACTCGCTCCCCTTCTGTTGCAAACAGTACCGTATGATCTCCTACAATATCACCTGCTCTAATCGTCGCAAAGCCAATGGTGTTTGGGTCGCGTGCACCAGTAATACCTTCTCGTCCGTAAACTGCACATTTATTTAGATCTCGCCCTAATGTATCTGCAACCACTTCACCCATCCGCAAGGCTGTCCCTGATGGTGCATCTACTTTATGGCGGTGATGCCCTTCAATGATTTCAATATCGTAATCATCGTTCAGTACTTCAGCTGCTTGCTTTAATAGCTTTAGACATAAATTAACGCCAACACTATAGTTAGCGGCAAAAATAATAGCAGTACTTTGAGCGGCTTTGTCGATTTCTGCCAAACCAGCTTCATCAAAACCTGTTGTACCGATGACCATCTTCTTACCCTGTTGAGAGCAAATAGCCAAATTATGAATAGTTGTTTTTGGTGTCGTGAAATCAATTAGCACATCGAAGTCGTTAATAACAGACTCAATGGAACTGGCAATGGCAATGCCTAGCTTACCTACGCCGGCTAGCTCGCCAGCATCTGCGCCGATTAAACTACTGTCTGGGCGTTCAATGGCCGCTGACACTGATAATCCTTCCGCCTGTGTCACGGCCTCAATTAAGGTTTTACCCATTCTGCCAGAGGCACCAATAATCGCTACTTTCATATTTTTTCTCATACCTAAACTAAAGGGGTTACTTCCAAGGGTTATTTTTTTCATCATCGCCTTTGAAAAAAGACTTTACCGAATCAAAAAAACCAGATTCTTTTGGACTATGCTGCTTGTGATGCTTACCTTGTAAACTGCCCTGCAAAGTTTCTAGCAATTCTTTTTGCTCAGACGTTAACTTAATAGGTGTTTCAATTTGTACTTGAACAATCATATCACCCACTCTTGAAGAGCGAACAGATTTAATGCCTTTGCCTGACAGCTTAAAACGTTGGCCCGACTGTGTCCCTGCTGGAATTTTTAGACTCGTCTTCCCTCCCAACGTTGGGACATCTATTGAACCACCCAATGCGGCGGTTGGAAATGAAAGTGGTAGCTCACAGTACAGAGTATCTTCATCTCGCTGAAAGATAGGGTGCTCTTTAATGCGCATACGCACATACAAATCACCCTGTGGTGCGCCTGGCTCGCCAGCTTCGCCCTCTCCTTGAACACGAATACGATCACCATTATCCACTCCTGGTGGGATTTTAACTGATAGGGTTTTATGACTATGCTTATAACCTTCTCCACGACAAGACTTGCAAGGAGATTTAATTAACTTACCTGTTCCACCACAAGTGGGGCAGGTACGCGCAGCAGCAAAGAAACCTTGTTGAACTCTGACCTGACCCGAACCATGGCAACTAGGGCAAGTTTCAACCTCTGAACCAGCTTCTGCACCCGACCCTTCGCAAGAGTCACAAATTTCTTTGGTTGGGATACGAATTTCAACATCTTTACCCGCTACCGCTTCTTCAAGCGTTAGGTCTAACTCGTACTGTAAATCGTTGCCGGGTTGGGGCCCTCTTCGACCGCCTCCAAAAATGTCACCAAATATATCGCCGAAATCACTGAAACCACCTCCGCCGCCAAAACCACCTTGACCTGCTGAACCATCAACACCGGCATGACCAAACTGATCGTAAGCTTGGCGTTTTTGAGCATCAGATAAAATTTCATAAGCTTCAGAAGCTTCTTTAAATTTTTCTTCTGCCTCAGCATTATCTGGATTACGGTCTGGGTGATAACGCATGGCCATCTTGCGGTAAGATTTTTTAATCTCACCATTTGAAGCTGTTTTAGAGATTTCTAGCGTTTCGTAATAACATGTTTTAGACATAGTAGTTTCTTATCGTTTAAAAATTAGCATGCAAAATAGCTCTTTTAAACAGAGTGATTTTGCATAAAAACTTTGGTTAAGTCTAAATAAAAAAACGGGCAACAATAATTTGCCGCCCGTATTTTAAGGATTTAAGAGATAGAGTTATCTCTTATTTAGAAAAAATATTAAGCTTTTTTCTCATCATCTTTTACTTCTTCAAACTCTGCATCAACGATATCATCATCTGCTTGAGCTGAACCTTGTGCATCTGCTCCAGCATCTGCACCCGCTTCAGGTTGAGCGTAGGCTTTTTCAGCTAGCTTTTGACTTGCTGTTGCCAAGGCTTGAATTTTCTCTTCCATTACTTCTTTGCTATCGCCTTTAATGGCTTCTTGCAATTCAGTAATCGCAGTTTCAATTGCTTCTTTTTCAGAAGCTTCAACGGTATCACCTTGCTCATCAAGCATCTTCTGCGTACCGTGAATCATTGAATCCGCTTGGTTGCGAACTTCCACCAACTCTTTCAACTTAGCATCTTCTTCAGCATGAGCTTCAGCATCTTTTACCATTGCTTCTACTTCTTCGTCCGAAAGACCAGAAGAAGCTTGAATAGTAATATGTTGCTCTTTGCCCGTTGCCTTATCTTTTGCTGATACGTTTAGGATACCGTTTGCATCAATATCAAAGGTGACTTCAATTTGCGGTGTTCCACGCTGTGCTGGTGGAATTTCGTCTAGGTTGAATTGACCTAAAGACTTGTTTCCAGTTGCCATTTCGCGCTCACCCTGCACCACGTGAATGGTTACTGCAGACTGATTGTCTTCAGCAGTAGAGAAAGTTTGTGACTTACGTGTTGGAATCGTTGTATTTTTCTCAATGAGCTTAGTCATCACACCACCCATGGTTTCGATACCAAGAGATAGTGGGGTTACATCTAATAACAATACATCGTTTACATCACCAGAAAGTACACCACCTTGAATCGCTGCACCCATGGCAACAGCTTCGTCAGGGTTTACGTCTTTACGTGGCTCTTTACCAAAGAATTCTTTAACCGCCTCTTGCACCATTGGTACACGAGTTGATCCACCCACCAAGATAACGTCATCAATTTCAGAAGCTGATAAACCAGCATCTTTTAACGCGATCTTACAAGGCTCAATAGAACGCTTAACGAGAGCTTCAACTAAAGATTCAAATTTTGCACGCGTAATCTTCATGTTTAAGTGCTTAGGCCCTGTTGCATCAGCAGTGACATAAGGTAAGTTAATATCTGTTTGCTCACGAGAAGATAATTCAATCTTCGCTTTTTCAGCTGCTTCACGAACACGTTGCAATGCTAACTTGTCTAACTTAATATCAACATTTTGGTCTTTCTTGAATTCTTCAGCAATATATTCAACTAATGCGTTATCGAAATCTTCACCCCCTAAGAATGTATCCCCGTTGGTTGCTAGTACTTCAACTTGCTTCTCGCCATCAAGCTCTGACACTTCAATGATAGAAACGTCAAAGGTACCGCCCCCTAAGTCATAAACAGCAAGAACACTGTCGTTAGCCACTTTTTCCATACCGTAAGCTAATGCTGCTGCTGTTGGCTCGTTGATAATACGTTTGATATCTAGACCAGCAATTTTACCTGCATCTTTAGTTGCTTGGCGCTGTGCATCGTTGAAATAAGCCGGAACTGTAACGACTGCTTCAGTTACCTCATGACCTAAATAGTCCTCAGCTGATTGCTTCATCTTAATCAATGTTTTTGCAGATACTTCTTGTGGAGAAAGCTTTTCACCATTTACTTCAACCCAAGCATCGCCATTGTCAGCTGCTACGATTTCGTAAGGCACCATGTCTTTGTCTTTCTGCACGATAGCATCATCTGCACGACGACCAATTAAACGCTTAATCGCAAATATTGTATTTTCTGGGTTGGTTACGGCTTGACGCTTAGCTGAATCACCTACTAATACTTCATCATCTGTGTAAGCAACAATAGAAGGGGTTGTACGCGCGCCTTCAGCGTTTGGAATAACTTTAACGTCTTTTCCTTCCATTACTGCAACACATGAGTTTGTTGTTCCTAAATCGATACCAATAATCTTAGCCATCTTTAATTCTCCATTCTTAGCCATCAAATAACATGACTTTTAAAATTTTAGTTAATTGTTTGTTACTTAATATATAGGGTTGAATTTTTATTTTTCAAGCCTTTTTTATTTTTTATTGCGCAACAATCACGCGCGCTGAACGAACCAAACGATCATTCAGCATATAGCCTTTTTGAATAACCTCTATCACAGTATTACTTTCGTGGTCCGGTGAAGGTACCATCGTTAAAGCTTCCGCTGTTTTAGGGTCAAACTTTTCACCAACTGGGTTAATTCTTTCGACATTAAACTGATCCAACATGTCTAGCATTTGCTTTAACGTCATATCCAAACCTTCTTGAATACTTTCAATGGAGGCCTCTTCTTTTTTAGAGGCTTCTAATCCCATTTCCATCGAGTCCATCACAGGAATCAATGCTTTTACAAATTTTTCTAACCCGAACTTATGGGCGCTTTCTACATCAATACGAGTACGACGCTTTAAGTTTTCCATCTCTGCAAGAGTACGAAGCGCTAAGTCTTTTTGCTTTGCAGCTTCTGCTAAAGCTTCCTCTAGCTTTGCCTGGGCAGCATCTTCTGAATTCGCCACAGTTTCATCAACTTGCTCTTGCATCATTGCTTCTGCTTCATCTACCGTTGGAATTTGTTCTTCATTTACTTGTTTTTTAGACATGTTATTACTCCAGAATAATATTTAATTACCAGTTTTATGGGGGCAGAAGTGGAGCATTCAAGAGGATTTAGGTGAAAAAATAAAAAAGCTCTCTTTTAATAACACGAAGGCATTTAAAGAGAGTAGCTATGACAGATAATTAAATCAGCTTAAAAATAAAATGAGTGAAAGTGAACTCATTTTTTCATTGCTTAAAGTGATTAGAATAACCACTAAAAACAATGGAATCATAATGTTGGACAATCGTTGAACCAACACTACAAACGGAGAAGGGTTTTTT
>WFMZ01000058.1 GCA_015484555.1 Hydrogenovibrio sp. | reverse complement strand
GCTGAAGCTAAAGACCCAAACATTCCATTATTAGAACGCTTAAAGTATTTGTGCATTTCCAGTAGTAATCTCGATGAATTTTTTGAAGTACGCATGGCCAGTTTATATGAAGTGGCGGCAGACCCCTCGGCTAGAACCAAACCAGACGGTTTATTGCCCACACAGGCTATCAAGTTATTATCTGAAAAAGCCCATAAACTAGTGGACGACCAATACACTACTTTAAACCACGTCTTGATTCCCGCATTAGAAAAAGAAAAAATTCGCTTCTTGCGCCGTAATCAATGGTCAGAAAAACAAAAAGAGTGGGTTAGAGACTTTTTTTTAAATTCATTACAACCTGTTTTAAGCCCGTTGGGGTTAGATCCATCCCACCCTTTTCCACGACTGCTTAATAAAAGTTTGAACTTCATTATTTCATTAGAAGGCGAAGATGCCTTTGGACGTTCAAATGGGTTGGCCATCGTACAGGTACCACGTTCATTACCACGTGTTATCCACCTGCCACCTGAAGCAACAGATGGTGCAAATGACTTTATATTTTTATCCTCCATATTACACTCCAATGTGTCAAACCTGTTCCCAGGCATGACAGTGACAGGTTGTCATCAATTTAGGTTAACCCGCAACACCAACCTATTTATTGATGAAGAAGAAGTGGACGACATTATGAGCGCCTTACAAGGCGAGCTAACCAGCCGTGGCTACGGTGGCGCTATTCGACTTGAAGTGTCAGATAAATGCCCAAAAAATATGTACCAATATTTACTAGATCAGTTCGATATGGATCCAGAACAGCTTTACCAAGTAAATGGCCCTGTGAACCTCATTCGTTTAAGCTCTATTTCTGATTTAGCCAATCGTCCAGATTTACTATTCCCTCCTTTTTCGCCTAAAACCTTTAACCCGAAAAAGATTTCCGACGGTTCATTTAAACTGCTTAGCCGCAAAAAATCGCCAGAGAAGCTATTTGCCCGTATTGCTCGTAAAGACTTGTTATTACACCATCCTTACGACTCTTTTAAGCCCGTTATCGATTTTTTAAAAACGGCCGCTGTTGACCCTAAAGTATTGGCCATTCGAATGACACTTTATCGTACCGGTGAAAAATCAAGAATTATTGACGCGCTGGAAACCGCCGCTAGAAATGGCAAAGAAGTCACCGCCGTGGTTGAGCTAAGAGCGCGCTTTGATGAAGACAACAACATCTTTCAAGCCAACCGCTTACAAGATGCTGGGGTAAACGTGGTTTATGGCGTAGTGGGTTATAAAACACACGCTAAAATGATTTTAATTGTCCGTCAAGAAGAAGATAAATTAAAACGTTATGTGCATTTAAGCACCGGTAACTATCACCACATTACCAGCCGTTTTTACACGGACTTTGGTTTGTTTACGGCCAACCCCAAGTTTACCGAAGATGTCAGCAAAATATTCCAACAACTCACTAGTTTAGGCGATACCAAAGACTTAAACGTCTTATTGCAATCTCCCTTTACCTTACAATCTGGCATGTTAGAGCGTATTAAGCGTGAAGCCGACAATGCTCGTAACGGCCTGCCCGCTAGAATCATTGCCAAAATGAATGGCCTAGAAGAGAAAACGATTATTGATGCGCTTTACGATGCCTCACAAGCAGGCGTTAAAATTGACTTAATTGTCAGAGGAATTTGTAGCCTACGCCCAGGTGTTAAAGACTTGTCTGACAATATTACCGTGACGGCCATTGTCGGAAAATTTTTAGAACACCACCGCGTTTACTACTTCCTAAACACTAGTGGTAAAGAAGAACTTTATTGCTCTAGTGCCGACTGGATGAGGCGCAATTTAGAATCTCGCGTTGAAACCTGCTTCCCAATTTTAGAAAAAGCCACCTTTAAGCAAGTATACAGAGAAGGCCTAGAGATTTATTTAGAAGACAATGCCGGCGCCTGGCTGCTCCAACCTGATGGCAGCTACCTTAAAAAAGAAGCCCATGGAGAAGAGGATTTCTCTGCCCAAGAATGGTTAATGCAAAAATATACTTTAAAGAAATAACCCTATGCTAAGCAAATTATTTAAAATGAATGACAACGACTCAGAACAAGAATCAAACTTGTATGCCGCGATTGATTTAGGGTCAAACAGTTTTCACCTCATTATTATTCGCGAACAAAATGAGCAAATACAGATTGTTGACCGTCATAAAGAAATGATTCGCCTTCGCTCTGGTTTAGATGAAGCAGGAAACCTTACCGATACCGCTTTTAATAGCGGTATCGCCTGTTTAGAGCGTTTCGGGCAATTGCTTAAAAACATTCCACCCCAACAAGTACGAGCGGTGGGCACCAACACCCTTCGAAACGCCAAAAATAGCCAAGCTTTTTTAGAGCAAGGCCAACAAGTCTTAGGGCATGATATTCAAATCATTTCAGGTGAAGAAGAAGCTCGCTTAATATTTTTAGGCGTTAGCCATGGTCAACCTAATACCCACAAGCAACAGCTTATTATGGATATTGGGGGCGGCAGTACCGAGTTTATTATTGGTAAAGATTTTGAGCACAAGCACCTCACCTCCACCGAAATGGGCTGTGTCAGTATCACCCAACAGTTTTTTAAAGACGGCATTGTCAGCGAAGCCAATACGTTGTCGGCCATTTTATACTGCCGAAGAATCCTACGCCCTTACTACTTGCAGCTCATCAACCAAGGATGGGACGAAGCCATTGGGGCTTCTGGTTCGATTAAAGCCATTGGCCATATGTTAAAAGAAAATAACCTAACCGAAGGCGGTATTACACTTGAAGGCCTGCAAGCTATTCGACGTTTAATTGTTCAAAATGGCTCTATCAACAAAGCCATTGAAAATGGCTTAAAAGGACTATCAGAAGAACGAACACCTGTGTTTGCAGGTGGCTTAGCTATTTTAAGCGCCGCCTTTTATGAACTTAAAATAAAAGAAATGAATGTTTCCAATAGTGCCTTAAGAGAAGGCTTAATTTATGACACCCTAGGCAGGCTAAAACAAGAAGATGTACGTGAAGCCAGTGTTGATCGCTTTCAAAAATGGTTAAAAATTGATGAGCTACAAGCAGAAAGAGTCCAACAGACTGCTCGCCAGTTTTTAAGTGAAAGCCGTAAAACACTAAGCTTAAGCAGTAAAGTCGTCTCTTTTCCAAGAATATTAACCTGGGCTGCCAAATTACATGAATCTGGCATGAGCTTAAACTACAAACGCTACCGCTATCATTCCGCCTACCTTGTTAAAAATGCCGAATTATCCGGTTTCTCACAGCAAGACCACGAAAGCCTAGCTGCCATTGTTTTAAATCACAGAGCCAAGTTTGATACGTCTGCTTTTTCTCATATTGCAGACAATAAACAAGCTAATTTCATTGATTTAACTTTATTGCTTAGGCTAGCAGTCGTCCTACACAGAGGGCGAGAAGATGAGCGTTTAGCGGTCAAACTCAGCATTAAAGAAGGTAACCATTTCAGGCTGACCTTTTCACCAGAATGGATTGAAAATCATCCACTAACTTGTGAAGATTTAAAATCAGAAGCCAAGCAATTTAAAGCATTAGGAAGAGAGTTAAGCTTTCGAGCAAAGACTTAACTTAAGCCTTTCCTAAAAGGCAAAAATCGTCAGAGGGTGGTCTTTTATAGTACCCACCCCTGGCGATTTTTAAGGTTGGAGGATTAGCTTCACAAGCCTAAGCCCTTAAATCAAGTCTTTAAGCCTTTAAGCCTTTAAGCTTTCCATTAGTAAGGTCATCCAAGGTGCTGTTGCCAACACAGTGATGGCTGACAGCAAGCCTGCTAAAAGCCCTACGCCTATTTGAGGCACAAACTGGTTTTGCTTTAATTCAATCGCATCCATTTGGGTTTCCACCGAGCTGTAAATTTCTACTTGGTTTTTCAACAAGGTATTCAAGGTTCGAATTTGTTTAAACAGTAATGTCTGCTCTTTTTCCATTTTACGGCGCGCGCGTTCTGCTTCAGACTCCATGTCTTTCATTTGTCTGGCCAAGGTACCAATAGAAGAATCCATTTGAGAAACCAAGTCCTTCAAGGCCGACTTATCTTCATTTAACCATTCAAAATCTGGCTCAACCATGTCCGACATATCAATGTGGGCGCCCACTCCCATATCATTATTAGCTTTATGTCGTCTCATTGCTTGTTCTAATAAAACGCTCTTTGAACCTAGTGGCTCTACTTGTCTCAAATCAATCGCCATGATGGTTTTCCTTATTCAGACGCAACTGTCATTTTTTTGACTAATTACATTGTTTAATGTTTGTTAAGCCTAGCTAACGCACCATTTATGCCAATTTATTTAAAACACTCAAAAATAAAGATAACCATTTGTTTTAAAAACACTTTACCGCAAAGCAAATAAAATTATTTTTAATTTTATCGGTTTAGCTTTCAAACCAAAACGACTTGAAAAGTGTCAATTTAAGCGTAAAATATAAATCATTATTTTTACCCGAAAAGTGGCCTTAAACAACATGAACAGCGATACAAATAAAAGTGAATTTATTGAATTTATTCTGCACACTGGTGCACTAAAGCTAGGGAAATTTACCTTAAAATCTGGTCGAATTAGTCCTTACTTTTTTAATGCTGGCCTGTTCAATACTGGCAGGCAACTCGCCACCTTAGCGAAAGGCTATGCCGCCGCCATTGCCAATAAAGAGATTCCTTTTAACGTTTTGTTTGGCCCTGCATACAAAGGTATTCCTTTAGCCGCCACCACATCAGTTTCTTTAGCGCTCGACTTCCAAATAGACAGACCCTATGCCTTTAACCGTAAAGAAGCGAAAAACCATGGTGAAGGTGGCAACATTGTTGGCCATGAGCTAGCAGGAAATATTTTAATTATTGATGATGTGATTACAGCAGGTACTGCTATTCGTGAATCAATGGACTTAATCAAGGCACAAGGCGCAACCCCTGCGGGCGTCATTGTGGCGCTAGATAGAATGGAAAAAGGTCAAGGCGACCTTTCTGCCATTCAAGAAGTAGAGCGAGATTATGGTATTCCCGTTTACAGCATTATTAATATGCACGATATTATTCATTACCTTGAAACCCACCCTACTATGCCAAATTGCCAACAATATTTAGAGGCAATGAGTAGCTATCGAGCGCAGTACGGTATTTAGGGATGACAACCCAACCCTTAAGAGAGCTGTTTATTATTCGTCATGCCAAAACGGATAGACATGAAACAGGCACTTCTACAGACCCTCACCTTTCACCCAAAGGTAAAAAGCAGGCTTGTAAGTTAGGGGAATGGCTTAAACACAAAAATATTTTATTTGATGCCGTGTATCTTTCCCCTGACAATCGAGTCTGCCAAACATTTCGACGTTTAAAGCCAGCGAATACCTCCCCATACAAAGAGACTTTGCCCACCTTAGCAACCGCCGACCTAGATACCCTGATTGAGCTACTAGCGAATATTCCACCTGACTACACCAAGGTTTGTATTGTGGCGCATGAACCCGGACTAAAAGCCTTAATTCAATTCTTAGAAGAAAAAGGAAGTTGCGAGCATTGTGATAGTGGCCTATTCCCTTCTGGAGCCTTGGTACACTTTATACTGCCAAATCATTGGCAAGACCTTAAGCAAGGGTGCGGTAAGTTAGTTCAGGTCATACGTTCTCAGGACATTTAAAAAAAACGAACCACTTTACTCACCTTTAAGCAGGTTAAATATTCTTAATCATTAAGCTAAGGCCGACCAATACCGTAATCACTTCAAAGCTACGCTTAATCAAGACATTACCTTTCATTAAGGCTAAATGTACACCAAAGTAACCCCCTAATAAAGAGCCTACAATTAAAGCCGGCAACCAACTCCATTCTATTTGACCTTGCATGCCCAAGGTAATGGCCCCTGTTCCATTCCAAAACATGCCAACCAACACCAGGGTATAAGCAACTGCCAACTTGTAATCTAACCCAAACCAACGGACTAGCCACAAGGTCACGAACAGGCCGGTTCCAGACGTTAAGGAACCATTTAAAAAACCAATGACAAACAACACACCTCCCCCAATTAGCCAGCCCATAAAATGCTGATTTTTAAGCAACATATCTTTGCCCAAAGCAGGGTTAAAAAAGGAATAGATACCTAAGGACAAGGTTAAAAATCCTAGCGCTAACTGTGAAAGCCGATCATCTATGCTTAAAATAACATTGGCACCCAGCACAACGCCAGGCAAGCCAAAGGCAAGAATAAGGGCAATAAAAGTAACGTTAAGTTTTGATTCTTTTAGGTAGCGTGTACTGGCACCAATACCTAAAAAGACACTGGCAACTTTATGGGTGGCCAAGGCGACCGAGAAAGGCAACCCAAGAAAGAGTAAAGCAGGCAGTTGAAGCAAGCCTGCACCGCCTCCTGCTAAGGCAGAAAGCAGGTTGGCGACAAAGGAAATGAATAACAGTAATAAAGTATCTAGCCAATCCATCACATAAATGACTCTACAACCAAACCACTCATTATCGAGCGGTAATTAACGTACCGACACCTTCATCAGTAAAGACTTCTAGCATGACAGCATGCTCTACGCGCCCGTCAATAATATGAGATGACTTTACCCCATTTTGAACAGCTTCTAAAGCACACTTAATCTTAGGTAACATGCCACCATAAATAGTGCCATCTGCAATTAAGACATCTACTTTTTCAGCATTCAGCCCCGTTAACAAATCACCTTTTTTATTCAACAGGCCAGGAATATTGGTTAATAACATCAGCTTTTCAGCACCCAAGGCTTCAGCAACTTTCCCCGCAACTAAGTCAGCATTAATATTGTAAGACTGGCCGTTTTCATCAACGCCTACTGGCGCAATAACCGGAATAAAATCATCTTGAAGCAGCATATCTAATACTTTGGTGTTAATGCGAACCACTTCACCCACATGGCCTAAATCAATAATTTCAGAAGCATTTAGGTCTTCATTAAAGGCCGTCATTTCCATTTTTCTGGCACAGATTAAATTACCATCTTTACCGGTTAATCCAACAGCATTTCCATTATTTTGATGAATCAAGTTAACGATTTCTTTATTCACTGAACCGCCTAACACCATTTCGACCAAGTCCATGGTTTCAGAATCGGTGACTCGCATCCCTTGAATAAATTCTGACTGCTTGCCCACGCGTGCCAATAGATCACCAATTTGTGGCCCACCACCATGTACCACAACCGGGTTCATACCCACCAGCTTCATCAACACAATATCACGTGCAAAGCCATTTTTTAAGGCCTCTTCTGTCATCGCATTGCCACCATATTTTACGACAATCGTTTTACCTGAAAAGCGTTGGATATAAGGTAGGGCTTCTGCGAGAACAGAGGCAATATTTTGGGCTTGTGCTTTGTTTAAATTCATCGTTTTTTGAACTCTCATGATTGACTCATTTTATAGATAATAGGATTATTCTAACATTGATAACCAAAAACCGCTTTGGGTATTAAGATGGCCTTACTTACATTATTCACCTAATTTCACTTACTTTTTAGAGATGCTATCTGCCTTGCCGCTCTTCAGAAACATGACACTTGTTGTATAAAGTATCAGGCCAACCTCTTCCGCCTTCGCATAAAAAAAGGGCTATATAAACCGCCCTTTTTTATGCTTGCAGATTAGAACTAATCTCTAAAGTTATTAAACTGTAAAGGCAAATCTAAGTCTTCCATCGCACGTAATAGTTGCATAGTATCTTGCAAATCATCACGTTTTTTACCGGTGACTCTAATAGAATCCCCTTGGCTCGCTGCTTGTACTTTTAGCTTAGAATCTTTAATCGCTTTAATAATCTTTTTCGCTAAAGGCGCATCTAAGCCTTCTTTCATTTCAATAGCTTGCTTAGCCGTTTTTAGCTGGATATCTGGATCGCCCGCTTCCATACATTTAATATCAATGCCTCGTCTATTCGCTTTTTGCACCAAAATATCAAACATTTGGGTTAGCTGAAAGTCTGACTCGGTTAACAAGGTCACCGTCGTATCTTTCAACGCATAGCTTGAATCGGTTCCTTTAAAGTCATAGCGAGTAGTGACCTCTTTATTCGCCTGATCAACGGCATTGGTTAGTTCGTGTTTGTCTATCTCTGAAACAATATCAAATGTAGGCATTGCGCTCTCCTAATTAAATGTTAAGTATGTCGTGTTTATAATTGAATTACTTGGTGCCCGTATGGCCAAAACCACCTTCGCCACGTTCTGTGGCATCACCAAATTCGGCCACCAACTTAAACTCTGGCTGAATTACTGGCACGATAACCATCTGAGCAATACGCTCACCCACTTCAATCGTGTAAGGCTTGTCGCCTCTATTCCAACAGGACACCATTAAAGGCCCTTGGTAGTCAGAATCAATTAAACCGACTAGGTTGCCCAACACCACACCGTGCTTATGACCTAAACCCGATCTAGGCAGTAACATGGCCGCATAGCCAGGATCATCTAAATGAATAGCCATTCCCGTTGGAATTAAAAACGTCTGACCAGGCGCAAGCACTAAAGCTTCATCAAGGCAGGCTCTTAAATCTAAGCCTGCTGAACCTTCTGTACCATATTTAGGCAGTTCAATTTCATTGCCTAGGCGTTTGTCTAAAATTTTAAATTCCACTTGAAGTGACATCATCATTCCTTTTTATAATGTTGTTGAAATAAAACTAAGCAAGGCTATCGCCTGCTGTTTTTTACTAGATCGTTTTAAAGTGTGTTCGGTGTTTGGGGTAATTAAGGTCAATTGATTGTCTTCAACCTCAAACCCTTGTAAATCACCGACTGTATTGGCACAAATCATATCTAACCCTTTGGCCACTAGCTTTTGTTTTGCATAGGCCAATACATTCTGGGTTTCTGCTGCAAAACCAATCACAATAGGTTTATCTTTTTGACTGGCTACCCAAGCAACAATGTCAGGGTTTTTAGTCAATTCTAAGGTTAAGGTATCTTCACTCGCCACTTTTTTTAGCTTTTGCTCTGACGGAGTGTTAATTCGATAATCGGCGACGGCAGCGGCTGAGATAAAATAATCGGCTTTTTGATACTGCGCCTTTACTTCGGTGAACATCGCTTCAGCACTGCGAACCTTAATGCGCTCCACATTCAAAGGAGTTACTAAAGCTACCGGCCCGCTAATCAAAGTCACGGAGGCGCCTAAGCTTTCCGCACTTTCTGCTAAAGCAAAGCCCATTTTACCCGAGCTTTTATTGCCAATAAACCTGACGGGGTCAATATCTTCATAAGTTGGCCCCGCCGTAATTAATACCTTCTTGCCCGACCAAAATTTTTGCAAGGCTTCTCTATCTTGGCTTGCTTGTTCTTGGTGTTTTAAGAAGACCAAAGCTTGTTCACAAATAGAAGTAGGTTCAGGCATTCTACCGGTACCCACTTCACCACAAGCTTGCTCGCCCTCTTCTGGCTCTAATACTTGTAAGCCTCTTTGGCGCAAGACAGCCACATTCTCTTGCGTTGCTTCATTCGCCCACATTAAACGATTCATAGAAGGTGCAATCATAATCGGCTTTTCAGTCGCTAAGCAAAGCGTGGTTAATAAGTCGTTAGCCCGCCCCATTCTTAGCTTCGCCATGGTTTCAGCAGAAGCAGGTGCGATGACAATTAAATCCGCCCATCGAGCCAACTCAATATGCCCCATACCTGCTTCTTGATTTTCATCAAACAAGCTATCGCGCACAGGATTGCCCGACAAGGCTTGAAAAGACAGCGGCTGAATAAAGGCTTTTGCCCCTTCCGTCATCACTACTTGAACCTGACTGCCTTGTTTGATAAACAACCTAACCAGCTCTAGTGCTTTATAAGCGGCAATACCACCTGTCACGCCTATTAAAATTTGCATTGTGCTCTTCTCATCATTTACGACACCCTGTATTAGCCCACTATTTTAACTTAAAGCGTGGCAGCCAAGGCCAACATTTCTGCCGGCGGTTTAATAGGCCGACCCTTCTTTGAAGCCACACCCATTGTGGTGGCGGTTAACATTAGAGTGCCATCCATTAGGTAAATATTTTGTATAAAATTAATCTTCACACGCCCTTCCTGTTCTAGCGCTACCGTTACATAGAATTTATCATGTGGCTTAAGCGGCTTTTTATACTTTAAGGTTGATTGAACGACCACTAAATCAATCCCCTTTTCAGCCAGTTCGGCAAAATCGACTTTATTTTCTAACAAAAATTCATGGCGTGCATGCTCTAGGTAATTCATGTAAACCGCGTTATTGACAATACCTTGCAAATCACACTCATAATCCCTAACACTTAAATTAATTTGGTACATTGCTAGATCCTTTTTTGTTTTTTTCAACCTGTCAGTTATGATAATAGATTCAACTCACTTCCACAGGTTTTTAACCATGGCAATTAGCGACTGGCACGAAAATGATCGCCCCCGAGAAAAGCTTTTAAAGTTTGGTTCAGAAAATTTAACAGATGCTGAACTACTTGCCATTTTATTACGTGTTGGCGTGCAAGGCAAAAGTGCTGTTGAGCTGGCACAAGACTTACTAGACCACTTTGGCGACCTGCATACCTTACTGGTGTCTAGCGAAGCAGAATTTTGCTCTGCCAAAGGGTTAGGTCCAGCCAAGTTTGTACAATTTAAAGCCGTGGTAGAAATTGCCAAACGACACTTTGAATCAGGATTAAGCTCGGGTGTTATTTTACAGTCGCCCGAAAGCGTTGCCCAGTTTCTGTTTACACAAATAGGCTACCAGAAGCGAGAATCCTTTGGATTAGTTTTGCTAGACCAACAACATAACTTAATTTCATTCCAAGCTTTATTTACCGGCACCTTAAACCAAGCCAGTGTCCACACAAGAGAAGTGATTAAAACCGTGCTAGACAATCATGCCGCAGCGGTCATTCTGGCGCACAACCACCCTTCTGGTGACCCTACGCCTAGCCAATCAGATATTCAGCTAACCCAACACCTAACAGAAGCTTTAGACCTAGTTGACGTTCGCTGTATTGACCATATTATTATAGGCGACCATGGCCGTTGGGCTTCCTTGGCTAAAAAAGGCTTAATATAATTAAATTAAGCCTACCCAAGCATTGCAAACCCTGAATACACCCTCTTGCCCCAGCACAACAGCCATGACCACCCCTGGCGATTTTAAGGTTCCTATCATGACGCTTAGACCTATCTAAAAACAACCTTTAACTTAAATGTCACCAATCTTATTGATTTTTACGATGAAAACTCATTAAATAAGTTACATGATGGAAGTAGCTAGTTTATTCACATTTATCGAGGCCTAAGCCTACGAGACACTAGCCTATCCACTTATTTAGTCACCCTATTGCTTTGACAAAAGTAGATAAACCCCCAGCAGCATATATTAAATTAACCATTATTGTGATATTTGACTTGCAATACCCCCTTATTTTATGGATAATTCCGCATTCTTGTTTTTAGCGACCTTTAAAAGTTGCAACTAAATGAAGAAATATTCGAATATTTTTTATACAAGGATATCCATTTTAGGGTGTCTATATTTTTTGAGAGGAATTGAGAAATGTCAAAAGTATGCCAAGTAACAGGAAAACGACCTGTAGCGGGTAACAATGTTTCCCACTCTCATCGTAGAACTCGTCGTCGTTTTTTACCTAACCTACAAACTCACCGTTTTTGGGTTGAAAACGAAAACCGTTTTATTAAGCTACGCTTAACCACTTCAGGTATGCGTATTATTGATAAGAACGGAATTGAGTCAGTGCTTGCGGATATCCGTGCACGTGGTGAGAAGGTTTAAGGAGACTCGATATGCGCGAAAAAATTAAATTACAATCGACTGAAAGTGCTTATTTTTATACTACTGATAAAAACAAGCGTACGATGGCTGGCAAATTTGAAATTAAAAAGTACGACCCTGTACTGCGTAAACACGTAATGTTCAAAGAAGCAAAAATCAAGTAAGCTTTACCCAAGTGAATTGAGACTAACCTAGCTCAAAAGGCTGGGTTTTTTTATGCCTAAAATTTAAACATTGGACTAAAGATAAGAGTGACCTATCCACCCATCCTAGACATAATTCCATTTGCATGAATAACGCCTGAAGAGACGTAATTTTAAATTTTAGAGTCGCATTCAAGAAGTATTTTTGAGGTTAATGTAAAAGATTATTTTTTTGAAGAGAATACAAGAAATTCTTAAGCGTTAAACGATTAGACAAACACAACTCAAACCCCCTCCTACAAACCAACCAGGTTACTTTATAAAAAGACAACCTGGTTACGACCATTATGCTTGGCTTGATACAAGGCTTTATCTGCTAGCGCGTAAAGTTTATCAGCGTCAATAATATTAGGGTAGGCCCAGTAAACCGCTCCCACTGAAATAGTAACATAGTCTGATATCTTATTTTCCCCCTCCATACCTGTGGGCAAGTGCAAGTCTTCTATTGCTTGGCAAATACTTTTAACACGCTTCTCAAAGATCTCTTTGCCATCACAACGAGAGTAGACAAAAAACTCTTCGCCCCCCATTCTGAACACATAATCAAACTCACGCATAAAGAATGACTGAATTCTATCTGACACCTTTATTAAAGTTTCATCGCCTTGTTGATGCCCAAAGTGGTCATTAACAGATTTAAACCAATCAATATCTAGTAACAAAGCATAAACATCACGCTGTTCAGCATAATCAGATTTCAAGCCTTCAGATAACAATTCATTATAGTAACGACGGTTATATAAACCTGTTAAAGCATCTGTGTTAGAAAGCATTTCTAATTTCATTTTATCAGTCACATCGACACGCGTTGTCCAGATTTTAGGTGATGAAAAAATGTTAGGCTTAAATAGACGATATGAAGCTTCAACCCAATAATAACTGCCATCTTTTTTAAAAGCTCTCACCAAACCTGCCCAACTGCCTTTCGACTGAATAGCAAACAACAGCTTATCTAAATCGGCCTTAGAGCCTAATAATTTTTCAACAGGTAGCGCATATAACTCTTCTTTGCTATAACCTGACAGCTCAGCATAAGTATCACTTACCCAGCTATATAGCCCCTTTTTAGGATCAAACTCTGTGGCATAGGTTAGCTCATGAATTTGGTCTAAATATTTTTGTCGCCTTTTATACTGATGCCGATAAAACAACAAGACAGCCACAAATAGCAGAATCACTGCGAAGAAATAGCCAAAAATATCATATATCACTCGGTCATCAACGCGCTTAACCGCATCCACTGGCAACCATTTTTGCAATAACTGAGCATGCTGTTTGTCTGAAATACTGGCCAGTGTTTTATTTAAAATACTTAATAATATTGGGTTGTTTTTAGGCACGGCCATCGATAAATCAGAACTCTTCCCATGTAATTCTGCCACCACACTTAAATTAGACAAACCTTCTTTTTGAATTAAATAATTCACCACCACTAGGTTACCCAGATAACCTGCCGCCTTACCCTGGCTAACTAAGCGCAAGCCTTCTTCTGCATTTTTAACCAACAATAAAAGGACTTTAGGGTAATTTTTTTGAAGATATTCTTGCGACCAATAACCTTCAACCACTGCAACCATTTGACCGTTATAATAGCTAAAATCATCGACTAAAGGGGTTCCAATCTTAGAGACCATCACCATAGGAACTGAAATAAAAGGCTGGGTAAAATCTAAATAGGTTTGACGTTCTTTCGTCTTCACTGCACAAGATAGCATATCAAATTTACCCGACTTAAGTCCTTTCAGCATTTGATCCCAATGCAAGTCTTTAACCGGGTGAAACCTTAGCCCCGTTTTTTGAGAAATGATCTCTAAATAGTCTGAGACCAAGCCCTTATATTGTCCTTTACTATCCACCCATTCAAAGGGCGCCCAATCAATATCATTCGCAAGCTTTATGTCAGGATGGGATAATAAATATTGCCTTTCTTCAGCCGTAAAAGGCAGGTCATAAGGGTTAAAAATAAAGCTGGATATTGCAAAGTTATTCGGTTTAGTGTCCAACAAGCCCGCTCTAACCGCACTATTTGCAATAGAGGCCAGTCGAGTCGGATCTAAATCCCCAACGGGGATACTACCACTACGCACATAAGATTCTGTGGCCTGGGCTTCAGATAACAAGGATTCTCGGCTTTTAACCACCGGGTAATGCGCCATAATATAGTCGACCATTTCTTCTTTATGCCCTAAGGCATACTGCCAACCCTTAATAGAAGCTTCTTTAAAATTTTGGACTAGTGTTGGATTTAAGTTAGCAAATTTATTGGACGTAATAACCAAGTCACCATAACTTTGTACGCCAAATAACTTAGGATCCAGAATGTAAAATGGAATATTTTTTTCTCTTAACTGAAAGATCTCATTGGTCTGGGAAGCGGTATAAATATCGATACGCCCCTCTTCAAAGTCTGTTAAATCTCCTGATGAAGGGGATTTACTTAATGAATCTACCACCTCTTTAGGGGCTTTTTCTATCAAAGCCGATAAATCTACATTATCAGATAGATAAATACGCTTTCCCAATAAATCAGATAGAGAGTCTATCGGCGTTTTAGAAATAAAAACCAAAGGAGAATGTTGAAATGCAGCCATTACCGCGGTGATGTCTCCTTTCTGTAAATACTTTATTAACGCATTATCATAGGAAATAGAAAAATCGGCTTCACCCGTTTGAGCAACTTTTACCAAATCAACATGAGGATACCAATCATGAAGCGCAAGTTTCAGCCCTACCTCCTTATAGTAGCCTTCTTTAATAGCTGCATAGTAACCGGCAAATTGAAACTGGTGGTGCCACTGCAGTTGCAATGAAACAACCTGACGTTTTTTAGCGGTATTTCCAGATTGATTAATGGCTTGTGGCGTAGTGCCTAATGACGTCGCTAAAAGCTGTAAGTCGTTATTATCAGGCGAATCGATTGCCATCGCTTCATGGGTTGAAGCCAGGAGAAGACTACTGTAAAAAAAGAAGATTAAAAATAGGACATTTTTCAATATATTCATGTTTAATAGTATAAGCCTAAATCCTATCTTAAACAGGGCTTTATTACTTATTGATAAAGTTTTTCTTTCGCTCTTCTCATGGCTGGCGGGATTTTTTGCCATTGACGGGGAAAGGCTTTATTTTGAAAGCTTCTCATCACGCTAATCGCTTGCCCTATTGATGACAAGGTCACCAAACTAGTACCACCACAGCAAATACTAAACCCATATTCCGTACTTTCTATATAATAAGTTGAGGCATTCATAACCGTCTCCTCCGTTCAAAAATTAGCCATGCTCTTATATTTCTGTATCGGCTAAAATGAAAAAACTTAACCTGACCTAGATACACTCAATCACGTTATGTAGTAAGCTCGTTAACTGCCAATACATCAAACTATAAAGAAAATACCATGCCAGAATTACCCGAAGTAGAAACCACGCGCAAAGGCATTACCCCGAAAGTGTTAAACCAAACTGTTCAAAAGGTCATTATTCGCCAGCACCAATTACGTTGGGAAATACCGACTTCTTTACCTGAAACTCTCGCAGGACTGGTTATTAACAAAATAAGCCGACGGGCAAAGTACCTGCTTTTAAAGACAAACAAAGGGCATTTAATTATTCACTTAGGGATGTCTGGCAACTTAAAAATATTACCCCGCGACACGCCCCCACAAAAGCATGACCATGTTGATATTGAATTTGATAATGGTTGGTTATTGCGTTACCACGACCCTAGACGTTTTGGCGCTATGCTTTGGACAGAAGAGCCTATTAAAACCTTTAAGCTATTACGTCATTTAGGGCCAGAACCTCTAACCGATGAGTTTTCAGCAGACTATTTTCATCGCCAATGTTTAAAGCGAAAAGTGAGTATTAAAGTACTGTTAATGGATAACAAATGTGTGGTGGGCGTGGGCAATATTTATGCCAATGAATCCTTATCTAAAAGCCAAATACTACCCACTAGAATAGCCAACAGCTTAAGCTTACAAGAAGCAGAAAACCTGGTTAAGAACATTAAAGTTATTTTAGAAAAAGCCATTGAACAAGGTGGCACCACCTTAAAAGACTTTTCAGCACCCGATGGCAAACCCGGTTACTTTGTACAACAACTAGCGGTATATGGTCGAGCGGGACAAGATTGTGGTGCTTGCGGAACGCCTATTCAAAAAATAATACAAGCGCAACGGGCTAGCTACTACTGTTCTACTTGCCAAAATTAGCATTAGAAAGTATAGTCAAACCTTATAAACCCCCTATATTTAAGAGACTTATCATGCGAGAGATAGCTACCTTTCCACCCCTAAAAACTTTCTTTCTTTTTAGCCTAGCGTTATTGGCAACACTGCCCCTATCTGGCTGCAGTGAAAAGCCAGCTGTTGATGTTTGGGGCATTAATGAAGCTTGCAACCTCCATTCTGGACAGTGTAGTAATCAACAAAATGGCGCGAGTGTTAGCTTAAGTATTAGCCCAAACCAACCCATTCCAATTGCACAACAACTTCAGGTTAACGTCACCATTAAAGGCATTCAAGCTAAAAAAGTTCAGCTGGATATTACTGGCACCAACATGTATATGGGCTACAATCGAATTGATTTAACAAAAGATAGCAATCAGAAATTTTCTGGTAAGGCTTTGTTAGCTTTTTGCACCAACAGCAGTATGGAGTGGCTATTATCGGTAATGATTTTAGATAACAAAGGGCATATTCACCAAGTCCCTTTCAGGCTAATCACTCAAAACAAACATATTACGCCCAAACAAGCTAGCAAACCTTAACAGGCGACTGTAAAGTAAACTTAAACAAGCTTTATCTGGCCAGACCACCCCTGGCGATTTTAGCGGTTGTTTACCCAAAACTACCCGCCTGAGCCACCCTTTCAACACCTATATCAAGAAATATAAAATAACTATACCTACTCAATAACTGACATGCAAATTAAGCATGTTCGAGGTCATTTTTTTAACCAAACATTCCCCTAATTAATCGCAGACTTTACCGCAACATAAGTTAAAATAACATTTTTTATAATAAGACAGACTTTTTACCATGAGCAATGCACAGCTAATTCTGATCGACAAACGTAACCAACCTATTAAAGAATATATTGTTGCCGTTGCCTCATCTGATGGTTTGAACATCAAAGGTATTAACGTTATTGCTTCCCCTGCTAAGGGTGAAAAAGCCTTATTAAACGCCACCTTAAAAATCCCTGCATTAGAGCAGTTTGATTTTAATGATCAAAAAATTATTGCTAACATCTTAAATAACATGCAAGTCAATGGCGAAAGCATGACTGTGGACGAGATGATCGTAAAAGCCAGTGATGATGAAGCGGTTCAAAAATCACTCACCAAGTCGGTTAAAAAGCTAACCGCTAAGTTAACCGATTTAGTGGCTGAATTTACCTCATCAGAAGTCATTAACCTTATTCAAGAACGCCGGAACGATGCTCATTTCAAACTAAAAGAAATGGATGGCATGCTTAAAGGCAAGAAAGTGGTTTGTATCGATATTGAAGCTACCGACATTTGCACCAAAGAAACAGCAGATATGATTCAGGTGTCTATTTGCGACTTAGAAGGTAAGGAACTTTACAGCCAGTTAATTAACCCTGGTTACGACATTCCTGAAAATGAAAAACACAATATTACCACCGAAATGGTGAAAGACGCCCCTTTCCTAGCCGAAGCTTGGGAAGGTTTTTATCCTATTTTACAAGAAGCCGATATTGTCTTGGCCTACAGCACAGAGTCTGACTATGCTTACCTTGAAAAAGGGGCGGCTAAAAAGATGCTAGACTTTGACCTAGATTACACAAAATGGTTAGATGTTGCCGTTTCGGCTAAAGACTTAATTGGCGCACTACGCTGGCAGTCTGAAAAAATGTACTGGTTCTACAAGACCCCTAAGCTAACCATGGCTTATGAGGTTATTCTAGGCAAGCCATTCCCTGGCGATGCACACGATGCCTTGGCAGATGCTAGAGCAACAGCAGAATTATTCTTAGCCATGTTGTCAAAAGGCCGTAAGTCACAAGTAACGATTAAAAAGCCAGAGCCTAAGCATGCTGAAATTAGCAACAACCCATTTGCAGCCGCTTTTGCACAAGCCAAACGTAAAAAATAAACGCCAACATGATAACGCCTACCTTTAAAATCTTAGAAAAAGCCCATAAAGATGATCAGTTTGACTGGGAAAGTTTGCGCGCACAAGTCAAATACGACAGTAACGGCTTAATACCCGCTATTGCTCAACAATATGACAGCAAAGAAATTTTAATGATGGCGTGGATGAATGAACCGTCTTTATTAGAAACCTTAGAAACAGGCCGTGTTTGTTATTGGTCTCGTTCTCGCCAAAACTATTGGCGTAAGGGTGAAGAGTCTGGGCAAATTCAACTATTGAAAAGCTTGGCGTTTGACTGTGATGGCGACACCATTTTATTACAAGTAGACCAAACAGGCCCGGCTTGTCATTCTGGCCGAAAGAGTTGCTTCTACACACAAGTAGAAGGCCATACCGCGACCATCACTTCTGACCCTATTATCAGTCCAGAAGACCTTTATAAAAAGTAACGCCTTACTCTATTACTCGGGTAAAGCTTCTTCTGCATTTAAGACTTCACGTACCAACATCGTCGCGTAACTGCCCGCAGGCAATCCAAAGTTAAGCAATAAATCATTACCTTCCCATTGCCATTTCATGCCTTTAGGCACGACTCGCAAAGCACGCCTTTCTTGCTTCAGGCCTAGCTTTTCCAAACCTTTTACCCAAACAGGGTGTTTGTCTATAACGGCTTGTTCTAAAACTTGAACATGGCCTTTTGAAGCTAAGGTTCCTTTACCGGCTAATGCGCCTGTTGGGTGAATATCCTGCTCATTAACTCGGCTAGGTAACGAAGCATCACTATCATCTACAAACCACTTTTTTGAACCCGCCAGCTGAAAAGCATCACCCGCTTGGTATTGATTCCAAGAACCTTCTGCCAAGCGTTCACTTAAAATTTCATTAAAAACCCAGGAGCGAGCGGCTGAAATATACATTGTTTTTTGGTGACGTTTAGGGCGTATTTCACCCTTAAAAAAAGCGATTGCTTGGGTTAAATTTTGGCCTTCTACCCCAAAACGCTGTTCACCAAAGTAGTTGGCAAAGCCTTGCTGTTGAACTCGCTGTAAATTCGCTTCAACCTCTGTAGGGTCACCCTTCACATCTCTTAAACGTAATGCAAACTCATTACCAGACAAGCCACCTGTTTGTAGTTTCTTGTCATGCTTCATCGCTTTAAGGATTTTGACGCCCGCGACATTCAATGACGAAAAGTCAGGGATAGGCTTACCAGGTAAATGACAGCTCATCCATTGATAGGTGACCGCTTGCTTGTCTTTCTTACCAGCTAGCCCCATTTCAGCATTGGTCACCCCACAAAATTTAGCAATTTGTTTAGCAACCCATTCTGAATTTTGATTCTGCTTTTCTACCCAACACCAAACATGTTCACCCTCGCCAGAAAGCGGATAGGCAATGGTTTCAGTAACCACAAAGTCTTCAACTACCTGCTTCAAAATAGCAGAGGATTGCGCTACAGAATAAGCATATTCAAAAGGAAAGTTCATGGACATTAACGATAAGCCCCTAAGATAAGTATTTAAGAAAGAAAAGGCATAGAATTCACCTCTGGCAAGCCAAAAATCGCCAGGGGTGGGATAACTGCTAGCTTGATATTTAGTGAACCACTAACGACATAAGTTAGAAAACTGTGCTATTTTAGTCGCCTATTGGCTAACCAGTCCATTACCCACATTTGGTAAAGAGAAGTCGCAATCATAACACCAGAAGCCAAGCTATAAGCCCCTCCCCCAACAATGACCAATATAGCAAATTCAGGGTCTAATTTAGTGAGCCACCAAGAACTAACATCTACCAATAAAAAGACAAAAGGAATGGCAATAATCGCTGCTTGAACTCGACTGGAAAAACCCTGTGCCATTGAGAAAATAAACCCGACAAAAAAGAAAATAAAGGCGATACCGAATAAATGAATATGAGAAATTCGGGTTAACTTTTTATAGTCATCTCCTTCATCCACTTGAGCAACTTTCTGAAATGCACTTAATTTAGTGAAATTAGGAATACCGGGTACGACAGAATGACATTTCACACAATATTGCTGAGTAATACCTTTAATGCTAGGTTCCCAGTCTTTAGCTTTCGCTCCTTTTCTAGCCCATTCTATTAGCTGAAAACGCACATTTTCGGGCGCTTTATCTTTCATAGATCCATTTAATTTAGATTCCAGTTTTGAATTATTTCGATGACCATAGTAACTATACACAATATCATCAATGGATAACCCTGGTTTTCCGTCTGCCATGCCGTGAGTCAGCATAATTTGCGCACCAGCCATCAATAGCCCCACGCCAATGACCAAAAGGTAACCTGTAAACAAGGCTTTAAGCGGCAATGAAATACTATTTAAAGTAGTGGATTTGGCTTGGTTTATCATAAAGTATATTCCTAATAAAAAGCGATAAAGGTTAAAAATCGCCAGGGGTGAGTGTCACTAGAATTAAAGGTTTGTAAACAAGGCTTCCGTCATAGGCAGCTCTTTACCTTTAGGCTTGTTAGCATAAATCTGAACCAGCACTTGGTGGATATTACCCGGCGTCATGTAGTCTTTAATCATTTCACGGGATCCCAGAGGAGAAGACTTATTAATATAGCTATATAGATTACGTTGCTGACATTTATTGTCTGGATCAGAAGCCATTGGGCGCAAGAAATTACCACCCGTTAATTTGTAAGACTGCTTTGTTACAATCGTAATTTTATGATAGTAAGTACTACTAAGAGGTTCTTCGAAACAAATCTTAACCATACGATTAAAGTTTCCAGAGCCTTTGTCATCGTTAACAAAACTGACGGAGGTAATATTGACCGGTGCTTTTTCACAAGCTGACAGTATAAACACTACACCCAATAAAGAAACCCAAACTCGTAAACGTTTCATATTCATGTTGCCACCCCTCTCATCAACTTATAGGAAATATACTAACCTACTGAAACGATTATACATAACTTTATTTGATAAAGCATTGTTCAGCGCATTTAGGCTGTCAAAACAAAGGGTTAACTCAAATATAGTCAAATCAAGGCTGTTGAATACCCGAAATTTGCCAGTTGCCCGATCCTTCAGCCAAACGACGAATATGCCAAATTTCATTAAAGGCATGGGCTTCGCCACCCAACTCTTCAATAATAAAGCCCGTAAAACGTACACTTACCACGAGATATTCACCATCTAAAACAGCATCGACTAACTCAACGTTCAGCTCATCAACCACCGTATGGTTTGCACCAGGTTGTAAAGCGGCCATTTCAACTGACATAGCCGCTAATAATTCTGGCGAGCAATAGTCTTTTAGCTCAGTCACATCTGCGGCATCCCAAGCGGCCTGCACAGCAACAAAGTGTGACTTAGCATTGTCAACAAACCCTTGTTCATCAAACCAAGCAGGCAATTCTGAAATAGGCTGTGCTTCTTCTGATAAAGCGGTTCCAAAAATAGAACCCGATGCACTCGGTGCTGGGTAAGCTGCTTGCACATTGTCACGTTGTTGCGTGTTTGCAGGGGGTTGCTCATCTTGATGAACCGCATACTCATCTTGATGACCTGCATACTTCGGTTGACGACGAAAATAAATAAACAACTTAAACAAGATAAAGCCTACTACGCCAATGATTAAAATATCAAATAGCTGAATGCCATCAAAGCCACCCCCCATAAATAAAGCCGCCAACAGCCCCCCTGCTGCTAAGCCACCTAAAATACCTAGACCAGCCGAACGAGACTTTGCGGCACCCGCTTTACCAGGTTGTGCACTAGGCTTGCTAGCAGGAGAAGTCTTGAAGGTATTTTTCTGACCATAATTTTTAGGCGCGACCTGCTTAGAGTAGCCAAAGCTTTTGCCAAAGCCAAAACGTTTTGCTTCTGCCACAGAAGCAAAGGCCATAAAAGAAGAGAGGGTTAACAATAGGATAAATAGTTTTTTCATAAATTTCTGGTTTAGATCTGATTTAATTAAAGGAGTAGATTAACAGCTTCACATCTTATTTGCACGTTGCTTTTCTTAATTTAGCTTACCCATACCCACTTTTATTTGTTGTAAAAACCCCATTCAAATTTAAAGTTAACTGTTAAAATAGCGATTGCTTACTCATCTTGAATTTTGGACACCTTTTCCGCCCCATGCACTCATTAAATGAACGTCAACGCAAAGCTGTTTTACACACCAATACCCCTGCGTTAGTCTTAGCGGGTGCAGGTTCAGGCAAAACCAGAGTCATCACTGAAAAGATTGCCTACCTCATTCGTAAGCTCGATATTAAGCCTTATCATATTTATGCCCTAACCTTTACCAACAAGTCTGCGCGTGAAATGAAAGAGCGTGTAATGAAGTTGCTTAAAAATGAAAACACACAAGGCATTAACGTTTCTACCTTCCACAACTTGGGTCTAAATATTATTCGCCAAGAGTACCAAGCATTGGGCTACAAAGCTAACTTCACTATTATGGATAGTTCTGATACCAAGCAAATCATTAAAGACTTACTGAAAAAACAGAAGTTAGATGAAGAAACTTTAGATGGCGCACAATGGGATATTTCGGGCTGGAAGAATGCCCATACCTCACCAGAACAAGCGCTTAGTGAAGCCACAGACGGTCTTGAACAAGCCCGCGCCATTTTGTATGACCTATATGAAAAGCAATTAAAAGCTTATAACGCCATGGACTTTGATGACCTTATTGGCCTGCCCGTTAGGTTATTTAATGAACAACCGGACATTCTCACCAAGTGGCAAAATAAAGTACGCTACTTGCTAGTCGATGAGTACCAAGATACCAATGCCGCCCAGTATGCGTTAGTGAAACAATTGGTCGGTATTCAAGCTCGATTTACAGTAGTTGGCGATGATGACCAGTCTATTTACGCTTGGCGTGGTGCACAGCCTGAAAACTTAAACCTGCTAAAAGAAGATTTTCCGCACTTAGAAATCATCAAGCTAGAGCAAAACTACCGCTCTTCTAACCGCATACTACAAGCGGCGAACCAGCTTATTTCGAACAACCCGCATATCTTTGAAAAGACACTCTGGTCAGATATGGGCTTAGGGGAAATGTTACGCGTACTGGCTTGTAACGATGAAAACCATGAAGCGGAAAGAGCCGTATCTGAAATTATTGTGCATAAATTTAAACACAGAACCCAGTTTAAAGATTATGCCATTTTGTACCGAGGCAACTTCCAAGCACGCTTATTTGAACGTGCTTTACGTGAACAAAACCTGCCTTACAAAATTTCTGGCGGCCAATCTTTTTTTGAAAAGTCTGAAATAAAAGACGTCATGTCTTACCTAAAACTCATTGTGAACCCAGATGATGATGCGGCTTTTTTAAGAGTCGTCAACACCCCTAAACGAGAAATTGGTGCCGCTACCTTAACCAAGCTAGCTGGCTATGCCACTCGCCGAAATATCAGCTTATTTGATGCCACACAAGAAATTGGCCTTAGTACGGTTTTAGATGGCAAAGCACTGGCTCGCGTTCAATATTTTGGTCAATTACTACTAGGCTGGGCAAAGGAAGCTGATGAAAAAGAAGGCTCCGAGGTCATCTCATTTATTCGCCAGCTCATTGAGAAAATAGAATATGACAACTGGTTGTTTGAAACCTCTGCCACGCCTAGACAAGCGGAAAAACGTGTTGAACAAGTCCGTGACTTATTCTTATGGATTGAACGCATTATTGATAAAGCTAAAAATGAAGATGGCGAAGAACGGAAGCTAGACAAAATCGTGTCTTACATGACCTTAATGGACATGATGGAACGTAACGAAGAAGAAACAGAACAAAACCAAATTTCACTCATGACCTTACATGCTTCAAAAGGCTTAGAGTTCCCTCATGTTTTCTTAATTGGCATGGAAGAAGAACTACTACCACACAAGCAAAATATGGAAGATGCAGGGTTAGAAGAAGAACGGCGCCTGGCCTATGTTGGCATTACACGAGCGCAACGCAGCCTAACCATGACCTATGCCAAAAAACGTCGTAAATATGGTGAAACTATTAGTTGTGACCCCAGCCGTTTTTTAGAAGAGCTGCCCGCAGAGTTATTACAATGGGATGGTAAGCCTGGTGTAGAAATATCGCCCGAAGAAGCTAAAACCAATGGCAATGCCACACTAGACAGTTTAAAAGCTTTATTAAAAGGCTAATCTCTCATTAATAAAGGAAATAATATGCAACCATTTGAAATAGCAACCACCCCAAACACCCATTTTGGTTGGGGAATTCGCCAGCAGTTTGCACAACATATTATTAAACAAGGCTATGCTTCTGTTGTACTGATTAGCAGCCGCTTCCTAATGCAACCGCAACAATACAGCGCACAGTTAATTGCCGAGCTTAACCAAGCAGATATTCGCGTCAATATATTTACCGTGTCAGGAGAGCCTTCTCCTGAGCTCGTCGATGAGCTGGTCAAAAATAGTCCACACAATGCACAAGCCGTTATCGCTATTGGCGGCGGTAGCGTCTTAGATGCCGCGAAAGCGATAGCCGGCCTTATCCCTAGCCAAACATCTGTCATGAATTATTTAGAAGGCGTTGGCCTAGGTAAACCTTTTAACGTTGAAACCCTTCCCTTTTATGCCTTGCCGACCACAGCAGGTACCGGCAGTGAAACCACCAAAAATGCCGTACTGTCAAAGCTTGGAGCGTTTAAAAAGTCTTTTCGGGATGATAAATTACTCGCCAAAGAAGTTTGGTTAGATCCTCAATTTTTAGAAACCTGCCCCGATACCATTTTGTACAGCACAGGAATGGATGCTTTCACCCAGCTGATAGAGTCTTACACCACCTTAAAATCTAACCCTATTACCGACGCTTTGGCTTGGCAAGGGTTAAGCCTATTTAAAGGTGCATTTGATAAAATTAACAGTTCAATTCCTACCGATCGTCAACAAGGGTTTGAAAACTTAATGTTAGCCGCTAGTTTGTCTGGCACCACTTTAGCCAATGCTGGCTTAGGTGCTGTTCATGGACTAGCAGGCCCTATCGGGGCTTTCTTTGAAGTTCCTCATGGTACTGTCTGCGCTTGCTTGCTTAGCCCCATTACACAAGCCAACATTGAAACGCTACAAGCACAGCAAACTAAAATAGCTCAAAAAACATTAGCTAAATACCTGAAAATTAGCCAACTTTTCTTAGGCACAAGCGCTTCCTTAGAAGACTTTATTCACTTTCTAAAAACGCTTTCTCAACAATTATTAACGCAAAGTTTGGCAGACTTTGGAATGTCTTGTGAGCAAATGAACCCGGTCATCCAAAACTGTCGGTCTGGTAGCATGTTAGGAAACCCAGTCACCTTAACAGACCAACAACTACTTAACGCCATACAACAAGCCTTGTAAAAAACCTGAAAAAAATAAACCTTGCGGGTTAGAATAGCAATATTATTTTTACTTTCAAATAATCGCATAACTTCTTACATTAAAACTTAATCCGAGAATACTATGGCCTACTTATCAAAAAACTTACTGCTTTTAGCCTTGTTGCTACCTGTTGCTACCTTCGCTAATGCCAATGCCAAAAAAGAGACTTTAGCTGAAAAAACATTAGAGGGCGATAATCCTAGAAGTAGCTTGTACAATAAAAATCCTTACCAAGATTTAGATCAAGATGGCATTGCTGATAAACAAGATTTTTGTGCCAATACGGCATTAAACACAAAAGTGGATAGCCATGGCTGCGAGCTAGACAGTGATAAAGATGGAATTTATGACAAAACAGATCAATGCCCGAATACCCCATTAGGAACGCATGTTAACTTTCTAGGTTGCGAAGGTGATGAAGATTCTGACAAGGTCGTTGACAGTAAAGATAAGTGTGCAGGGACCCCCTTAAACACGAAAGTAAACACCCAGGGGTGTAAAATTGACGATGACACAGATGGTGATGGTATTTATAACGCTATTGACCAATGTCCAAACACACCTAAGGGCACAACCGTTAATAAATATGGCTGTAAGCCCCAGCTTAAAGTGATTATCAACGCTACTTTTCCAAGTAACTCCGCTTTTATTCCCGCAGAACAAAAAATAAAAATTGAACAAGAGGCCAGTAAGCTAAAAGAATTACAGCCAGATGAAGTTGCCCTTATTACGGGATTTACTGATAGCCAGGGAACCAAATCAGACAACTTAAAATTATCTTGGGCTAGAGCAAATAATGTTCGTGATCTTATTATCACTAGCTTTGACTATCCTAAAGCACAGTTTTTAATCTTAGGGAAAGGGGAAGCAGACCCTATTGCGAGCAACCTTTCTGCCTCGGGTCGCCAGAAAAATCGTCGCATTGAGTTTGAAATTATAAAGCGAAACAACATCCCTAAAGGAGCTAAGCTAGAAATTCCCGCTGAAATGACTCGAGTAAGACGCTAAACAAAGTGTTTAAGCTTGCATTAATACTTGGGCTTGTATGCCTAAACTTAATGACAAGCCAACGTATCATTGCCTCCTCTGCGCCGATTATTATTTCTCAAGCTGAAATACAAAAGGCTCAAAAAAAGTATGGCGCGTTGGTTGCTAGCCGTTTAATTGCTTGGCAACACCTTGTTGAAACAAGCTACCAAAAACCTGAGCGTTTAAAACTACGACTAGTGAATGACTTTTTTAATGGCGCTCACTTTATCAGTGATCAAAAAAACTGGCACAAAGAAGATTATTGGGCAACGCCATTAGAACTCCTGACTAAGGATGCGGGTGACTGTGAAGACTTTGTCATCGCCAAGTATATAACCCTTAAAGCCATAGGAGTTGATGAAAAAAAACTATACTTAACCTATGTTAAAGCGATTCGCTTAAAACAAGCACACATGGTATTAACCTACTTTAAAACACCTCGTTCTATTCCATTAGTCCTCGACAACCTCAATACCCGAATTTTAAAAGCAACCAAACGGAAAGATCTCATCCCTATTTACAGTTTTAATGGCGATGGGCTTTGGCTTGCCAAGCAAAGAGGCAAAGGCAATGCGGTTAAAGGTGGCACACAAGAACTCAAACAATGGCAAACTCTGCTAAAAAAATTAGAAAAAGGATTCTAGCAATGAGCTTAAACAAACAAATGCTAATATTTATCACTTCGGTACTGTTAATTGTACTACTGGGAACCTTTACCTTAAATTTTATCCAAACAAAATCCTACTTAGAAAAGCAGCTCGAATCTCACGCACAAGATACCGCCACCTCGCTAGGCTTATCTTTAAGCTCTGTTGCAAACCCTGATGACCCTTCTAGCATGAATACTATGATTAATGCCGTATTCGACCGAGGCGACTATTCATCCATTTCTTTAACCGACATGGATGACAAAGTCATCTATCACAGATCTAACTCTATCAAAATAGAAGGCATTCCTAGCTGGTTTATTTCTTTGATTGACATAGAGGCTCCTACCGCACAAGCACTCATTCAAACTGGCTGGATACCGATCGGAAAACTTTCCGTACAAAGCAACCCTGACCTCGCCTATGTTAAGCTATGGCATAACAGTGAAGCTTTATCAGCTTGGTTCTTATTTGCCCTTTTACTCACCGCCAGTCTAGCTTTTTATGCCATAAGGATAATGCTTTCGCCCTTGAAAGCGATGAAAAAACAAGCCGAAGCAATTGTCAAAAAACAGTATTTGCTCCAAAAAAACTTACCTAGAACAACAGAATTTAAACAGGTTGTCTCCGCCATGAACACCATGGTACATAAAATGAAAGGTGTCTTTGACCGAGATGCCAAAATGGCTGAAAAACTACAAAAGATGGCCTATCAAGATACGGTAACAGGCCTATCTAATCGAGTTCACTTTGAAATGAGCCTAGAGCCTTTACTCGATAATAATAGTGATGCCATGCCAGGATTAATGGCTATCTTAAGGGTGCATAACTTAAAAGAAATTAATGACCAATACGGCTATATGATTGGTGACCAATTTATGAAACTACTCGCCAAAAAATTTATTAAAAATATTGACCAGCCTCTTTGCATCGCTGCTCGCTTAAATGGAACAGAGCTTATTGTCACTGTCCCTAATATAAATAGCGAACAACTAATTAATGCCTTAAAACCCGTTCTTGAAGAGCTTAACAGCCTATCAGATACGTTAAATATTGCTTCTAACCTGCCTCAAATAAATATTGGCTTAGTCGATTATATACCCGGAGAAAAGCGGGGATTTTTAATGGCAAAACTTGATTTAGCCATTAATAAAGCACAAAAATACAGTCTTAATTCTATTTACTACGAAGCCACTGAAACACAAAATAACTTGAACAATAATTGGTTAGACACAGTCAAAAATGCCCTTGAGCAAAAGCAGTTCGTTCTATTCCAACAAAGTAGTTTTTTAAACAACCATGACTGTTACGCCAAAGAACTATTGGTTCGTCTGCAAACAGAAGAAGGGCAAATACAGTCTGCAGGCTACTTTTTTCCAGCCATTCTTAAGTTAAATAAAGAAGCTGAGCTAGATACCCTAGTTTTAGAAATGGCTATTGATTATTTAGAGCGCATGAGTTCATTATCAAATATTAAAATCGATATTAATTTAAACCCTAGTCTTTTCAAAAACCCACAGTTTATTCCCTACCTAAAAGATAGAACCAGAAACATTAAGCCCGAACAACTTGCCTTTGAAGTCACTGAACAAACACTCACCCTTAATGAGGCACTCTGCACGCCTGTTATTACAGACTTAAAGGCAATGGGCATTCAATTTGGTATTGATAACTTCGGTAGCCACTTTACCAACATGGCCTATGTGCAAAAAATACGGCCTGATTACATCAAGCTAGATGCGGCTTTTAGTCATGCTATTGAAAAAGATGAACAGACACGCTCTTATGTTTCTAGCTTAATTGACATGTGCCAAAGCTTAGATATTGATATTATTGCTTGTTCAGTAGAAACTGCCGCTCAACAACAAGCTTTTAATGATTTGGGTATTAAAATTTACCAAGGCTATTTATATGGCGCACCTAAACCACTAGAGAGTAATCTTAACCCCTAGCAGGGGGTAAACCCCCCTTACTCTTGCTAAACATGCTGTAATATTGATAATAAACATCATGCGTTGTTATATGACAAAATTAGTCCCCCTCAAATAATTCACTTTAAAAGAGAGTCAGTGATTCCTACACCAACTATAAAAAATGAGTTTTTTGATCCTTTACTAGACAGCTTAGTGACCTACTGTAAGCTACAAGGTCGCCCTTTTTCTAGCAGCGCTTTCTTAGCAGGCCTGCCGATACAAGATTCAAAGCGTTTATCGCCAGAACTGCTGATTCGCGCAGCGGCTAGAGCAAACATTAAAGCCTCAATTAAACAGAGGAAATTATCAGAAATTTCTAATCTGGTCCTACCTTGTATTTTAATTTTAAAGGACGACCAGGCCTGCCTACTACAATCCATTGATGACCAACAGGCCAATGTTATTTTGGCAAATTCGACTGAAGGTCAAACCACGCTATCTTTAAAGGACTTAAATGAACAATACCTCGGCTATACCATCTACCTTGCAGAAACACTGAACCAGGCTAACCGTAAAGAAAACTTAGTTCAGCAAAAAAAAGGGCATTGGTTCTGGTCAACTTTTTGGAACAATAAAGCAATTTATCGAGACGTCATTATTGCCTCGATTGTCATCAATATATTCATTCTTGCTAACCCACTATTTGTCATGAACGTCTATGACCGAATTGTCCCGAATAATGCCATTGAATCCTTATGGGTATTAGCCTTGGGAATTAGCATGGTTTATATGTTTGACATCATATTAAAACACCTACGTTCCTATTTTTTAGAAATCGCGGGCAAAAAGAGTGATGTCATCATGTCCGCTAAACTATTTGAGCAAACGCTCGGCTTAACCATGGAAAATCGTCAAGGTGCCATCGGTGCTTTTGCCAATAATTTAAAAGAGTTTGATAGCATCCGAAACTTTTTTACCTCTAGCACCATTGCTTCCTTAGTAGATCTTCCTTTCGTTATTATTTTCTTATTCGTTATATTTTTTATTGCCGGTAGCATTGTTCTGGTTCCTATTGGCATCATTGCCATTATCTTGCTCTATAGTATTGCCATGAAAAAGTCGATAAAAGAGGCTACTGAAGCAACTTATGAAGCCTCTTCTCAAAAAAATGCAGTGCTCATTGAAACCCTCACCTCTATTGAAACAATTAAAGCGCTCGGGGTCGAAGCAAGAGCACAATGGAAATGGGAACAAGCCGTTGGCGAAATTGCCAAGACGAGTATTAAATCTAAAATGCTACAAAGCTCTATTGGCCGAGCGACTGGATTCATGCAACAAATGAGTACGGTGATTATCGTCTTAGCAGGGGTTTACCTTATTCAAGATGGCGACTTAACCATGGGAGGACTCATCGCTACCGTCATGCTAAGCCAAAGAGCCATTGGACCAGCTGGGCAATTTGCAAATCTAACCGCCAGTTATGAACAAACCAAAACAGCCCTTAATTCCTTAAATGAACTAATGAACAAAGACGTTGAACGACCTATGGGCAAGAAATTTATTCAACACCCTATCCTTAAAGGTGAAATTGAATTTATTAATGTTGTTTTTACCTACCCAAATGAAACTAAACCTGCCTTAAATGGGGTTAGCTTTAAAATTAATGCCAAGGATAAAGTGGGTATCATTGGCCGAATCGGCTCAGGGAAGTCGACCATTGAAAAGTTGATACTGGCATTTTACAAGCTGGATTCTGGCTCAATTTTAATTGATGGCATTGATATCGCTCAACTAGATCCAGCGGAACTTAGACACAATATTAACTACGTCCCACAAGAAGTGACATTATTCAGTGGAGATGTCCGAGAAAATATTGCCTACAAAGCACCTTATATTGAAGATGAGTCTATTTTAAAGGCGGCTAAAATTGCAGGTGTAGATGATTTTATTAAAACCCACCCTTCTGGCTACAGCTTAAAGATCAATGAAGGAGGCACCTCGCTTTCTGGCGGACAACGTCAAAGTATTGGGGTGGCCCGTGCACTCTTAACACCCGCCCCCATATACTTGTTCGATGAGCCTACGAATTCAATGGATTCTAGTACTGAAGCAACCTTAATCCAGCGACTGAAAGAAAATACGATTGAAAATACACTGGTCGTGGTGACCCATAAAATGAATATCTTACAACTGGTTGACCGCTTAATTGTTATTGAAAATGGGAAATTAGTTGCCATAGGCCAAAAAGATACCGTCTTAGAGGCCTTGAAATCTGGCCGTATTAATAAGAAAGAAACCTAATATGTTAAAAAAGCCAACCCTCATAAAAGAAGAAGATATTGAGTTTATGTCCAGCCTAAGCCAGGCTGCACTCGAAAAACCCACATTCAAGTCTCAACTCGTTATTTGGGTTGTCTTTGCCGTATTAATTTTTTTAATCACATGGGCAAATTACGCGGAACTAGATGAAATAATCAGAGGCGAGGGCAAGGTCGTCCCCTCCACTCAAGTACAGTTAGTACAAAACTTAGAAGGCGGCATTGTCTCTCAAATATTTGTACATTCTGGAGACCGAGTTAAGAAAGGTCAAATCCTGGTTAAATTAGACAACACCCAATTTATTAGTACTTTTGGCGAAACACAAACGCAAGAATACGATTTAAATGCCCGTGCAGAACGCCTTCGAGCAGAAGCGTTTGGTAGTATTTTTAACCAACACACCGACATCAAAGATCCCTACGTTAAAAAAATATATGCTCGAGAGCGTCATTTATATCAAAATCATTTAAAACAATTAAAAACTACCCAAAAAATATTAGATGAAAAGGTACAACAAAACAAAAGTGAATTACAAGAAGCCTATAACCAACTTAAACAACTTTCCCGTTCATACAAGCTCCTCAAACGTGAAATTGCGATTATACAACCGCTGGTAAAAGAAGGTATTGCCTCGGAAGTTGACCTACTAAAAACACAACGGGAAGCCAATGAAGCCTTTACCAAGCTAAGGTCAACAGAGCTCTCTATTCCTAAAATAAAGTCGATTATTGCTGAATCTAAATCTAAACGAGTGGAAGCCAGACAAAAGTTTGAGAATGAAGCGCAAGAAAAATTAAATGAAGTTTTAGCCAAACTAGAGCAATTAAAAAGAGCCAAAACAGCACTTGCCGACAAGGTCAAAAGAACTAACATCATCTCACCCGTTTATGGCAAGATTAGTGAGCTCTTGGTTAGCACCATTGGTGAAGTCGTTCAACCAGGTAGTGATATTGTTAAAATCATTCCTACCGATGAAAGCCTTGTCTTAGAAACCAAAATATTACCGTCTGATATTGGTTTCGTTTACCCTGGGCTAACTGCTAAGGTAAAATTTACGGCTTATGATTTTGCTATCTATGGCGGCCTTGAAGGCGTGGTTGAAAAAATATCTGCCGACACCTTAACAGATGACGAAGGTAATAGCTTTTATATTGCCCGTATCAAAACCATTAAAAATTATTTAGGCCCTGAAAAGGCACCTTTAGTATTATTACCCGGCATGACTGCCACAGTAGATGTGGTTGTGGGCAAACATACTATTTTAGATTATCTCATTAAACCCATTATAAAAGCACGGGATTTGGCTTTGCGCGAATCATAAAATAAGTTATTATAAAGACTTATAAAATTGCTATATTAAAATATAAAACCGGATGGTAAACGACCTCTTATGAAACAACTTGTGTTTTACGTTAATGAACCCACTGCGTTCAAAACTTGGGCGCAGTCTGCACATAGCAAATGTAAACTTGTATCAACCATTGATCAAGTGAACAACTATGAGCCAGGAGAAATTATTGCTCTCATTCAACTAAAATACCCAACTACTGAAACACCTGAATTAGAAAATCTACTCGCTAAACAATATAAAATTATTCTTTTTTCTAACACCCCTACCAATGACGAAGCCATTGCCTGGCTCCAGAAAGGTATCAAAGGGTATCTGAACACCTTCGCAAACTCTTTAAGAATAAAACAGGCTATTGACACTGTCTTATCAGGTAATATTTGGTTAGGGCAAAGTGTCATGCAAGCTTTAATTAGCCAAGCCAGTACCCTTCCTGCAACCAACCATGGTTGGCAAGAGTGTGTTACCGAACGAGAAAAGGAAACCCTCCAACTCCTTCTAACCGGCAAAACAAACCAACAAATAGCAACCGAGATGACTATTTCTGAGCGTACCGTTAAATCGCATATCAGTCATTTACTTGAAAAATTTTCCGTTAAAGATCGCTTAGCACTGGTTATTTACATCCAAAACTGGAAGGATATATAAAATATGACACACTCAACTCTTAAACTTTCCCTTCCTGCAGTATTATTATCAAGCCTTACCTGGCTTCCTAGCACTGCCTCGGCCATTTCTTTAGAAAGCACTATTAAAGATGCCATTATTCATAACCCAAAATTCCGCCAAGAAGTGAAGGCCTTTCGTAGCGTTGAAGCGGAGGTTAATGGAGCAAAAGGTGGTTACCGCCCTGTTATTGATTTAAAGGGAGGGCTTGGGTATGAAAAAGTCTCTAGAGGCACACAAGGAAATGAGTTTAACAACGAACTGACTCGCCGAGAAGCTTCTATCAAGTTAACTCAAAATTTATTTGAAGGATTCGGTACGCAAAATGAAGTCGCTCGCCAGCAATCTCGTTTAGACTCAGCTTCATTCAAAGCTCTATCAGCAGCAAATGATATTGCTTTAAGTATGGCAACAGCCTATATCAATTTATTGCGTGAAAAAGACATTTTAAAGCTGTCTGAAGACAACTTAACCACGCACACAAAAATTCTTGACCAGATCGTAAAGCGCTATAATGCAGGTATTGGAAATCAGGTTGAAGTCGACCAAGCTAAAGCACGCTTAGCTTTAGCACAATCTAACCAAGGGGGGGCTGAAAATAATTACTATGATGCCTTTGCGACATTCCAGCGTGTTTTAGGCCGCCAACCAGACAATGCTTTAGTTAAGCCTAAATTCACTTTCAAGCTGCCTGATACCCTTGAAGATGCAACCGCACTAGCCATGAAAAACCACCCTACTTTACGCTCTGCCAATGCTGATGTTGCCGCGGCCAGAGCACAATTTGATAGTTCTAAAAAAGGCTACTATCCTTCAGTCAACCTAGAAATAGAAAAGACTTATGATAATAATTTAGCCGGCATTGCTGGTAAAAATGAATATCTTCAAGCCATGATCCGTGTGAAATACAACCTATACAATGGTGGAAAAGATAGCGCTGCTAGAGATAGAACTGCCGCTGAATACCATAGAGCCTCTGAAATTCGTAACAACACCAGAAGACAAGTCATCGAAAACTTAAGGTTTGCTTGGAATGCACAAAGCTATATTGGCAAACAATTAGAATATATTAACCAACACATCAAGCTAACCCACAAAACACTCGTGGGTTACCGTAAGCAATTTAACTTGGGACGTCGCTCTTTATTAGATCTATTAAACACTGAAAATGAATATGTCACCGCGAGCCGCAGTCTTATTAATAGTGATGCAGATGAATTAACTGCAAAGTATAGAATACTAGCTGGAGAAGGGCTCTTACTAGAAACCTTAAAAATAAACTATAACTTTCTTGCGGTTAAAGATGACGACTAAGATAAATAACCTTTATCTCATCAACAGATAAAAGGCTCGCCCATTGTGAATGCTATTGAACGCTAGCATATTTCAATGCCAAAAATCGCCAGGGGTGGTCTCCGTCTATCTCGATTCATTAAACACTGACACTCACCGCCAGCCATATTTGCCATGAACCCATCAAAATTACGGTACTACCTGCAAATCGGCGAACCCAGATATGACGAGATAAGCGCGTAAAGAAGAACGCGAACGAGCCCATTAAAAGCAAGTTTGGCAAGGTGCCTAAGCCAAATGCGAGCATCACCAATCCACCCTCTAGCGCACTTCCCGCTGACAAAGCCATAATAAGCATGCTATACACCAGGCCACAAGGCAACCAACCCCAAACCAAACCATATAACATCGCTTGTGGCAGAGTTTGTACACAAGACATCTTGCTAGCCACAGGCGCTAGCCATTTCCACACCGTTTTACCCAGCGCTTCAACTCTAACAATACCGTTCCAAACACCCGCTAAATAAAGCCCAAGTACAATCATGAAACTACCCGCAAAAAACTGCAGACCTTGTTGAAGGGGTAAAAATTCCGCTAAAGAGACTAAGCGACTGCCTAAAAAACCAAACAAACAACCTATTAATACATAGCTCGTAATACGGCCAAGGTTATAAGCCAACTGATAAGGAATTTGCCGAATGTAGCTAAGTTGAACTTCAGGGCGTAGGTTAAAGCTTAGCGTGCCGACAATACCGCCACACATACCCAAACAATGCACGCCGCCCAGTAAACCGACCAGCAAAGCGGTCAGGTAAATAGACTCCATTTCCATTACAGGGTTGAATCCAATTTACGATAGGCCAACGCTTCTGCAATATGATTGGCCTGGCAAGGCTCACCCAACATATCTGCTAGCGTTAAGGCTATTTTCAATACTCGGTGATACCCCCTTGCCGACAAGCCTAAACGATTCACAGCATGCTCTAATAGCTGTGAGGCCTCAGCATTTAGCTTTGCCGCGGCAGAAATTTCTTTAGGGGATAAGTCAGCATTTAGCTTGCCCTGGCGCTGAAGCTGTCTGTGACGACAAGCAACCACTCTGGTACGAATTACCGCTGAAGTTTCACTCACCGTCTTTGATTCGCCATTCAACTCATTAAATGACACCGGTTTGACTTCAATATGGCAATCAATTCTATCCAACAAAGGGCCCGATATTTTTTGCATATAACGTGCAATTTGTTCAGGCGTATCTTGACAGCGCCCCAAAGAATCATCTGCAAAAAATCCTGAAGGCGAAGGATTACAAGCCGCTACTAGCTGGACATTAGCAGGGTAAGAAGCATGCCCATTCACTCGTGAAATAGTCACCTCTTTACTTTCTAACGGCTCTCTTAATGCCTCTAAAACATCTCGTCTAAATTCTGGTAGTTCATCTAAAAATAATATTGAATGATTCGCCAAACTAATCGCGCCTGGCTTAGGCACCGCGCCCGACCCACCACCAATTAAAGCGGCTGCCGTGGTTAAATGATGTGGCGCAATTAATTTACGAGTATAAAAATTATCTGCTGAAACTGACTGACCAGCAATAGAACGAATCACTGCTGCCTCAACCGCTTCAGCTTGAGTCCACTCAGGTAAAATGGTTAATAAGCGCGTGGCCAACATACTTTTTCCAGAACCCGGCTCACCTACCATTAACAATGAATGCCCGCCACTGGCACAAATTTCTAGCACTCTTTTTGCCTGTACTTGGCCTTGAACATCCGCCATATCTTGCTCGTAACAAGCTTGCTCACTACAGCCTTTGTCTGGAACAGAGGTTAATGACATTCCATTTTGTAAAAAGGCAACAATGTCTAATAAATGAGCCGCGCCGAGAATATTAGGGTAATCAAGCAAGCTAGCTTCTTCAAGGTTTTGCATGGGAAGGACGACCGTCTTGCCCTGGTTTTTAGCCGCTAACAAGGCAGGTAACAAGGCATTCACGGAACGAATTTCGCCATTTAAAGAAAGCTCACCAAAAAACTCAAACGAATCCATCTCTGTGGGCAAAGTAATTTGACCCGTTGCCGATAAAATGGAAATTGCAATCGGTAAATCATAATGACTGCCCTGCTTCGGTAAGTCACCCGGCGCTAAGTTCAAGGTAATACGTTTGGGAGGCAAACTAAACCCGCTAGATAAAATGGCAGAACGCACTCTATCTCGACTTTCTTTCACGGCAGCCTCTGGCAAACCTACCATTGATAATTGGGGCAAACCATTGGTAACGTGAATTTCTACCTCAACCAATGGAGATGCTAATCCCATAAAAGCGCGTGTTTGAATAGAAGCGTAGCTGCTCGACATGCTTATTTCTGCTCTAGTGCTTCAACAGCTTTTTCTAAAGCCTCTACCTTCAAACGAGTTTTTAACAAAACCTGAGTTTGCAGGTCAAACTCTTCTCGACTAACCAAGTCCATTTTTTCAAACACACTGCTCAGCATAGCTTTCAAGTTATTTTGAGCATTTTCTGGCAATTGCCCAATCCCATCAGGAATAGCCTTAGAGACGGCTTCAACTAAAGAGGTTATTTTTTCTGAATTAATCATCTATTTCACTCTATTATTTCTATTTAATGCTCACTATACTATATTTGAGCGTTCGAAATAATCCCATCGAACGCCATTCTATTAACACGAAAGAATATTTTAAGTCGGTTCTGCCTATGATTAGGTGTAAAATAATTCACTATTATTGATGTTTACCAAATTAAAAACAATGGAAAACCTATGCTAATTGATATCAAAGATGCGCCAGACCAAGCGCGACGAATTTTTAAAAAATTAACCGATATGTTTGAGGAACAAGGAATCACACCCACTCCGCTTAATTACTATGTCTGGTACCAATATTTTAAGGGTAATATTCCAAAATTTACCAAAGAATTAGACACGGCATTAAATGATCCTTTTGGCTATAACGACCGTCTAGGAAAACGCTTATATGAAACCTATCTTTCTGAAGAAGACGAAGCCGACACCAATTTTGACAGGGCGCTAAAACGTTTAATTAGCTCTGTTATTAAAAAAATGGACTTTTGGAGTGATTTACTCAACAAGCAAACTGATGAACTTTCTAAGGTGGCATCGACCTTAGAAGAAGGTGAAATTGATCAGAAACAGCTCCAGAGTTTAACCCATAATATCTTAGAAACCGCCAACTCAATGAAACAGTCTAGTAAAGACTTTCAAAATGATATCCTCAACACACAAGATGAAGTGACTGAATTACGTGCCGAGCTAATTAAAGCCAAAGCACAAATTATGATGGATGAGTTAACTGAAGTGGGTAACCGCAAGGCCTTTAACAACACCATGATTGAATTAACCGAAGAAGCTAAAGAGGATCCTGCCAGTTTATCGATGATTATGACTGATATCGACTTTTTCAAACGCTTCAATGACAACTTCGGGCATTTAGTCGGGGATAGCGTACTCAGATATTTCACCAGTATTATCAAAAAAGGTAAGCAAGAAAATGAAACTATTTGCCGTTATGGGGGGGAGGAGTTTGCCATTATTCTCTCTGGTACCACTGCTGAAGCGGCCCGAAAGCGTGCTGAAGAAATTCGACACAACATTGAACAAGCCAAGCTAAAGCGCAAAGGCTCAACCAAAGAACTCGGGCAAATTACCGCTTCATTTGGGGTCTCAACTTATCGTGGTGAAGAAGAAACCATAGATGACTTTATTCAGCGAGCAGATGATGCACTATACCTTGCCAAAGAATCGGGGCGTAATATTGTTAAAGATGAAAGTGAAGTAACAAGCTAAAATAATTCTGTTCCAGACAATAAAAAAGGTGCTTATAGCGCCTTTTTTATTGCCAAGAATTACCCTTCTTTATTTTTTAGAAGCGGCATACTTTGCCTTAACCAACAAAGTATCAACGCCCAACCTTCTTAACTCATTTCTTTTTTTATTCATTTTCAAGCGATCCTCATAAGGCCCCATACGTAGCCGATAATACTTCTTATCTCGCGAAGTCACTTCAAATAAAAATAAGTGCTGTCCATGCCTTAACAAGCGCGCCTGCTCTTGCTTTGCATCAGCCTCTTTTCTAAAGGTACCTGCCTGAATAAAATAAGGACTCTTCAGCTTAATCGAAATAGGCTCCACATCAACCACCACTTCCGAAGCGGCCAAGCCTTCATAAAAACTATAATTCACTTTATTAGATTTTTTAGATTCAGAAGAGGCAACTAAAGGTTTATAGGTCTTAACCTTCGGCAAATCATTACCTTGCTCTTCCACTATAACAGGGGCATTTAAGACCTCCGCTTGAAGCAAGGTTTGCTCTGGCGCATCAGGTATGACAAGAGCCACCTCTTCAACATCATCTTGACCCTTTATAAAGTGATTAGCTACAAAAAATAAAGTAATCAAAATAATACTAAATAACAGCATTATTGCCCAAAGACCAGAACGGGTTGGCACCACAGGTTTAGCATCTGCCTGAGATTTTCGTTGGTAACTGGCTTTAGGGCGATGCCCCGCATGCTTAAAATCGCGTTGTGACAAAGTTACATGCTTTCAGGTGCAGACACACCAATAATCGCCAAACCATTACGTAACACTTGTCTAACCGCAGCAATCAATGCAAAACGTGCACTACGTACGGCTTCATCTTCCACCACAAACTGACAAGCGTTATAGTAACTGTGAAGCCCGTGCGCCAAGTCTTTTAAGTAATAAGCAATTTGGTGTGGTTCATGGGCTTGTGCCGCACGGCTCACTACATCAGGATACTTGCCCAATAAGGTTGCTAACAGGCTTTCTTGTTCTAGTGTCAAAGAAGACAGCGGGACCACCCCTGGCTTTATGCCCTTTAGGGTAGACTTTTGACTTTCAAAATCTACCGCAAAACCTTTTTGCTTTGCTTGCTCAAATACACGGCAAATACGCGCATGCGCATACTGAATATAATAAACCGGGTTTTCATTTGAACGTGACTTGGCTAAATCTAAATCAAAGTCCATGTGTTGTTCTGACTTACGCTGAACATAGAAAAAACGTGCCGCATCAACGCCCACTTCTTCGCGTAATTCACGCAAAGTAACAAATTGACCAGAACGAGTCGACATTGATAACTTTTTGCCCGAACGATACAAAATAGCAAACTGAACCAACAAGACTTCAAGCGCTTTAGGGTCTGCACCCATCGCTGTCATCGCCGCTTCTACGCGCGGAATATAACCATGGTGATCAGACCCCCAAACATCAATTAGCGTATCAAACCCTCGTTCTAGTTTATTTAGGTGATAGGCAATGTCCGATGCAAAATAGGTTTTTAAACCATTGTCTCGCACCACAACACGATCTTTTTCATCGCCATAGTCGGTAGACTTAAACCAAAGCGCACCTGATTTTTCATAAATTTTTCCTGCGGCTTGTAACTTTTCTAGTGCCGCATCAATAACACCTGAATCCATTAATGATCTTTCGGAGAACCAGGTATCAAACTCAACGTTAAAGCCTGATAAATCTTCTTTAATATCACTTAAAATTAGGTTTAACACTTCATCAAAAATAACACGGTAATTGGCTTCGCCCAATAGCTGCTTGGCGTTCACGATTAAGCCATCAATATGCTTTTCTTTGTCGCCAGAAATCACTTCACCCTGATCATCTTTTACTTCATCAGCCGCTACGTTTGCAAAGACCTCTGCTATTTCAAAAACAAACTTATCGCCATGTTGTTGAATCAACCCTTTTGCCACATCAAAGATGTAGTCACCCTTATAGCCATTGCTTGGAAAAGGAAAGCTTTGACCACTTTCAGACAGGTAGCGCAACCAAGTAGAAGTCGCCAAAATATCCATTTGGCGACCTGCATCGTTCACATAATATTCATTAGAAACGGTATAGCCGGCTACTTTCAGCAAGTTAGATAAACTGGCACCATAGGCCGCACCACGACCATGACCTACATGCAAAGGTCCGGTTGGGTTAGCAGAAACAAACTCAACCAATACAGATTGCCCCGCCCCCAACGTACTTTCACCAAACTGATTTCCTTGTTTGGCTACTTCATGCACCACTTGGTATTTAGCCGCTTCATCAATAAAGAAGTTTATAAAACCCGGGCCAGCAATCGCCACTTTAGTAATGACATCTGATTCAGGTAAGCGGTCAATAATTAGCTGGGCAACGTCTCTAGGTGGCTTGCCTACAAGTTTGGTCAGCATCATCGCTAAGTTGGTTGCAAAATCACCATGCGCTTTATCTTTGGCATTTTCAACGACAATATTAGGCTCGAAATCGGCGGCTAAAACCGCTTCCAATTTCAGTTGATTAATGGCCTTGACCAAACTATCAGCAACAAGCTGTTTCATGCGAAATCCTTCCTTAAAATTTTGAGGTTATTTTACACTGTCAACCGGGCTGGCTTTGGACAATTTTTAGCGGAATTAAAGATAAGTGAGTTCAGAAAAAACAAACGGCCTACCCTTTGAGAAGGATAAGCCGTTTTTAAACACTAAAAGAGAGGGAAATAGAAAAGAGGTTTAAACCGACACTAGCCTGCTTCTTTCGCTTTAACTGCCTTCTTTTTAGCTGCAGGTTTTTTGGCGACCGCTTTTTTAGCAGCGGCTTTCTTGGCCGGTGCTTTTTTGGCTGCTGGTTTCTTAGCAACTGCCTTTTTAGCTGGCGCTTTCTTTGCCGTTGTTTTCTTCGTAACTGCCTTTTTAACTGGCGCTTTCTTTGCGGCAGTTTTCTTGGCCGCTACCTTTTTCTTAGCCGGTGCTTTTTTCGCGCCTCTGCCTCGCTTCTTAGGCTCTGGCGCTTCTTCCAAACGTTTTTCACATTCTTCAAAAGTGAGTGCCATTGCATCTTCATCTTTGGCAATTTTGGCATTTTTCTTGGTCGTAATGTCCGTAATATAAGGCCCCCAACGACCTTTTAAAATTTTGACATCCGTTCCTTTAAAGACGCGAATAATCTTTTCCGCTTCAGCAACAATCTTCACTTCAATCAGCGCAGTCGCTTCTTCCAAGGTAATGTGCAAAGGGTTGAAGCCTTTGATAGGCGCATATTTTTTAGGGCCATATTCTAAGTAAGGTCCAAAAGGCCCTTGCTTCGCAATAATGATTTGACCTTTTTCAACTTCAAATACCGTTCCATCAACTGCCGTAGCAGAAAAGCTTTCTGGCATCTCACCCACTTCACGAGGCAACTTAAAGAGCTCTAACGCATCTTCGAGCTTTAATAAATCCATTTTTTGGCCTGGCATTAGGCTAGCAAAAGTTGGTTTTTCTTCATTTTCGCCATCGCCCAACTGAACGTAAGGACCATAACGGCCAATCTTAACAAACATAGGTTTGCCCGTCTTAGGGTCATTACCCAATGCGCGGGACTGCCCTGCTTCTTCACGAGAAACGTCTTCCGCTGCAACCACTTTAGGGTGGAATTGGCTGTAGAACTTGTCCAACATGGTTGCCCACTCTTCTTCACCCTTGGCAATAGTGTCAAATTGGTTTTCTACGTTAGCGGTAAATTTGAAGTCTAGTACATCGCCAAAATGCTTCACTAAAAAGTCATTTACAATGCCAGCAATATCGGTTGGAAATAGTTTTTTATTTTCAGAACCCGCGTTTTCCGTTAAGGTTTCAGCCGTTAACTTATCGGCCGTTAACACCAGTTGACGATACTCACGAGGTGTGCCTTCACGATCTTCTTTCACCACATAACCACGGTTTTGAATAGTATCAATAGTCGGTGCATAGGTAGACGGTCGGCCAATGCCCATTTCTTCAAGGGTACGAACCAAACTGGCTTCGTTATAACGTGCTGGCGCACGAGAAAAACTTTGACGAACGCCTAGCTCGCCCAAGCTTAAGGCTTGACCGATTTCCATAGGAGGCAACAAGCCATCAGCATTATCGCCCTCTAAGTTATAGACTTTTAAGAAACCATCAAAGACAACCACTTCCCCTTTTGCCACTAGCTTATCGCTTGGCAAACCAGAAATAGCCACATCAACCGTGGTTCTTAATAACTTCGCATCCGACATTTGCGAGGCAATCGCTCTACGCCAAATTAGTTGATACAAACGTTGTTCATTACGTTCACCTGTCACATCCGAATCAGCAAAACTAGTAGGGCGAATTGCTTCGTGCGCCTCTTGTGCATCGGCATTTTTGGTCTTAAATCGACGAGTGTTTGAATAGTCAACACCGTAGTCGCTACTAATGACTTCTTTGGCACTTTTAAGCGCTTCTTCCGACAAGTTCACCGAATCTGTACGCATATAGGTGATTTTACCTGACTCATATAAGCGTTGAGCGACCATCATCGTCTGCTTCACTGAAAAGCCTAGTTTAGCAGAAGCTTCTTGCTGCAGGGTTGATGTCGTGAAAGGAGGCTTTGGCGTCTTTTTAGCAGGTTTTTCTTCCAACTTCGCAACAGATAGCGACGAAGACTGCAAAGCTTCTAAGAAAGTTCGTGCTGCTTCTTCAGTTGCAAAAGCACCGGTACGCTTAACATCTAATTGACCAACTGATTTCAAGGTGTCGTTCAACAAAGCCAACTGACCTTGCAGCTTAAAACTAATGTCGGCTTGGTGCGCTTCTACCGCACGCTCCCGCTCTACAATTAAACGTACTGCAACAGACTGTACACGGCCTGCAGACAAGCCTGTTCTAATTTTTTTCCATAAAATAGGCGATAACTCAAAGCCTACAATTCGATCTAATAAACGGCGAGCTTGTTGTGCATGAACCAAATCCATATCGACTATTCTTGGCTCAGAAATCGCTTTTTGAATCGCGCTTTTGGTTATCTCGTGAAAAACAATTCGTTTGGTTTCGGTCACATCTAGCTTTAAGGCTTCCGCTAGGTGCCAAGCAATGGCTTCCCCTTCGCGGTCCTCATCGGTCGCTAACCAAACCGTATCGGCCTCTTTGGTCAATTTTCGAAGTTCGGCAACCGTTTTCTTTTTGTCTGGCGAGATTTCATAGGTCGGCTCAAAGCCGTTCGCTAAATCAATACCCATGCCTTTTTTCTGAATGTCACGAATATGGCCGTAACTAGACCTAACCGTAAAGCCCTTACCTAAATATTTTTCTATGGTTTTGGCCTTTGCGGGGGACTCTACAATTACTAGATTTGTCATTTATTTACTCTACTCAGTTACGGGTTCTTTTTATTAGATTGCAAAATTTTAATTTAAAAAGCAATCTTTTTATCTTACAATGTACAAAAGTACACTTTACGTAAGTAATTTCACTCAAGCTACTAATTTCCAAATTCAGTCTATTTAACAGAGCACTTGCAGTATGCAAAATACAAATATATTACTAGTTGAAGATGATGTCGTTAGCTTAAAGCTATTAGAGGCCTACTTAAAGGACGAACCCTACCACATTATTACTGCCTGTGATGGATTAGAAGCCATGCAAACACTACAGGATGCGCCAAATAGTTTCTTCAATTGCATCGTATCTGACATATGCATGCCCAATATGTCCGGGCTGGAACTACTAGACTTCGTCAAGCAAGACCCTCATCTAAAACATATTCCGTTTATATTAGAAACTGCCGATTCAGATCAAGGGGATATTAAACGAGGCGTGGAACGGGGTTCTTTTTACTATCTTATCAAACCCGTTACTCGACCAAGCTTGCTCACGGTGATCGAAGCGGCCATAAATGATTACCAAAATCATATTGATGCTTTTAAAGGGCTTAATCGCTCTTTACCTTTATTAACTTCTGGACACTTCCAACTTAAAACCATAGAAGAAGCCAAGCAGCTGGCTAACCTACTGGGGCTGTTAACCTCTGACCCAGAATCTTTAGCCATTGGCTACTTTGAACTTATTTTAAACGGTATAGAGCATGGCAACTTAGGCATTAGTTACGATGAAAAAACGCAGCTTATTCAAGCCGGCAAGTTAAAAACTGAAATTACCACTCGGCTTACCCAGCCAGAATATAGTGACAAGGTCGTTGATGTGACCATTGACTTATCTGATACACGACTTGAAGTTAGCATTAAAGATATGGGCAAGGGGTTTGATGTCACCCCGTTTTTAGATTTTTCGCTTGAACGCGCCATGGACAACCATGGTCGTGGCATTATGATGGCGAATAAATTAAGCTTTGATAGCCTGAAATATAGCGAAAATGGCACTCGTGTACATTGCATTACGCATAAGTTAAGGGATAAACCAACCGAAATATTACTTTCGTAAATCAAAACCTAGCTTAGACTTTGACTTAAGTTAACCGCCTCCAGCGCCCTGCTGACAGAGCTTCCACCTGACCTGATAATTCCAACATCATCATTTGCGATTGAATGTCTGACACCGCCATTTTAGACAACACCACCAACTCATCCAAGCCAATAGGTTCAAATTCTACCCACTTTAAAATATCCAGTGGTTTAGCTTTCTTGGACGGGGAGTTTGAAACGTCAAAGGTATTCGACCCTGCCGAAGCACCCTCTTCAAACAAAGGTAACTGCAGCATGCCTCGTAAATCTTCCAAAATATCTTTACCCGATTCGACCAACTTAGCACCCTGCCGAATCAGCTGGTGACAACCTTTGGCTTGCGTACTGTTAATGGAACCCGGTACAGCAAACACCTCTCGTCCTTGTTCCATCGCTAAACGTGCCGTGATTAAAGAACCACTTTTCAATGCCGCTTCCACCACTAACACGCCGACACTTAAGCCGGAAACAATGCGATTACGTTCTGGAAAATAACGAGGCAAAGGTTTGGTACCCAAAGGATATTCCGACACAATCGTGCCATTTTGAACAATACTGTGCGCCAAGGCTTTATTTACCGCAGGGTAAACACGATCTAACCCCGTTGCCACCACCGCAACCGTGCACCCCACCCCTGGCGATTTTTGACTTTGCTCCGCTTTCAACGCCCCTTCGTGCGCGGCTTTATCGATACCTGATGCCAAGCCACTGGTAATGGTTAAGCCAACGCTACTTAAGTGTTGCGCAAAGTCTTGCGCTACCATTACACCGTATCGTGAAGCATTGCGACTGCCCACCATTGCCAACTGTGGGTCAGACAATAACGGCACACTGCCCATCACATAAAGCAAAATTGGCGGGTCGGAAATTTCGGCTAGCAACTTCGGATAAGCCTTATCTTCTAACAATAAAATAGTGTGATTTTCTTGTGCACACCAAGCCAATGCCTGTTCAATTTTAGCGGGCATATCTTCATCAAAAAGGTGTTCAATTTTTTTATCTGTCGCAATACCACTGCTCTTCCAAGCCTGTGGTGATGCTAACAAAGCCTGTTCTAAAGACCCAAAAATAGACACGGCACTTTGCAACTGTTTTGCACTCATGCGTGCAAAATGTAAAGGCAACCAATGTTGTAATTGTGTTTGTCTGTCCATGCGATGAAAAGTCTCAAAAAGTTAACGGGTGAGTTGCGTTATAATAAGCGTTTAAATAATAACATTATCCAAAATAATATGACCCCTTTAGATATCGTGCTTTTCCCAGATAATGGTTTAAGAGAAGTTTGCAAGCCCATTCCTGAAATGACAGACCGCTTAGATAAGCTTATTGATGACATGTTTTACACCATGTACGACGCGCCAGGAATCGGCCTTGCCGCACCGCAGGTAGCGGTTCAAGAACGGTTGATCGTTGTTGACGTGTCAGAAAAAGGTGACCAACCTATCGCTTTAATGAACCCCGAAATTATTCAATCTAGCGGTTCTATTGACTGGGAAGAAGGCTGTTTATCCTTGCCAGGTATTTATGGCAAAGTCACTCGTCCATCCGATATTTTGGTTAGAGGCATGAACAGAGATGGCAAAATTATTGAATTTGAAGCCAATGAATTACAAGCTATTTGTATTCAACACGAAATTGACCACCTAAATGGCCGTTTATTTATTGACCATTTATCGAATTTAAAGCGAAACCGTGCGGTTAAAAAGTTCCATAAAGAACAAGCCGATATGCAAGCAGAGCAATCATGAACCAGACAATCCAACCTTTAAACATTATCTTTGCTGGCACACCCGACTTTTCCGTGCCTGCACTAGAAGCGTTAATTGCTTCAAAACACAACGTCATTGCCGTGTATTCTCAACCTGATCGTCCAGCAGGTCGCGGGCGAAAGCTAACGGCCAGCCCTGTTAAGCAAAAAGCGTTGGCTGAAAATATCCCGGTATTTCAACCCGAAACCTTACGTGATGAAGCCGTACAAGCCGAGCTAGCTAATTTAAAAGCCGATGTGATGATTGTGGTGGCTTATGGTTTAATCTTGCCTGAAATCGTTTTAAATACACCCGTTTATGGTTGTCTAAATATTCATGCTTCTTTATTACCAAGATGGCGAGGCGCGGCCCCTATTCAACGCGCGATAGAACAAGGCGACCCTGAATCTGGCGTGACCATTATGCAAATGGATAAAGGCTTGGATACGGGCGATATGCTAGCCGTGTTAAGCACCGAAATAACAGCCGAAGACAGTGCCGAAACTTTACACGACCGCTTAAGCCAACTAGGTTCAACCGCATTATTACAAACGCTAGATGAAATTCAGCAAGGTACCTTGCGCCCTATCAAACAAAATGAAAATGATGTCGTGTATGCCGAAAAGCTATCGAAAGCAGAAGCAGAAATAGACTGGACACAAAGTGCTGAAACCTTAGTACGAAAAGTACAAGCCTTCAACCCTTGGCCAGTTGCTTTCACCCAATTTAAAGGCAAACCATTACGTATTTGGCAAGCCAGCTTGCTAGCAGATGATAATGGCATTGAAAGTCAAAAAACGCCAGGGGTGGTCCTCGCGGTACACAAAGAAGGCGTGGATGTTGCCACAGGGTCGGGCGTTATGTGCTTACACCTAGTTCAGCCAACCGGTAAAAAACAAATGTCTGCTTACGATTTTGCACAAGCACGCCAACTAACTGGCGAGCAACTAGGGTAGTCTATGTCTGAAATTAATAGCCGATTTGTCGCCCTTAAAATATGCCTAAATGTTATCGAACATGGGCGTTCACTTAGCCAATCTTTAGGCGAAGGTTTGGCACAGTTTCAAGATCGTCGTGAAAGATCCTTTACCCAAAACCTAGTATTGGGCACGCTTCGTTGGCAGTTACGACTAGAAGCCATTCGTGATAGCTTAGTAAAAAAACGCCTGCGCGACAAAGATGAAGATGTAAACCAGCTCATTTTAATAGGCCTTTACCAAATTATTTACATGGACACGCCAGAACACGCCGCCGTGTCTGAAACGGTGAACCTCACCAAAAAGCTGAAAAAGCCTTGGGCAAAAGGATTTGTAAATGGTGTGTTAAGAAACTTTTTACGTGATCAAGAAGGCATTACCGCCGCGGTTGATGTTAAACCTGCACATAAGTATAGCCACCCACAATGGTTTACCAAAACCCTGCGCAAGCAGTATCCCGATCATTGGCAAGCTATTTTAGAGGCCAATAATTTACCCGCGCCCATTAACTTGCGTAACAACCAAATGCACCAAACGCGTGATGAGTTGCTTGCCCTGTTAACCAAAGAAGGCATTGAAGCCTTCGCACACCCTTTTTGTGACAATGGCATTCAGTTAGCACAGTCTGCCGACATCAGCCAGTTTCCAACCTTTGAAGCAGGTGGTTTTAGTGTACAAGATGCTGCGGCACAACAAGCCGCCGCCTTGCTAAACCCACAAAAAGGCATGCACATACTGGATGCCTGCGCCGCCCCCGGCGGGAAAACGTGTCATTTGCTTGAACGGGTTGATAACCAGGCAAGGTTATTTGCCTTGGAAAAAGAGCCTGAACGTATTGAACGTTTGTCTGAAAACCTATACCGTTTAGACTTAACCGCTGACATTGAAGTGGGCGATGCTTCCGCCCCTGATGACTGGTGGAATGGCGAGCTATTCGACCAAATATTGCTAGATGCTCCTTGTTCAGCAACGGGTATTATTCGCCGTCACCCTGATATTAAATGGCATAGAACACCAGAAGATATTGAAGCTTTAGTGATATTACAAGATGAAATATTAACCGCCTTGTGGAATACGTTAAAACCAGGCGGCACACTGCTGTATGCCACCTGTTCAGTATTACCACAAGAAAATAGCGAGCAGGTTAAGCAATTTTTAGACAAAACGCCCAATGCCTCTGAAACCCCTTTAACCGTTGATTGGGGCATGACACCCAACAGCGGCATTGGTCGCCAAATTCTACCCGGTAATCAGGCCGAGCAAGCACATAGTAATATGGATGGTTTTTATTACGCTTTGCTTCAAAAAGAAGCTTTATGATGCAAAGGCGATGCTTGCATAATAAGGTTGATAATATAAACCTATTACTCAGTTTTGCCCTTTCCCTCCTTCAACATACACGCAAATATCTACCCGCTCATGCTCTTATTAGTTGCTTGCTAGTGAGTTTCTCAGTTTCAGCACAAAATGGACAGGCGATGAGTCCTGAAAACTTAAATACCCCTAGTATAAATATTGCTTACTTACACCAACATATTGTTGACCAGCAGTTAAAAGTAAATTCACAAATATTATTCACGCTGCCTAAAGACATGCTAAAAGCACTTCGGCATGAAATTCCGTTAACTTTTAATATTGAGTTACAGTTACTTGAAAAGCATAATTTCTGGGGCATTTCCTATACAAGAACACGCCAAAGTATTCGCTATCAAACCCAGCTGTCGTATAACACTTATGATAAAACCTATGTTATTTCAAACACTCGAAATACAGAGCATCAATCTTTCAAAAACTTGCATAATGCACTACGTACTTTTGGTACGGTTCAAAACTTTACACTGGCCAATTTAGCAAACTTACATTCTTCAACCGATTACGTTATTGCCTTTAAAGTTTCTTTTAATCGCTGGGCATTACCCACCCCACTATTAATTGAAGCTTTTACACACCCCCGATGGCACCTATCGAGTAACTGGCATAGCATTGACCTACATTCACCTAAAAATTGGACTCAGCCGCGACCATGATAAGACGCAAGATTTCACATTTATTAAAGCACTATGGCTGGCTAGTGTTAATTAGTTTGTCTCTACTCATTTCATTAATAGTCATGAGTGAAGTGCTACAAAATGCAATCCAATTTTCCAAGCTTTATACCAGTTTGCTCGTCGCTAGTTTGAGCGGAATTCTAGCTTTACTATTGATGCTATTTCGTACCCTTCGAACCTTACGAAAAGACTTTATTAACAAACGCCCTGGTGCGAGAATTACCTCCAGATTAACCTTATTAGTCAGTGCGACTATTGGCATTCCGCTAATCATAACCTATTTATTTTCTATTAATTTTATCAACCAAGGGATTGACCAATGGTTTGGCGTTAAGACCGAAAGTGCCTTAACCAGCGCCGTAAAATTGGTGCAAATATCTTTAGATGACCAAAGGCGAAACCGCTTAAAGACCACACAACAAGCAGGAAACACTTACCAAGATAGTTTGGCAACCAGCCCGATACTAGCCGTCAACAAAATCCGTAAGCAATTTAATATTCGAGAAGTCGCACTGTATACGTTAAATGGCCAATTAATCGCTTATAGCAGTAAATCTGACTATGCTAAAATCCCCAAGGCCCCTTCTTCCACACTTTTTCAACAAGTTCGAAATCAGCGAAGCTATGCTTCCATAGAAAGTGTACCTAGCAGTGAGGGTAACTACCAAATTATTCGGGTGATGATTCCTTTACTGAACAGAGTAACCCAAAAATATCAGGTACTATACGCCACCTATCCTATTCCGGACCAGCTCACCTTTTTAGCCGCACAAGTTCAAGAGTCGGCAGGACAATACCAAAAGCTTTCTTACCTAAAAGGGCCTTTAAAGACTAGTTTTACCGTTATTTTAACCGTCCTGCTGTTGCTAACATTATTGACCTCTATTCTATTTATTATTAAGTATTTGGAAGGTGTGATTAAACCTGTTGAAATTCTAGCCAAAGGGACCAGGTCTGTTGCTCAAGGAGACTATAGTGTTTCGATGCCCGTGGTTCGAAATGATGACTTGGGAGAGCTAACACAATCTTTTAATGACATGATTCAACAGATTTCCCGCGCTCGAAATGAGATAAAATTTAGCCACCAGCAAACGGAAGTGCAAAAGCTATATCTGCAAACCGTCATTCAAAACTTAAACAGTGGCGTGATTACCCTTGATATGAACCTTCGACTGAAAACGATTAATGACTCTGCTAACCAAATCCTCAATGCAGACCTTTATAACGAACTAGGCAAACCCATTAAAGAGGTGTTAATTAAAGAACAGCATCAGCACCTAAATCTCTTTTTTAATGAAGTATTCCCCCTGTTCACCGGTGAGGCCCACAGCTGGAGCAAACAAGTTAATTTCGAGTGCATTGAAGGTCAAAAAATACTGCTTATTCATGGTTCAACCCTACCCAGTTTAGATCAGAAAATTGGCGGATTTGTGATTGTAATGGAAGACGTTACCGCACTTGTTCAAGCACAACTACATGCCGCTTGGAGTGATATAGCCAAACGTTTAGCGCATGAAATCAAAAATCCTTTAACTCCTATCCAACTATCTGCCGAGCGTTTACAATATAAATTAGGTAAGAAATTAGATATTGATGGGGAGCAGTTTTTAACCCGAATGACCAACACCATCATCGCACAAGTAAGCTCCATGCAAATGCTGGTACAAGCCTTTTCAGAATATGCTGACACGCCCGAACTATCTATCGAGCCCATCAACATTAACCTGTTTATTCAAGATATTGCTGACATGTATAGCGACCCTTCTGCACAATGGCAGGTTAAAACGAAATTAGACCCTTTATGCAACCTATTGCCAGCAGATGCCTCACGTATACGTCAACTACTACACAACTTGGTTAAAAATGCCCTTGAAGCTTGTGAAGATAGACCTAATACCATTATTGTCATTCAGACAAAAGCACTTAATAATCAAATTGAAATTCAGGTAGCAGACAATGGCCCAGGCATCCCAGAAAAAGCGCGTAACTGGATATTTGAACCCTACGCAACAGATAAGCCTAAGGGGACGGGCCTCGGCCTTGCTATTGTTAAGAAAATTGTTGATGAACATCAGGGTAAAATTCAGGTAAAATCTGAACATGGCACACAATTTATACTTACCCTGCCCATACACAATAAGCTAACCGCCCTTAAACAGGTTACAAAAGAGAACACATGAAACCAGGTAAAATTCTTATTGTCGATGATGAAAAAGATATCCGTTCTTTAATGGAAGAAATCTTTAGTGAAGAAGGCTACCAGGTAACCACGGCTGCAAATGGCACCCAAGCCAAAACACAGTGGCAAGATGAAGCCCCCGATGTAGTATTTTTAGATATCTGGATGCCTGATACAGACGGCATTACCTTGCTAAAAACAATGATAGAGCAGCAAGCATTAGAACACACCAATGTGGTGATGATGTCTGGACATGCCACGATTGAAACGGCGATTGATGCAATTAAGCTAGGGGCTTACGACTTCTTAGAAAAGCCACTGTCCTTAGCCAAGCTATTGGTGAGCGCTGAAAAAGCCATGCACAACATACAATTACAGCATGAAAACCGCCATCTAAAGCAAAAGCTGCCTGAGCAAATTTTGCCTATTGGCAAAAGTAAGCTTGTTCAACAGTTACGAGATACCGCCAAAAGGGTCGCTCAATACACCATGCCCTTGCTTATTACCGGAGAAACAGGCACTGGAAAATTTCGTTTAGCCGAAGCTATCTCCCTGTTGAGCGCACAAAAAGAACACAAAATTTTAGAAATTCAGGGCGCTGACTTCCAAGCAAAACAAGTTCAAATACTGGGCGAAGACCAGCCGGATAACGTTTTATTGGGTGAAATAACTCAAGCAGATAATGGCACTTTAATTATTAATCAACTAGAAAAATTAAATTCTGCTGGGCAACACTTTTTAGAAAAACTACTTAGTCAACAAACCTACTCTCGCGTTAATAGCCATAAAGACATTCCCATCAATATTCGAGTTATGGCCTTATCTTGCCTTAGCCTAGAGAACTTAGCGAAACAAGGGTTTAACCCTACCATCCTTAAAAAGTTAGAAATCATGCACATCAAGGTACCTTCTTTACGCCAACATACCGAAGACTTACCTGAATTAATTGACTATTTTGTAGACTATTTTTTAACCCATGAAGGGTTACAGTATCGTTCTTTTAGTATGGCAGCCAAAAATGTATTACGTCAGCACAATTGGCCCGGGAACTTTAAAGAGTTGAGAAATTTTATTCAACGCCTGCTCATTCTAGGAGAGGGTGAAGTCAGTGATGATGAAGTTAAAAACTTACTTAAAAACATTCAATTAGACAAAGCGCCCTCTATTGCGACCGTAGATACTTCAAGCAACTTAAAGCAAGCTAAAGAGTTATTTGAGGCTACTTACCTTCGTCAGTTATTAATTGAAACCGGGGGCAATGTTTCTGAAACTGCAAAAAAATCTGGTCTAGAAAGAACCAACCTGTATCGAAAACTGAAAACATTACATATTGATCCTAAAAACCCAACATAGAGCAACGATATCATGAATATATTAATTTTAGGCGCAGGACAAGTAGGGTCTTCTTTAACCGAGCTACTGGCCAAAGAGAATCATAGCGTGACGGTGGTTGATCTTGACTCCACTAATCTGCAGCGCCTACAAGACCGATTAGATATTCAAACCATAAACGGTCATGCAGCTAATCCTGATGTCTTGCTACAAGCAGGCTTAGAATATGCAGACATGCTTATTGCGGCTACTCAAAAAGATGATACCAATATCTTAGCCTGTCAAATTGCTCACATGTTACACAAAACACCGACCAAAATTGCCCGCGTTCGTAGCACAGGTTTTTTAAACCACCCAGAGTTATTTGATAAGAATATTAACCATGAAGCCATTCAAATTGATGCCTTAATTAGCCCAGAAAACCTAGTTAAAGATTACATTATGCAGTTAATTGAATACCCTGGATCTTTACAAGTAGTCGATTTTGCAGACTCTAAAGTGCGAATTGTAGCCATCAAGGCTCGTGCAGGCAGCTTATTAGTGGGGAAAGAAATTGCTGAAATTAAACACCATTTACCAGAAGGCATTGAAACCCGAATTGTGGCCATTTACCGCCATCGTGAAGTCATCATGCCAACAGGCAAAACGATTATTTTTGAAGGAGATGAAGTATTTTTCTTAGCCGTACCAGATGCTATTCAAATTATTGCCAACGAGCTACGCCGTGACAAGGTGCGTCCTTCTCGAAACATCATGATTGCGGGAGGCGGTAATATTGGTTTTAGTTTAGCCAAAGACCTTGAAAAACAACACCAAGTTAAAATTATTGACCGTGATATTTCGCAAGCTAGAATGATTGCAGAGTCCCTTGATGATGCCATTATCATTCATGGAGATGTTTCTGATAAGTCATTGTTAACCGAAGAAAATATTGATGAAATTGATCTATTCATTGCGGTCACTAACTCTGATGAGGCCAATATTATTTCAGGTATGCTTGCCAAGAAATTAGGGGTGAACCGAGTCATCGCCTTGGTCAACAACCAATCTTATGTTGATCTTATTCACCTAAACAGTATTGATGTGGCTATTTCAGCTCACCAAATCACGACCAGCCACCTGCTTCACTATATGCGAGAAGGCGATACGGTGAAGGCCTTTAGTTTACGCCGTGGTGCAGCTGAAGTATTAGAAGTGATCGTGCATGGTAGTGAGAATAGCTCTTCTATTATTGGCAAGCGTATTGGCGAAATTAAATGGCCTGCGGATATCACCATCGGCTGTATCATCCGAAACAATGAAGTGCTTATATCACATAGAAACATTGTGATTGAAGCAGAAGACCATGCTGTTATTTTTCTAACAGATTCGACCCGTTCAGAAGAAATTTCTGACATTTTTTCACCCAAAGAAAAGAAAAACTGGTTTTAGGACGAAATCATGCATAGTAAACTGATTTTTAGAATATTAGGCCTGCTGTTAATGGTCTTCAGCTTAACGTTGATTCCCCCTATTATCATTGCCCTTATCTACCAAGATGGCGGTATAGAAGAGTTTAGTAAATCCTTAATAGGCTTGCTTATTGTCGGTATTTTACTCTGGTATCCAAGCCGTCATGATCACCATGAATTAAAAATTCGTGATGGCTTTTTAATAGTAGTCATGTTCTGGTCCGTGCTAGGCTTTGCCGCCGCCGTGCCTTTATATTTCACCACCAATACATTTATGAGTGTTACCGACTCCGTATTTGAATCTTTTTCTGCCCTAACCACCACAGGGGCAACCGTGATGGTTGGGCTTGACCTTTTACCCCATTCTTTACTATGGTATCGCCAGCAGCTTCAATGGTTAGGCGGCATGGGTATTATCGTTTTAGCCGTCGCTATTTTGCCTATGTTAGGCATTGGTGGCATGCAGCTTTATCGTGCCGAAACACCTGGTCCAGTGAAAGATTCTAAACTCGCTCCCCGGATTTCTGAAACAGCAAAAGCGCTTTGGTATATCTATTTAGGGCTCACTATTTCTTGTGCTATTGGCTACTATTTAGCTGGCATGAATGGCTTTGATGCGATTACCCATAGCTTTTCTACCGTCGCTATTGGTGGATTTTCAACTCACGATAGCAGTATTGGCTATTTCCAAAGCGTCGAAGTCGAACTAGTCGCTATGCTATTTATGGTGTTATCCGGCATTAATTTTGCCTTACATTTCAGCGCCTTCCGCAGTAGAAGCCTAACCGCCTATCGGCTTGATCCAGAAGTAAAGGTCTATGCAGGCTTACTACTATTAGGTATTGTCATCAGTACCCTATACTTAACCCTCAACAATGTTTACCCAACCTGGGAAGAAAGCTTACGTTTTGGCGCTTTTCAGACCATTTCTTTAGCCACAACAACCGGTTTTTCTAGTACCAATTATTCTGTCTGGCCAGCCTTTGTACCCACCATGCTTATTATGATGAGTTTCATTGGGGGTAGTGCAGGCTCTACCGCGGGCGGTATGAAAGTCATTCGTTTTGTGCTACTGGCTAAGCAAGGTAGCCGAGAAATAAAACGTTTGCTACATCCTAATGCTTTAATGCCCGTCAAACTAAATGGCAAAGCGATACCTGATAAAGTCATTACCGCTGTTTGGGGGTTTTTCTCTCTTTACATCGTTTCATTTGTGGTGATTATGCTGACTTTAATGATGCTAGGGTTAGATCAAGTAACGGCTTTTTCTGCCGTCGCAGCCTCTATTAATAACCTAGGACCTGGTTTAGGCGAAGTGGCTGCCAACTATCAAAATGTCTCTGACCCCGTAAAATGGGTGCTAACTTTCACCATGCTGCTAGGGCGTTTAGAAATATTCACCCTATTAGTACTGTTTACCGCCGCATTCTGGCGTAAATAATGGACTTTTCACCCCCTCATTCCCTTGCTAAAAAATGGGATTATAAATATGCACAGACCACCCCTGGCGATTTTGTACCTCCTGCCTGGGTATTAAAACAACATGGCCCACAACTGCCTTTAAAAGGGAAGGGGTTAGACTTAGCCTGTGGGCTCGGTGGTAATGCACGGTTTATGGCACAGTGTGGCTTAACCGTCGATGCATGGGATATTTCAGATATTGCCTTAACACAGCTGAATAATTATGCTGCGGTAAACCGTTTAAGTATCACCCCTACTTTATGTGACTTTGAACAGATGCTATTTCCTTATCAACAATATGATGTGATTGTGGTGAGCAAATACCTAAATAGAGCTTTGTTTTCACAAATTGAACAGGCTCTAAAGCCAGGTGGGAAATTATTTATACAGACCTTTTTAGCACCCGTTCAAAATAACGCCCCTAGCAACCCTAGTTTTTACTTGAACAGCGGTGAGTTGAATCATGCCTTTCCTAGCCTAACCACCGAAATTTATGGCGAAGGCTTTTTAAAAGAGAGTAATACCCTTTCCGCCCATCGCTATGCTTGGTATATTGGGCATAAATTAACTTAAAACATGTTCAATAAACTATCTGGCCTTAACTTTCATTCTCAGTACTTTTTAGTCGGCATGCTATTAGCTATCATTGGCACCGCTTTATTCTCTTTAAAATCTATTTTTATTAAGCTTGCCTATGCCGAGGGACTCGATGCTGATAGCGTTTTAATGCTACGTATGGCCATTGCACTGCCTATTTACCTAATGATTATAGCTTGGTTAATTAAACGCCAGCCCATTCAGCCTTCACTAATCAAACGGAAGATTTTGATTATCTTATTTTTAGGCTTTATTGGCTATTTTTTATCTTCTTGGCTGGATCTAAAAGGCTTAGAAACCATTAGCGCTCAACTGGAAAGATTGACCCTATTTACCTACCCTATTTGGGTCGCCATCTTAGGCGCGCTATTTCTAAAAACACCCTTAACCAAAAAGGTCGGCATAGCCATCCTTCTATCCTACGTGGGCTTGTGGGTGGTATTTTCAGCGGAAATGAGTGTCGGTGGAAATGATATTGTTTGGGGCACTTTTTGGGTGATGCTTTCCGCCTTTACTTTTTCCATTTATGTCTTACTAAGCAAGCCTGTGATGGCCAAAATAGGCAGTCTATGGTTTACTAGCCTGGCAATGAGCATTTCCAGCCTATTGGTGTTAATTTACTTCTTTAGCCTAGTCAATCCTGCCGACCTAATCATCACAACAAAGGCTTGGTTATGGCTAGGGTTATTGGCTATTTTTAGCACCGTTATTCCCAGCTTTATGGTCGCTGAAGCCATTCACCGAATAGGCGGAACCCAAACGGGCATTATTGGTATGCTAGGACCTATATTCACATTAGTGCTAGCCGTTTGGATATTAAACGAACCTTTTGGTTGGTCACATATTATTGGACTTAGCCTGGTACTATCTGGCATCTTCATATTATCTATTAAAAAATAATCTAACGCTCCGTTCAGTCATCAATCACAACTCAAAAACAATCAAGACACTCTTGACATGATTTATAAAAAATAATATTATCAAATTATATTAAATATAAAGGAAATAATTATGAACATAAACAGAGAAACTTCTATTGCCGAATTAAAACGTCGCCAACAACAAGAATTAGATACTTTAAATGATCGTCTTGATCGATTAGAGAATATTGAAGATAGACTAAAAGATATTATGTCTGAGACAGATGTCGATAATATTGCCTTAATAGTCAACAAGCTTTTGCCTTGGTTAACCAAAAACATCTCTGTTGCAGAACCTACGCTACAAAATAGTTTAGCTAAAAAACTGAGCCAAAATCTTACTGGCACGACTACAGCTAAAACAAAAGGCAACTCTTATGTTACGTTCTTAGTGCTGGATGGCAAACGTATGCAAATTGAAAAGCCAAACCTTTATAAAGCCTTGATAGAAAAGAAAGGTGTTAAGATCATGCCTTCAGAGCAAGGTTATATCGTTGTTCATAAGAAAAACTATGGCGCGATCTTTAAACATATTGTCAAAAATAATGGTTTTGAAAACATACCTGCCGCCTTTCAAGCTTATCTAATTGCACAAAATAATTTTGACACCGACTGTACTGTTGATGATGCGGCTAAAATGAAACTATCAGACTTTAAATAAAGACTCTATCAAAACATTAAGTAATAAATAGTTTACTTAAAGCCGTTTAATAGATATCTTCTGTGCCAGCAGGAGGATGACGATACCGCTTATAACTCCACAAATACTGTGTGGGGTTAATCGCCACACAGGCTTCAACCCCTTTATTTAAAGCCATAACAGACACCAAGTCATCTTCTGAATAGATTTCCGAATCTGCTGGTAAGATATGAATAGCAAAGCCCTCTGCATTGGGCAATCGTTCTGCAACGATAAACACAACCGTGGCTTGTGTCTTACGAACCAGCTTCGCAATCAAGGTCATACTTCTAGCAGGGTGCCCAAAGAAAGGGGCATAGATACTGCCAGTATCACCCGGGTCTTGGTCGGGTAATATTCCCACTCTTTGCTTTTTAAGCAAGGACTTAAAAATTTCTTTCACGCCGCGTGCATTGGTTGGTACGGCTCGCCCCTTTGCGCTCAAACGAGCTTGCACAATATAGTCTTCAATCTGCTTAATTTTAGGTGGCTGATAGAGTATCGTTACTAGCTCTTGCTCCTGAATAGCCTCGGTTAAAAGCTCCCAAGCACCAAAGTGTGGGGTCAAGAGAATAATGCCCTTGCCTTTTGCTTCCTTAGCCTCTAAGTGCTCTTTGCCATAAAATGCTTTAACCAACGCTTGGCGGCTATCAGATGACCACTCCCAAAGTGCGCCTAGCTCAGTAAAACTTTTAGCATTTTCTTTCAAGGTCATCTTTTCCATCACAAGCCGTTCACTTGAAGATAGCTGTGGATAAGCCACTTTTAAATTCGCTCGTACCACATTACGATTGTAGTTAGGAAAAAGAGATAGTCCCCAACCGACAAGGCTACCGAGCCTATGTAAGTTTTTTAAAGAAAACTTAGAAAGTACCCAAAAGAACTTTATAAACAGCCAACCAGCAATACGGTGTTTGATAGAAGGTGATGTATTACTGATTTTTGAACTAGCCATTATTAGAAGCCTCTTCCAGCAAAGCCGCTAGCCCATCATGGTTATCATCTTGAATCAGAGGTTGCATGGCCGTCAATAAGTTCGAATATAAATGGCTATTGTGTTCTTCTTCAGCCAACAACAGTTCTTTCATACGTTGACGTTGCTGGGGTTTGGCATAACAGGCTGGGCAATTATCTTCAATAACCGGCAAGCCAGCTTCTTGTGAAAAAGCACGGGTATCTCTTTCTCTCACTCTAACCAAAGGGCGGATAATACGCACATCTTTATCATTGTTTAAGTAGTGTGCTTTCATGGTACGCAGTTCGCCCGCATTAAAAGCAGACATGATAAAGCTTTCGGCTAAGTCGTCTAAATGTTGTGCCAAAGCTAAGACGTTGTAGCCTTCTCGCCGACAAACGGTATAGAGTTTGCCCCGTTTTTGACGTGCACAGAAACTACAAAAAGAGTTTCCAACCATGTGGGAGTCGGCCAAGGCAACCATGTCTTCAGATTCATAAAAATACGCTACGTTGCCTAATAAGGCTACCCAGTCCTTTAATGGCGAAGGATCAAATCCAGGAATTTCAGGGTTAATGGTACAGGCAGCCAGTTCAAACTTAACAGGTGAATGACGTTGGAAGTGCTTTAGGATAACCAATAAAGCCATCGAATCTTTTCCACCCGATAACCCCAGTAAGATTTTATCGCCCTCTTTAATCATTTTATATTGGGAAATGGCTCTTCCCACCAATTTTAAAATATGCTTTGGGGGTTTAATCCAGTCTTTAGTACGTTCTTTTTTAGTCCATTTTGGCGTTGTCATAGTCTTTAGTATAAACCGTTATAAATTTGGTGTTAAGGCTAAGTTTGCCCGTTGTTGAAGGGTGGTTAGCTTGCTTAACCAAGCTTGCGATAAAGCAGGGTGATCAATGGCTTTTTGTATCATCTGCCATTGTGTTTTACTGGGGTTGCGTTCAAATTGTGCGACAAACAAGGCATCTATTGCGACACTCGGTATCTGGCTACTGACCCGCTCTACTTTTGCCCCAGCTTTTACTACCCCTGTTTTTAACACGCGACAATAAAACCCCACCCGACCCGCTTGCGAATATTGCTTTAAAAAGGCTTTATCATTCATTATTTCACCTAGTTTCCAGCAAGGTGAACGGGGCTGGGAAACTTCCAGTAAAACCGAGCCTATTTGTAAACGGTCACCAACTTGAACGTCTGCTTCAGTTAACCCACTTAACTGTAAGTTTTCCCCTAAAAATCCTGTTGATTGCTGTACCCCTAAAAATGAATAATTACTTTCAGGAATGACTAACACGGCTTTTTCTTCACCACCGTGTGCCTCTAAATTAGCTTGTTCATCTCCTTCCAAGCCAGTCGAGGTCAAGGCAATATTGCCTGATACTGGCTGTTTATTGATGGCCGAAGGCGTACCGCCTTTCCAGCCATACTGTTTCACTTTACCTATATTAATTGAGACGATTTTCATTGTTAAGTCCTTTTATCATGACTGACTATTTTTATATAAGAGAGATTCGAGATATAATTTACCTTAGCAACCTAGATAAGACTTCTGTCAAAATAAACCCGCCCATTAAAATTAATACTCCACCAAATACCTTTTTCAATAAGGTTTGATCAATTAACGCACAAAGCTTACTACCGATTAACCCACCTACGATACCAATCACAGAAAATATGCCAATAATCTGCCAATCAAGCGACAGCTGTAATTTTTCCAGCACCTGTAAATATTCAACAAATCCAGCAAAGGCTTGCATTGAAATAATAACTAAGCTGGTGCCTATCGCTAAACGCACGGACAAACCAGCCAATAAAACCAAGGCTGGAATAATTAAAAATCCACCGCCTACACCCACTAAACCCGTAATAATCCCGACCAAAAAACCATCGATAGAAGTTTTGATAATATGCCTTTCTGCTTGATCAGAAGCCGTTTCTAAAACAGGCGGTTTAAACATCAAGTAAGAAGACACTAATAACAAACTACCAAAAAATAACATTTGGACATCCACACTAACAAACTGCCCTGTCCAGGCACCCAGTACAGCCCCCAACATACCAGGAAGCCCAAAGGCAAACACAATTGGCCACTCCACCATTTTTTGACGAGCATAGGCAATCGCAGAAGTAAAACTAATTAAAGCGACAATTAATAACGAACCAGCAATCGCCACCTTAGGGTTTTGCCCCACCAAATAGACCAATGTCGGCACGGTTAAAATAGAACCGCCGGAGCCTAATAAACCTAAGCTTAAGCCAATAAATAAGGCGCCTATCCAAGCTAAAATCATACTAACTCCTTCTTAATTAAAAACACACCTGCTTCCAGGTGATGCGTATAGGGAAACTGATCAAATACAGCTGACGCCACAATATCATGAGTTTTTTCAATTTCAACCAAATCTCTTGCCAACGTATCCGGGTTACAAGAAATATAAATCACTCTGTCAAAGTCAGCAACCATGCTACGCGTCAAGTCATCTAGCCCCGAACGAGGCGGGTCTACAAATAAGGTCTTGAAATCATAGCGCGTTAAATCAACCTCTTTCATTCTAAAGAATTCTCGCGTGCCTTTCATTGCTTGCGAAATTTCTTCTGCCGCCATTTTGACAACCACTAAGTTTTGTACTGCATTCTTCTCAATGTTGTATTGCGCAGAATAAACAGAGGTTTTAGAAATCTCTGTTGCCAACACTTGGTTGTAAAATTCTGCCAAGGCAATTGAAAAATTGCCATTTCCACAATAAAGTTCAATTAAGTCGGCTTTGCCATAAAGGTCATTGCCTTTTTGAGACATCGCCCTTGCCCAACTCAACATTTTTTGCGCGACTTCAGCGTTTGGCTGAGTAAAACTATTTTCAATTTGCTGGTAAATAAATGGTTTGCCATCCACTTCCAAATGCTCTTCAATAAAGTCATTCGGCAAACAAATCTTTTGTTTTCTTGCTCGCCCAATTAAAGAGGTCAACCCTAAAGCATCTTTCAAATCCTTTGCAGCCTGTAACCAATCGGCATCTTCTTCAATCGATTTACGGTAAATTAAAGTGACCAATATTTCACCTGATAAGGTTGCCAAGAAATCTACTTGAAAAAGCCTTACACGTAACACAGGTACCTTACAAATAGCCGCCATCAGTTTAGGCATTAAACTATCAATGCTTGCCAAAGCCATAGGACAAGCCTTTATTTTGACCTTTTCCTTAGTCGCCTGGTCAAACATAATATAGTCTGACTCATCACCATCATGCCAAATACGAAACTCGGCACGGGCACGATAATGTTTAGGCGCTGATTCATACACGGTTAAATCTTTAAAACTAGGGACTAACGTCTTAAAACGGGTTGTTTTATCAGCCAGTTGATCGGCATATTGTTCGGGGAAAACTTGGCAAAGCATGGCTTATTCTCGCGTGTCTTTATTTAATCTTAATTGGCTAAATTATAGCAAAACCCGACACCCACCCCTGGCGATTTTTAAGGTTTAGCTACCTTTATAAGCAGCTTACGCTAGGTTTTAGCTAAATTGATTGGAAATGCGGTAAAATATCGGGCTATTATTATAATTTTGTCAGACTCAATCCTTATGAAAAATCGCAGCGAAAGAATTCAACTTTTAAAAGACTTATTGGCGACTCGTGTTGTCGTGCTAGATGGCGCAATGGGCACCATGATTCAAGATAAATTATTAAGCGAAGAAGATTTTCGAGGCGACCGTTTCACCGATTACCACATGGACATTAAAGGTAACAATGACATTCTTGTTATCACCAAACCTGACTTAATTCGAGATATTCATTTAGAGTTTCTGCGCAATGGCACAGACCTGCTAGAAACCAACTCGTTTAATGCGACTGTGATTGCACAAGCTGACTATGACATGGAAGAATATGTGTCTGAAATCAACTTGTCCGCTGCCAAAATAGCACGTGAAGCTTGTGATATTGCCGAAGCTGAAGATGGCAAACCACGCTTTGTTACAGGCGTGCTAGGGCCGACTAACCGTACCGCTTCTATTTCTCCTGATGTGAACGACCCTTCTTTTCGAAATACCTCTTTTGATGAGTTAGTTTCCACCTACAAACAAGCTACCCATGCTTTGCTAGAAGGCGGCGTAGATACTATTTTGATTGAAACCGTGTTTGATACCTTGAACGCCAAAGCCGCGATTTTTGCTGTTAAAGAAGTCGAAGATGAAGTCGGTTACGAAGTGCCTATTCAGCTTTCAGGTACCATTACCGATGCCTCTGGCCGAACCCTTTCTGGGCAAACTACCGAAGCTTTCTACAACGCCATTGCACACGCAGAACCTTTAACGGTTGGTTTAAACTGCGCACTAGGGCCAAAAGAACTGCGCCCTTACGTTGAAGAACTCAGTCGTGTTTGTGAAACCTATGTATCCATTCACCCCAATGCAGGCCTGCCTAATGAGTTTGGTGAATACGATGAAACACCAGAGCAAATGGCGCATGAAATTGATATTTGGGCAAAACGTGGTTGGCTAAACATGATTGGTGGCTGTTGTGGTACCACGCCCGACCATGTACAAGCCATGGCGGATGCGGCTAACAGTTACCCTCGCCGAGAGCTGCCAGACATTGCACCCGTTTGTCGCTTATCAGGGCTAGAGCCGTTAAATATTGATGAAAGTTCGCTGTTTGTGAACGTGGGCGAACGTAATAACGTCACAGGTTCTGCTAAGTTTAAACGTCTTATTATTGAAGACAACTTTGAAGAAGCGATAGACATTGCCATCAAACAGGTACAAGATGGCGCACAAATTATTGACGTCAACATGGATGAAGGGATGCTAGATTCCAAAGCTTCCATGGTTAAGTTTTTAAACCTACTGGCATCAGAACCCGACGCGTCTCGTGTGCCTATCATGGTGGATTCCTCAAAATGGGATGTGATTGAAGCAGGCTTGCAATGCATTCAAGGTAAAGGCGTGGTGAACTCCATTTCTTTAAAAGAAGGCGAAGAAGCCTTTATTCACCATGCTAAATTGGTTAAAAAATATGGTGCCGCAGCCATCGTTATGGCATTTGATGAGGACGGCCAAGCTGATACCTTCGAGCGCAAAACAGAAATTTGTAAACGCTCTTATGATGTCTTAACCCAACAAGTAGGCTTCTTGCCACAAGATATTATTTTCGACCCCAATATTTTTGCCGTTGCTACCGGTATTGAAGAGCACAACCGCTATGGTTTAGATTTTATTGAAGCGGTTCGCTGGATCAAAGCCAACTTGCCTTATGCCAAAATATCAGGCGGCGTGTCTAACGTCTCCTTCTCTTTCCGTGGTAACAACCCCGTACGTGAAGCCATTCATTCGGTCTTTTTATACTATGCCATCAAAGAAGGCATGGACATGGGCATTGTGAATGCTGGGCAAATGGCTATTTATGATGACATCCCTACAAAACTACGCAAAGCCGTTGATGACGTCATTTTAAACAAAGACCCAGAAGCCAGCGAACGTTTGCTTGAAGTCGCTTCTGAATTTTTAGGCGATGGTTCTACAGCCAGTAAAGAAGCCGACTTGTCTTGGCGTGAAACCTCTATTGAAAAACGCCTTGAACATTCTTTGGTAAAAGGGATTACCGAATTTATTATTGAAGACACAGAAGAAGCCTACCAAAAACTAGGCGCGCCTATTAACGTGATTGAAGGCCCCTTAATGGACGGCATGAACGTAGTGGGCGACCTATTTGGTTCCGGTAAAATGTTTTTACCTCAGGTAGTTAAATCCGCACGCGTGATGAAGCGAGCCGTTGCCTACCTTGACCCTTATTTAGAAGCCGAAAAACAAGCCGGACACATTAACGGCAAGATTGTCATGGCCACCGTCAAAGGCGATGTTCACGACATTGGTAAAAACATTGTTGGCATCGTTTTACAATGTAACAACTTTGAAGTAATTGATTTAGGCGTGATGGTACCTGCCGAAAAAATCCTAGACACCGCCATTGAACAAGGTGCAAATGTCATTGGGCTTTCAGGCTTAATTACCCCATCACTGGAAGAAATGGTGAATGTAGCCAAGCTGATGCAAGAAAGAGGCATGAACCTACCCTTGTTAATTGGAGGCGCTACCACTTCAAAGGCACATACCGCCGTTAAAATAGAACCCAAATATGACTTCCCCGTTGTGTATGTTAAAGATGCTTCCCGAGCAGTAGGCGTGGCACAAAGCCTTATCTCAGTCGATTTAAAAGCAGGGTTTGCTGCGGATATTCGAACAGAATATGAACAGGTTCGTGAAGAACGTAAAGCCCGTGCCAAACAAGTGCGCCGTGTGTCTATCAAAAAAGCTAGAGAAAATGCTATTTTTGACAATGCCGACTGGGTCAACTTTACCCCTGCCAAGCCAACCTTTTTAGGCACCAAAGTCTTAAACGACTTCCCGCTAGAAAAACTATTAGAACGTTTAGATTGGTCGCCATTCTTCCAATCTTGGGAACTACACGGCCTTTACCCTCGCATTTTAAAAGATAAAGTTGTCGGCGAAGAAGCCACCAAGTTATTTGCCGATGCACAAGCGATGGTTAAGCAAATTATTGAAGAAAAATGGCTAACGGCTAAAGCGGTTTATGGCTTCTACCCTGCCAACCGAGACGGCGATGACATCATTATTTATACCGATGATTCTCGTACAGAAGAGCTGACGCGCATGCACCATATTCGCCAGCAGGCGGAAAAGAAAAAAGACGCAAAAAACCAATGCTTATCTGACTACATTGCCCCTGTTAGCTCTGGTTTAAAAGATTATATTGGTTTCTTTGCAGTGACCGCAGGTATTGGTATAGATGGACATATTAAACGTTTTGAAGCCGACTTTAATGACTATGAATCCATTATGCTAAAAGCATTAGCGGATCGTTTTGCTGAAGCCTTCGCCGAAACTTTGCATGAAATTGTGCGCAAAGAAGACTGGGGTTATGCGCCAGATGAAGCTTTAGAAAATGAAGACCTTATTCGTGAACGCTACCAAGGTATTCGCCCTGCTGCGGGTTACCCTGCCTGCCCAGACCATACCGAAAAAGGTACACTTTGGGACTTAATTAAACCAACCGAAACGATTGGGCTAGCCATAACCGAAAGCTTTGCCATGTACCCAACCGCGGCAGTATCCGGAACCTACTTTGCCCACCCTAAAGCAAAATACTTTGGCGTAGGCTCTATTGGTCGTGACCAAGTTGAGGACTATGCCAAGCGTAAAGGCTGGAGCATTGAAAAGACTGAAACCTGGTTAGCCCCTAACCTAGGTTATGATCCTGAAGATTTTGCCACCTAACAGCCTCTGCAAAATTAAAATATAGACTTTAACCACTGACATCTAACAAGTGGTTATTTTCACAAATACATATAAGGGTTTAATAATATTAGAATATCAGCAACTTTCTATAAATAAACACAGCTCCTCATAAGTTTTTTTTATATGACGCTTAAAAAGCTCTCTTTGCAAGGCATCCAAGCATCCGTTAGAATAGTCCCTCATTAAGCAAGACCAATATAAAACATTTAATTTCACTAATTTACCTTACTTTGATTTAGTTAACTTCGCTTCACAAGGAAAAAGCATGGATATACTCGTCTGGCCAGCCGTTCCTGCAGGCATTGCACTCGGTTTATTTGTTATCTTTCATTTCTGGCTCATGGGCAAACCAGCAGGCTGTTCAACAGGCTATGGTAACTTTTGTGGCATGGTTACCTCTAAAATAGAGTATTTCCGTGTGGGCGAGTATGCCAAAATCAATAACTCTAAATTATGGTTTTTACTCGGCATTCCTCTTGGTGGCTTCTTAAGCGCCATGACCTCTCCCGAGCCCTGGACCTTTTCATTCAGCATGGGTATGTATGACACCATTCTGCCACAAACCTTAGCCGGCAAGGCTATTTGGATTGTATTTGGTGGTATATTATTAGGCTTCGGCGCCCGTCTTGCTGGCGCCTGTACAACTGGCCATGCGCTTGTAGGCGGTGCCATGTTGAACCCCCCTAGCTTATTAGCCGGCGGCGTCTTCTTCTTTAGTGCCTTCATTACCACTCAGTTACTGTTTGGCTCATAGGAGAAACACATGGCATTATTGAATTTCTTCTCGACCCATCGAAATAACTTCTTTGGCTGGATAATGGGCATTACCTTTGGCTTTTTAATGAGTAAAGCGGGCGCGACTACTTATGACTTTCACGCCAAAATGTTTTTATTGGAAAACCTTAGACTAATGATTGTCATCGGCACCTCTGTAACGGTCGCGATGGTTGGCGTTTTTATTTTAAAGCGCTCTAAGGTTAAGTCTATTGTGACGGGCCAAGAAGTCGATTTTGTTAAAAAACCTTACCAAAAAGGGCTCGTTCTAGGCGCGCTATTATTTGGCGTGGGATGGGGCATGACCGCTTCTTGCCCAGGCACTATTCCAGCCATGATTGGCGAAGGAAAAGTAGCCGGCTTGTTTGCTTTAGCTGGTGTCATTATTGGCACCATGACCTACGGCGTACTCCAAAGTTACCTAATGATGGCGCGTCGCTATGCAGCAGCAGAGCAAGAAAAATTAGATTTAGATGCTTTTTGTCAGCAACCGCCTACTGATAAAGAATGACTATTTTAAAATCCCTTGAGGATCATGCACAGTTTCACAAAGCCTTGGCAGAGCCTGTTCGCCTAAGGATACTCGCCTTGTTACAAACCCGTGATTCACTCTGTGTATGCGATTTAGTCTCGGTACTGGCACTTTCACAAAGTACCGTTTCTCGACACCTTGCTTATCTAAAGAACCAACAGATAGTCAATTCTTGGCGTGAAGGGAACTGGATTCATTATGCGTTAAACAGCAAGCATCCTGCTCTTAACCTCATGAAGGCGTCCATTATCATGCTAGAGCCTCTTGAGATTATCCAGCAAGATAAATCTGCTTTAGCGCAATACGAGCAGTCTCCTAAACGCTGTAACATAGACTAACGGCTTAACGCCAAATAGCAGGCAAAAAAATACCAGACATTCTGCCTGGCACTTTTCTATCAAATACGCTGTTAACTAACGGCTTATTCAAACACTACATTTCTGATTCAAGCCTTAAATAGGTTCTGTTTAAGTTTTGTGGGTGCCACGAATCATAATGCTCAAGATGCTTAAAGGCTGGCCAATTACGATTGGCATTCACCGCTTGATCCACCCCTGCCATATTTTCAGCTTCTTCCGTTAAAGTAACGATTAACTTATTAAGATAATCCCCCGTATCAGCATCTACTTTTTGCCAATCCGACACTGCGCCATGCCCGGGCACAATAGTCTTGGCCGGTAACTTACGCATAGCTTTATAAGCCTTGTTCCAGGTTATCGTATTTGACCAAGGATGCACGCCTAACATACGGTCGACATACACCACATCGCCAGTAAACAATACTTTTGAATTAGGTAACCACAGAACCGAGTCGCCAGGAAAATGCGCATTGCCATAAAAGTTCAAATTCATTTCTACGCCACCAATCACCAGCTTATTCTTAGCTTGGTTTAAAACCACATCGGCTGTTTTTAACTTAGTGCCTTTTAGCTGTGGCACTTTCTTAGCAATACTCGCTGTTAAATCTGAAAACATGCGGGTTTGAGTGGCTATGGTTTTGTCCGTTGCATAAATTTTCGCACCTTGTTTAGAAAAATAGTCATTTCCTAACCAACGGTGATCTTGGCTTCCCAGGTTAATCACCGCAACAATCGGCTGATCTTTAATCCCTTTTGCAATAGATTCTAGCTTTTTAGCGGCAACATCTCCGCCACCCGAATCAACCAATACCCAACCTGCTTGCGTATCAATAAAGCCAATATTATCATTAAGCCCCAAATTTTCAGGCGTACGATCGGTAAGCGGCCCAACATAGGCATAAATGCCATCAGACACTTTTTGCGCTTTAAAATCCATCGACCAGGCGTTAAAAGCCAAGGACGACATGAATAAAACAGCCATTACATAAAATTTCTTCATCATTTATTCCTTTGCGATTTGAAACCGTTTATTTTTCTAGCCAAGTAACCACTTGATTTTTACTTGGGATACTGCCTGAATGCACCACTTCATCAGCCATCACAATGGCAGGGGTACTCATCACACCATAGGAAGCAATCTCTGCAATATCTTCCACTTTAACAACATTCACTTTAATATTCAGTTCATCTGCGGTTAGCTCAATTAACTTAACGGTGCTAGCACAGTTCGTACATCCCGTTCCCAGCACCCTAATAACATCACCCTCATCTTGGCTTTCTGAACCACAACAGTTGGTTAGGGTTTCAACCGTTTGCTCAGTTTTAACGAGCTCTGCTGAGTCTTCTTTCACAGCCTTATCCGTGCTCGATTCACAACAACTGGTTTTTACGGGTTCTTTTTTAACACCTGAGCAACTAGAACCTGGGCAACAATCGCTATTCTTAGAGAGCTTACCAATCATCTCCGCAGGACACCAACCGGTAAAGGTGGCTTGTAACCCCATAAAGGCAGGCAAGATAGCTAGCCATAACCAGTTTGCAGAAAACAAATCTGTTTGCCCTGAAATATGGGCTAATACAATTGCCCCTAAAATAAAGGTGCTCATTAACCTAACCATTACATTATTTTTCATCTTACTGTCTCCTGTTATTTATCTAAATATAACTACACGCCCATTAAAATTGAATGCGCATATAAAAAATTAAAACCATAACCAACTAAAATAAATGCCGCCGTTAACACCCCAACAAATACCGCTAAGGCTGGCCATCTAATTACTTTTCTTAAAATTAACATTTCAGGCAAAGATAAGGCTGCAATACTCATCATCAATGCCAGACTGGTACCAATGGGCACGCCTTTATCAATCATCGCTTCAATTAAAGGAATCACCCCGGTTGCATTTGAATATAAAGGAACACCTGTCAATACCGCTGCTGGTACACTCCACCAATTAGAAGCATCACTTAAATAAGTTTGCACCCAAGCTTCAGGCACATAACCATGAAACAAAGCACCCAAAGCAACCCCAATCAAAATCCAATGCCAAATACGCTTCACAATTACTTTAACTTCATTCAAGGCAAAATCATGCCGATCGGACATCCCCCCTGCATTGGCAGTTTGCTCTTGTTGTTGACGCACTTTAATATCCCAAACATAACTCTCTATCCAACGTTCAGGCTTAAACCACTCCATTACAATCGAACCAACATAAGCAACCACAACGCCTGCCAATACATATAGCAAAGCAACTTCCCAACCCAACATTCCAACAAGCAGCACTACGGCAACTTCATTAATCATCGGGCTGGCAATTAAAAAGGCGAAGGTTATGCCAACAGGAATCCGAGCTTCTACAAATCCGATAAACAAAGGCACCGAGGAACAAGAACAAAAAGGCGTAATCCCGCCTAGCGTTATCGCCAAAGAACGTGCCTGCCATTTTGGACGCCCCATTACAATTTGACGTACCCGCTCGGTTGACACATAAGCCCTCAACAAGCCCATTAAATAGATAATAATGACCAACATGATAAATATTTTAGTCACATCCATTACAAAAAACTGTACCGCGGCACCCATGCCTTGCTGGACACTTAACCTCAACACATCATAAGCGACCCAATTACCTAATTGCTCAAACATGACGCACTCCCTTCAAAAATAAATACAAAACCAGTATATCCGCATAGACACATATAGTCAACCCAAAGAAAACCCGCTGATTAATTAAATACTTAGCGTAAATCCTATTCTGACTCAGCCATTAAGTCACGTTAAAACACGCAGTTTTCCATAAAAAAAATGCAATTATTTCAAAGAATTAACATTCTTCCCGGGTTTTCAGTATAATACGCTTTTTTCAAATCTTAGAGATATCATCATGAACGCAGATCATATTCGTAACATTGCGATTATTGCCCACGTTGACCACGGTAAAACAACCCTAGTTGACCAACTTTTAAAGCAATCTGGCACATTAGACAACGTACGTATTAACGATACAGAGCGCATGATGGATTCTAACGATCTTGAAAAAGAACGTGGTATTACAATCCTATCTAAAAACACCGCTGTAAACTGGAACGACTACCGTATCAACATCGTTGACACCCCTGGTCACGCGGATTTTGGTGGAGAAGTTGAACGTATTCTTTCTATGGTAGATTCAGTTTTACTATTGGTTGATGCCGTTGAAGGCCCTATGCCTCAAACACGTTTTGTAACTGAAAAAGCATTAGCACAAGGGCTAAAGCCTATTGTTGTTATCAACAAAATTGACCGTCCTGGCGCTCGTCCTGACTGGGTACTAGACCAAACTTTTGACTTATTTGATCGCCTAGGTGCAACTGATGAGCAAATGGACTTCCAAGTTATTTATGCTTCAGGCCTTAACGGTTTTGCTGGCATGGAAGAAGATGTACGTGATGGCGACATGGAGTGTATTTTCCACACTATCGTTGACACCGTTAGCGCACCACAAGTTGATATGAACGCGCCTTTCCAGCTACAAGTGATCTCTTTAGATTACGATAGCTATAAAGGTGTTATCGGAACAGGTCGTATCAAGCAAGGTATTGCGAAAGTCGGTATGCCAGTTAAGATCATTGACGTTGAAGGTAAAATTCGCAACGGTAAAATGGGCGAAATATTCGGTTACCTTGGTTTAGAGCGTATCAACGCTGATACAGCAAATGCGGGTGACATCATCGCATTCTCTGGTTTTGATCCATTATTAATTTCAGATACTATTTGTAGTCCTGATAGCGTAGTGGCATTGCCTCCGTTATCTGTTGACGAGCCAACAGTAAGCATGACATTCCAAGTTAACAACTCTCCTTTCGTTGGTAAAGAAGGTAAGTTACTAACTTCTCGTCAGATTCGAGAGCGTCTAGACAAAGAATTAATTACTAACGTAGCGCTTCGTGTTGATGACACTGAAGATGCTAACAAGTTCCGTGTATCTGGTCGTGGTGAGCTTCACCTTTCAGTCCTAATCGAAACGATGCGTCGTGAAGGATTTGAGATGGGAATTTCTCGTCCAGAAGTTATCTTCCGCGAAGTAGATGGCGTGATGCAAGAGCCTTATGAAAACCTAACGGTTGATGTCCCTGAGTCTGCTCAAGGTACTATCATGGAAAAACTAGGTATGCGTAAAGCAATCATGGAAGACATGGTTCCAGACGGGCACGGACGTGTACGTATTGACTTCACCATTCCTTCTCGTGGGCTAATTGGTTTCCGTACAGAGTTCATGACTTCTACACAGGGTAACGGTCTTATCTTCTCTAGCTTCTCTCACTACGGTGAAAAATTTGCAGGAACATTAGGTGAGCGCCAGAACGGTGTACTTATCTCTAACGGTCAAGGTAAAGCCTTAACATTCGCTTTATTCAACCTACAAGAGCGTGGTCGTCTATATCTTGGCCACGGTGAAGAGATTTATGAAGGAATGGTTGTTGGCCTACACTCTCGTGCAAACGACCTTACGGTTAACGCATTGAAAGGCAAGCAGCTTACTAACATGCGTGCTTCTGGTACAGATGAAGCACAAGTGCTAACACCCCCTATTCGTTTCTCACTAGAGCAAGCGTTAGAGTTTATCGATGATGATGAATTGGTAGAAGTAACACCAGACAGCATTCGTATCCGTAAGAAGATACTGACTGAAAATGGTCGTAAGCAAGCGGGTCGTGGTAAAAAATAACCCCCTTCGCTAATCCATAAAAAAACCTGCTTTATGCAGGTTTTTTTATGTCTTCAATAAGGCCAAAATGCAAAAATCGCCAGGGGTGGTGTACTACCCACCCCTGGCGATTTTAAGGTTCGGTCTTTATTGCCTAAAGCTTATCTTCTGTTAGCCCAACTTCTTCAAGGAAATGACGCATACTTACGATAGCATCTTTCGATAACTCCTTGCGGTGAGAAAGCGCTAGAGAGTGCTCTTTGCCATTCAAATGAATCAGCGCACGGTGTTGCTTATTCATATCCACTGTTGCACCGTAATGCTCAAGTGCATGCAACAGCTTTGTTGTGTCAATGTTGCCTGAAATAGGGTGCTCGTACAACTTGCCTATCTTTGCTTTGTGCTTATTCATTAGATAATATCCTTTATTGTTTTACAATTTATTAGGCCGGTACGCCACTTATTATTCAATAAGATTATGCGTTATTAATAGCTCTATCTCTATTTTACTCCTTGAATTTGAGTTTATTAAATATTTTCAAATAGATTTCACCCCATTCTTTTTATTGGCCCTGATCCGACTAATTTTAAGGTGAACGCTACGCAATCCCTACTCACAACATCCACTAAACAGGCTTATCGCCAAGTATTAAAATGATAAATTGGACACGAACAGAACTTATAACTATAATTTATGAACTTAAAATAAAGCTTATAAAGGAGCTACCATGCAAGCTAAGCAGTTTAAAGATAAATACCCTATTTGGGAAAAGACATTTTCTAAGCAAACCTGTCGCTTTAAAAGTACCGAGGAATTTTTAAATTACTTCCAAGTCAAAATAGAGACGCATGATAGGGCTGTTTTCATTGCTAGATTTGACCACTTCAAACACACTAAAACGGTGGATGGCACCATCGCTAATAACATTACCGATGCTCAAAATATTATCTTTTGCTTTGGCTGGGAAATTCCATCAGCTGACCCTATTGCGGTACGCCCAAGATCAATTGGCATAACAGAACAACAAGATAACTTTGTCGTTAACTTTATGGAAGCACCCAACCCTGTAGCACAAGAGATAATGATTAACTGGGTTAAGGATATAGCTTAACCCAAAAATCGCCAGGGGTGGTCTACTACCTCTGGCAATTTTAAGGCATCCTGTGAATAAGTCGCCTCAGTAGGACAACAGGATCCATCAATATTGAGACCAAAAAAAAGGGGGCCTAGGCCCCCTTTTTAACAATTAAACATTAATTAACTTTTAATGTTCAGAAGCGCCTTCTGCACCAATACCTGTTTGAGAACGGATAAATTGAGCTTCAAAGCCTGCTTTATCTTGTTTCGCTCTTTCAGACTTGTCTGTCACAGAGAAGAACCAAATGCCAATAAAGGCAATTGCTACTGTGAACAATGCAGGGAACTTATAAGGCACAATCGCCGCCCCCATATCTAATATCTGAGTCCAAACAACTGGCCCTAAAACTACCATAATAACCGCTGATGATAGGCCTAACCAACCACCAATAACCGCACCACGAGTCGTCATATTCTTCCAATACATTGACATAATTAATACAGGGAAGTTAGCTGATGCTGCAATCGTAAAGGCTAAGGCAACCACGAATGCAATATTCTGATCCTTAAACCCAATACCAAAGACAATAGCCGTTGCACCAATCACCAACGTAGCCCATTTAGCCACTTTAGTTTCTTGACCTTCTGTTGCATTAGGGTTAATGACATTTGCATAAATATCATGTGAAATTGCTGAAGCACCAGCTAGTGTTAGCCCAGATACTACCGCTAAAATCGTTGCAAATGCTACCGCAGAGATAAACCCTAGGAAGTAGTTACCACCCACTACGTGAGATAGGTGAATTGCCGCCATATTATTACCACCGATTAAAGCTCCACCATCCATGTATTCAGAAGCCGTCACGAGTGCGATTGCACCGAAACCAATAATGAAAGCAAGCACATAGAAGTAACCGATGAAACCCGTCGCAAAGAATACTGACTTACGAGCTTCTTTAGCATCAGGAACAGTGAAGAAACGCATTAAGATATGCGGTAAACCAGCTGTACCAAACATTAAGGCTATCCCTAAAGAGATCGCATTAATTGGATCTGAAACAAAACCACCCGAATATAAGATGTCCATTGATCCACCACGGTTTTCAACAGCGGTCTTAAATAAAGTTTCAAAACTGAAGCCCATTTCAGACATAACCATGATTGAGATAAAGGTTGCACCAGATAATAGTAAAACCGCCTTAACGATTTGCACCCAAGTTGTCGCCAACATACCACCAAATGAAACGTAAGCAATAATTAACACACCAACCATCACAACAGCATAGTCAAAGTCTAAACCAAATAGCACTTCAATTAACTTACCTGCACCAACCATTTGGGCAATTAAGTAAAGAATAACCACGGCAACACCACCAACAGCCGCTAGGATGCGGATAGGCTTTTGCTTAAAACGGTAAGCAGTGACATCGGCAAAGGTATATTTACCTAAGTTACGTAAACGCTCAGACATTAAGAACAAGATAATTGGCCAACCCACAAGGAAACCAATAGCGAAAATTAATCCGTCATACCCTTTTAAGTAAACCAGTCCAGTAATACCCAAAAAAGACGCTGCTGACATATAGTCACCGGCAATCGCTAAACCGTTTTGAAAACCAGTAATACCGCCGCCCGCTGCGTAGAAATCTTTTGCAGTTTTGGTTCTTTGCGCTGCCCAGTAAGTAATATAAATGGTTAAACCCACAAATAAAACAAACATCGTAATAGCAGGCCAGTTAGTGACTTTCTCAACCGGTGCCGTCACATCAAGGCCACTTGCCATCAATGTTGCTGGTGCCAGTACTAAGAAAGTTAGTAAAGTTTTTAGAAATGCGTTCACTTTCCCACCGCCTCTTTAATTTTAGCTGTTAGTTCATCAAAATCATTGTTTGCTTTACGAACATAATAACCTGTTAATAAAAACGAAAATACAATGATAGAAACCCCCACAGGGAAGCCAATAGAAATATATTCACCACTAACAATGGTTGTGAAAAATACAGGGTCAAATGCCAACAGCATAATAAACCACTAGCATCACTAGCGTCAACGTCCAAGCAAGCGCGGTACGCTCTGCTACCAGTTGCTGGTATTCTGGAAGAACTTTAATCTTCTCAATCATGTCTTTTTCCAAAATCATTCTCCTCTGATTTTTAAAAGTATCCAAGCATCTAAAGCCATTACTGTCCGTAGTTCTTTGACCACGAGCCAGCGCTAAAAATGCACTGCCCACTATAATACCCATAAACCTGCTGAAACCTAGCAATACTTTAGCTTTCAAGCGCTTTTACCCCAAATAATATTTGGGGTTGTTAAAAAAAACTTATGCCATAAAATACTTATATAAAGCATTCAACCTTTAATTCAACCGCTTCGCTTTTATTTAAGGACAAGTGAAACCTTTAAGTATACAAACCAGAGTGGCAAGCTTTTGAAAGGTAAAAAGTGCTAGGGGTGATCATATTTACTGCCTTATCTTTTGAACTCACTCCCAGCCTTTCCTTAAAACTCTATTTTAAGCAGCACTTACTTAACATTTAGTATTTTAATTTTATATTCAATCGGTATAATACTCGCCATCAAGTGGTATTCGCCTCTTGTCACCAGTAATATGCCCCCTTAGCTCAGTTGGTTAGAGCACCCGACTCATAATCGGTAGGTCCTGTGTTCGAGTCACAGAGGAGGCACCAAATTCTTAAAGCTCACCTATCCTGGTCGGGCTTTTTTACGCTTACACTTACGAAACATACCACAAGAACATCTCGCAGCACACCTATCAAACACCTCAATAATAAGACCTTATACCCATAAAATTACACCCCAAGTAAAACTACAAGTAAATCTATTAAAAAAATAAATAACATACTATTCTAATATTATAAAACAGTAATAATCTAATATTATCATATACTTATAAAGGTAATTTACATCATAATTTCATTATATAAATAGGACTTAGAAGCCATCAATTAGTTTATTTGGCTTATCGTTTTTATACCGAGTATCGTAAACGGCATAGACAGATAAATTGATATTTTAGGAGAAAGGCTTCCATGAGACTTAAGTATGTTTATTTTTTAATGATTGCTAATTTGTGCGCACTGCCATTGAGTTCGTACGCAAATGAAATTAAGACCGAGATCGTTCAATCAGCAGTTTATGACCGCTTTGTTCGATTGGGCGGTACGATTATCCCGCATAAAGAAATAACAATCAACGCTCAACAAGCTGGGCAAATTAACTATATTGCTGGCATAGAGGGCGATAAATTCAATGCGGGTGCATTATTAATATCTATTGATGATGACATTTTACGCACCCAGCGTAACGCAGCCATGGCAAAGTGGCAACAAGCTGCCATTGCTTACAGAAACTCCATCACACAATACAATCGCGAAATTTGGAGTCCCTCAACCGAAAAAAGCATGCCAGGCATGGCTTTACCCGGGTTAATGGATCAAATGTTTACCAGACCTTTTGCTAATTCTATGGGGTATGGTAATGAATCCATTGATCGCCTAGCTAACGTTTCAAATGCACGTGCTAAAGTACAGCAAGCTGAAGCTCAGCTGCGATTATTAAAATCTAAAATAAATGAAATTGACGTCCTATTATTAGATACGAAATCTGTCGCCCCTTTTCCAGGAATTATTGTTAAAAAACTAGTTGAAGCGGGGGACATCGTCCAACCTGGCCAACCTTTAATGATATTCGCTGAAAATGACCATCTTAGTTTAGAAGTGAATGTACCGGTCATGCTTATGTTAGGTATTCAAAAAGGAGCTATTTTTCAAGCTCGTTTAGCCAACAAAATGCCTATTAGCGTACGTGTTTCACAAATATTCCCTGTTGCAAATGCGCAGCAACACACAGTAATAGTTAAATTTGATCTCCCCACTTCCGTCGCGGCGGCTCCAGGCATGTATGCTGAAGTGTCTGTTCTTAATGCCTCCTCTCAGGGTCAAAGCTTCCCCGTCATACCTAAAAGCGCTATTGTAAAACGCGGAAGCTTACCGAGTCTTTTTGTCGTGAATAAGAAGACGAATCTAGTTGAAATGAAAATTGTTCGTTTAGGAAAAGGACTTCATTCTGGTTACGACATAGTTTTATCAGGTGTTCGTGCAGGAGAAACTATTATCGTCAACCCACCGTACAACATTGTATCTGGCTGGTTATATGCCGATGGAAAGCTACAACCTTCAAATTTGGAATCTAAAGATTAAACAAACTGATCTTTATCCAGAACCTGATGAATAATACGGAACAAAACCATGAGTAACCAAGCAAACCAGCCCAATAATTCAGTCAAAAGTAAACGTGATATAGCTGGAAACATAGCTAGATCTTATATAAATTCCCCTATTACCCCCTTATTTTTATTAGTCGGTATTGTTATTGGCATTATGGGCATTATGTTCACGCCAAGACAAGAAGACCCACAAATTTCAGTCCCTATGGTTGATATTATGGTGCAGTATTCAGGGGCTTCTAACAAGCAAGTAGAGGCTTTAGTTTCGGAACCTTTAGAGCGTTTACTAAAAGAAATTAAAGGCGTTGAACATGTCTATTCTATTTCTCAGCATGGTCAGGCGATGGTAACAGTGCAGTTTATTGTTGGCGAAAACATGGAAAGATCTTTGGTTAATGTCTACAACAAAATTGCCTCTAATATGGACGTTATGCCTCAAGGCGTGTCGCAACCCATTATTAAACCCAAGGGAGCTGACGACGTACCAATTGTCACCTTTACCCTCTCCTCCTCTAAGCTTGACAGTACACAACTGCGTTTACTTGGATATGATGTTTTACAAAACCTTGCTTCTATTCCGCACACCTCTCAAGGTTATGTAGTTGGCGGAGAACCTTCCGAAGTTGTAATCGACATTAGCCCAGAAAAACTATCTGGATATGGTATTTCTCTTACCCAAATTGGCAAAGTTATTCGTGCCGCTAACCATGAAACAACAGCGGGTAATTTTGCGGCTTGGCAACAACAATACACCGTTTATACAGGTGAATATTTAGAAAATGCTCAAGACGTCAGCGACCTAATTGTCGGTGTTAAAGATGGCGCTCCCGTTTTTGTACGAGATGTTGCAAAAGTATCTGAAAAAGCTAAGGATACAACCAATTTAGTGACTTTTTATACGGGCTCTTCCAGCTCGATACCAGAAGATATGACAAATGGGCAAACAGCAGTCACCATTGCCATTGCCAAACAGGCCGGTGCGAATGGGGTGAGTGTGGCTAACGATGCTTTAGCCGCTATGGATAAGCTGAAAGGGCTTATTATCCCTAGTGATGTGCTGGTTTCAGTAAGCCGAAACTATGGTAAGTCTGCAAATGACAAAGTAAATGAACTCATTTTTAAATTATTTATTGCCACGGGCTCTGTCACTATTTTAATTTGGTTATTCTTAGGATGGCGTGCCGCTGCCGTAGTTTCTATCGTAATTCCTATCGTTATTTTATCCACCGTATTTGCCGCCTGGATGATGGGGCTAACCATTGACAGGGTAAGCTTGTTTGCACTTATATTCTCGATTGGAATTTTAGTGGATGATGCTGTTGTGGTGTTAGAAAACATCTATCGACGGTGGCTATTAGAAGGGTCAACAGATGAAAGCATTACAGTTTCTGCCGTATCAGAAGTAGGCAATCCAACCATTATTGCAACCTTAGCCGTCATCGCTGCCTTAATGCCTATGGCGTTTGTTAGTGGAATGATGGGCCCTTACATGGCACCTATTCCGGCATTAGGTTCCGTTGCAATGGTTATTTCTTTGTTTGCAGCCTTTGCCTTTACACCTTGGTTAGCACAACGCTTAAAACCCAAAATGACAATATTAAAAGCCGCCGAAGAGAAAGAACATGAGCAATCAGAAAAACTAGGTCGATTCTTTCGCAGTCTATTAGGTAGTTTATTAATTGAGAAAGCTAAAGGCTGGGGGTTTTTAATTAGTATCGTTCTGGCTTTTTTCATTGCCGCCTATTTGATATATAGCGACAGGGTACCTGTTAAATTATTGCCTTATGATAATAAACCTGAATTCAGTGTTGTAGTGAACTTCCCTGAAGGAACCGACCTACCTGTTACGGCTAACTTAACCCACAAACTGGTTAAAACACTGCAAGCAAAAGTGCCGGAAATAATGACCATGGAAAGCTATGTTGGCACCGCTGCGCCTTTCGACTTTAACGGTCTAGTTAGACATTACTATTTACGCAACCAACCTTGGCAAGCAGATATTCAAGTCCATCTAAAAGACAAGGGTGATCGCGAGCGTACAAGCCATGAAATAGCCGAAAATATTCGAGCTATTTTACACCAGCAAGCTACCGAAGCGGGTGCTAAAGTTCAAGTTGTTGAAATGCCGCCAGGACCACCCGTCATGCAGTCTATTGTGGCGGAAGTTTATGGCCCTAATGCAACTGAACGTAACGAAATGACAGAGAAGCTAACGACAATATTTGAAAAAGCCCCTATGGTGGTGGATGTAGATAATTCTATTACTCAACCTCATAACGCCTGGCGCTTTGTTATTGATAAGCAAAAGGCAATGGAAAGTGGCATAAACGTAGCCACCATTAATGCCACTGTTCAAATGGCAATGGGAGGTTATCAACTGGGTGATGTGAAGCAAGGCTTCAAGCGTGGTAGCCCTACCTTTATTGTTATTCAAGCACCCGAAGCTATTAGAGCTGAATTTGCAAGAATGGGACAAATTCCCGTACAAAGCAACAAGGGTAATTTAGTCCCTTTAAATGAGCTAGGGCGTTTCATTATTGAACAACAACAACCCTCACTATATCATAAAGACCTAAAGCCCGTTCAGTACGTTACCGGAACTGGCCAAGGGCGTTTAGGAGCGCCTATTTATGGCATGATTGACATACAAAAACTAGCCAATCAAGACCCCTCATTAGAAGGTTTATCAGGTAATTATGTATTCACACCTAGTGGGCTAACAGAAAATAAATTTCTCTGGGCGGGAGAATGGACTGTAACCTATCAAACTTTCCGAGACATGGGCATTGCCTTTGGGGTTGCCCTGCTGATTATTTACATGCTCGTTGTTTGGGAATTTAAGAACTTTATGCTGCCGTTAATTGTAATGGCGCCTATTCCATTAACCATTATAGGTATTGTACCCGGACATTGGCTAATGGGCGCAGAGTTTACAGCGACCTCAATGATTGGATTTATCGCGCTCGCCGGTATTATCGTGCGGAATTCCATCCTACTCGTTGACTTCTCTCGCCAAGAAATTGCCAAGGGTGTACCCATTACAGATGCCGTTATTTTTGCCTGCAAAGCGCGAACACGTCCCATCATGATTACAGCTGTAGCACTCATATTAGGTTCAAGCGTCATCCTATTTGACCCTATTTTCCAAGGGATGGCTATCTCCCTTATCTTTGGTATTTTAATTGCCACGCTACTCACCTTGGTTGTCATACCCTTGGGTTGTGTCACAGCTAGATCTGCTTTTTGCCCTGCAGGGACAGATAGTAATGGCCGAGCCATACCAAGCTGTGACATGACAGAAAAAACTGATAAAACCTCTCCAGTTCACAAGTCTAGCAAGCAACCTGGAGCACTAGAGGGCAAAATAATTGAATCTACTTCTAGCTTAGAGAATCCTCCTATTATCTATGCCGAACAGCCCAAAAAAGATAATAAACAACAGTCAAAAGTCACAAAAAAAGTAACTACAGTAGAGGCCGACAATGACCCCACTCCTAAAAAGGTAAAAAAAGCAGACGTTAAGATTCCTAAAAAAGTTTCGGCCAAAAAGGTAACGCCTTCTAAAACAAAAACTCAAAATTTAAATAAAACGACAAAGCCTGCGTCAAAGCGCAAAAGAGGCATTCAACTAAAGGACTTAGACGATGAATAAAACACGAATGAATACAACAAAGCTATTAGTAGGTTTAGCCTTAGCAGGTAGCCTATCACAAGCCAGTGCACAAAACTGGCCACAAAATGAACAGGCTTACCAAGCTACTGCACAGAACCCTCAGTGGATAGAGCGCGCGCCACAACAAACGCCACGGGGAAATTACTCACAAGCTCCCTATTATGGTAACCAAGGGTATCAAAATGGGTATGGCACACCCACTTATTACATGCCTAACCCTATGCCATATTACATGCCTCAAATGAACATGGTACAGCCTCCGGTAATGAGACAAGCACCTTTTAACAGTTATAACAATGGTAACTATACAGGGCCTATGAATAACTTTACTCGTCCAATAAATAACTTTTTTAACGGACAAAATGGCTACTACCCTCAAAGCTATCCAGGCTATCAAAATAATAGCTGGCCAAATATGAATAACATGAATATGCCCTCTATGCCCAATATGGATTTTGACATGCCCAACATGAACAATATGCCTTTTATGGGGAACGGCAACAATTCACCCTGGTCAAACATGCCTTTTATGGGTAATTAACAAAAATGACTTGTAACTTAACTAACTATTTATCCAAGCTATATCGCTAGAAAAATAAAATTTAAAACGGTGAAGAGGCTATGTGTACACCCTCCCACCTCAAAAAACCGTGCACAAAATATCAAAGGAAATTGAAAATGAAAATGATTAATATTAAGAAAATTGCATTAGCATCTATTGTTTCAGCCGCTATATTTGGCGCACAGTCGGCATCGGCCAACTGGTTTAATGGACCTTGGGGCGGAAATGGAAACAATAATGGTAATGGCTATAATAATGGCCAAGGAAACGGTATGGGCAATGGCGCAGGAAACGGCCAGGGCAACTATAACGGCAACCAAAATGGTAACTACAATGGAAATGGTCAAGGAAATGGCCAAGGAAATGCAAAGGGCTCTGGTAAAGGGAAATTTAGCATGGGCTTTAATGCTGAATCTAATTTTCAAGGCCAGGGACAAGGCAAGCAAAATTACAACCAGAAGTATAATGGCAACCAAAAGTATAACGGCCAGCAGCAGTTTAGAGGAAACAGCAACTACAATGGCAATGGAAACTACTACGGCAACGGGTATAACGGATATAACGGATATAATAATGGCAATTATTATAATCGAGGACAAGGCTATGGTTACCAAGGGCAACCTGCTTATAACCAACCACAACAGATGATGCGCCCTCCTCAACAAATGATGAGACAACCGCAACAGATGATGCGTCCGTCACAGCAAATGATGAGACCACCACAAGCTATGGCGCCCGTTGCACCTGCTCCAATCAAAAAATAACGAGTAACTTCACTTCAAAGCTAGTGTTAGCCTAACTATTTTGAATAAACTATGTTTACTTAGTTTATTCAAAGGTTGAGCATAGCCATTTAATATAAGTTAAATATTTTAAAAAAGGCAAAACTTAAATGATTACGGTAATTGGAAACATGAAAGGCGGTACGGGTAAAAGTACCTTCGCCTTTAATTTAGCTGTCTGGCTAGCCCATCAAAATAAAAGCATTAGCTTGTATGATTTTGATCCGCAACAAACTTTTTCCGATGTGGTTGAAGTGCGAACAGAAGAAAATTACCAACCTAGCTTACCTAACACAAAAGATGAAAGCACAATTGATTGTGTTAACTCTGATTCAGCTGACGAAATTATTATTGATGTCAGTATGAGCAACCAATTGGCCATGAAAAAAGCCATCCAAATTTGTCACCAAATCATTATACCTGTCGCCCCTAGCCAGGCAGATATTTGGTCAACCCAGCGATTTATTAAATTAATTAAAGCTGAGAGAAAAGACCTGCCAAAGGTGCTGGGTATCGTCAATAGAGCTGACACCCACCCCAAGGTAATCGAAACACAAGAAACAGAAGAAGCACTAGACTTTCTACCTATTGTAAAACGTATCCCTATTCGCTTATATAATAGAACCGCTTATCGTCGGTCTTTTAGCGAAGGCTTAGGCGTTTTCGAAATGGAGCCTAACGGAAAAGCTAGCAAAGAATTTATAAAAATAGCACAATATATTTTTACTGTTTAACGGTTAAAAAGCACTTAAAACAATTAGAAACAAGGAATGCCACATGTCAATTTTACGAGCCCTTTTAAATAACGGTTTTTTTATTCTGTTACTCATTACTGCGGTAACGCTCTATTTGGTCTATTCAGATGATATTAAAAAAGATCATGGTATTTATATCGACACGGAGGCAGTGCCCACCCATAAAGAGTTTTCAAAGCCGTCCAACGTCACGCAAAACGCCGTTGAAAAAAAACAGGTAAGCAGTTTAAATAAGGCCACTATTCATCAAGATAGCCCTGCCAATCAAAAGCCTCAAACAACAAAAGCAAAAGTAAAAGCAAAAACCGCAAACGAAACAAGCACAGCTAATCCCCAAAATAATGCCGCTATCGATGTCGTCGCAGTACTATCCAACTTCAACTCTTTTCCAGAAGCTATTAATGCCGCCAGATCCGCTTTTTATGCCCATGACCTACCTAAGGCCGAAGAAATTTACTATTCTCTCGTTGCAAAAACCCCTACAGCAGAAGTATTGCTAGAATTTGGCAATGTATTAGCGCAGTCTGGCAAGCTTGATCTAGCCAATATAGCCTGGATAGAAGCTGGCCAAATACTGATTAAAACTAACCGAGTATATGATGCGATTAGCTTAGGAAACCACCTTAGTTCAATTTCTAGTAACGCTTCGCAAACTATTTTAAACAATGCGCAACAGGCATTAAGCATGCAACAATCTCAACAGCAAAAGGTCCTGCTAGCAGACCAACAAAACCAGCAACAGCAAGCCGATGCTAGACAAAAAAAATGGCAAGCTGAAGCCAAGTTACGAGAAGAAATGTTGAAAAATTATCAAGCAAAAATCAAACAGCAATTAGAAGCACAAAATGCTTATTGGCGCGCGCAAATAGAAGATCAATTTGCCAATAAAGAAAGTTATTTAAACCAACAGGCAGCCCGTTTAAATGAATACAATAAGCAAATGCAAGATTATTACCAAAGACTACGTTTTTACTATAACGACATGCAACAGCAAGCGCCACAAGGGTACCGCCCACCAGCACAGTAATTTTTACCCCTATTTAATCACCTTAAAATTTTAGTTAAAAGAGAGCCTTTATAGTGAACCCGCCAGAACCAGCACAAATTAATCAAGAGCTTCATGAAGCAGAATCGGTCATGCAAGATAAAATCTCCTTACTAAGCGATGTCATGACCAAAGGCATCCGACGTTGGGAAAAAGTAATTTACCCCATGATGCTTGCCTTTATTTTATTAGCGGGTTATGGCTTCTATTTAATTGTAAATTTAACCAAAGATATGACTAAAATTACTGACAATATGGTGTTAATGACCGAAGCAGTTGTCACCATGCAGAAAAATTTAGATAAACAATTAACCAGTATTAATATTGAAATGAAACATATTGAAGAAATGAATTACTCTATTCAAAATATGAATCAAACTTTAATCGGTATACACCAATCTGTTTATTACATGGCACAAACTACAGGGCAAATGAACTCGCACATATCAGAACTTAATGACAACATATCGAAACCGATGGGGTCTTTTAACAGCTTTATGCCCTGGTCAATGATGCCAAGCAGTTCGAATAATAACCGATATAAAAATTCAAACTACCCTAGACCAACCATACAAATACAACCCCGAAATAACAAAGGGCAAACACCATGAAACCCAGCGAAAGATACTTAAAAATAGAACAACACTTAGCCGAAGAAAATCCCGTTTTAATAGATATTATTACAACCTACAAAGCGCTAGATGCCCTTGGCTACAAAACAGGATTGCTAAATCAAGAAGCAACCTATGCCTCTGACATCTCATGGTGGCCTCTTATTTCCATACTGGGTACATTCTCAGCAGGTAAATCTTCCTTTATAAACCAATACCTAGGCCGCACGGTACAATCTTCTGGTAACCAAGCTATTGATGATAAATTTACCGTTCTTTGTTATGGGAGTGGTGAGGAAGTTAATACCCTTCCTGGCCTTGCTTTAAATGCCGACCCTCGTTTTCCCTTTTTTGGTATTTCTGAAGAAATCAATAAAGTGGAAACAGGAGAAGGCAATAAGATAGACACCTATCTTCAATTAAAAACCGTTCCTGAAGATATATTAAAAGGTAAAATTTTAATTGATTCTCCTGGGTTTGATGCCGACTCCCAAAGGAACTCTACCTTAAAGATCACTAACCACATTATTGATATGTCAGACTTGGTTTTAGTCTTTTTTGATGCCCGCCACCCAGAGCCAGGAGCCATGCGCGATACATTAGAACACTTGGTTAAAACCAATATTGGCCGAAATGACTCGCATAAAATCTTATTTATTTTGAATCAAATTGATACCGCCGCACAAGAAGACAACCCAGAAGAAGTCATTGCTTCATGGCAAAGAGCCTTATCACAACAAGGCCTAATGGGAGGCAACTTTTACGCTATCTACAATGAACAGCTAGCCAATAATATTTCTGATCCTGCTTTAGCAGAAAGATTTCAGCGCAAAAAGAATATTGATTTATCAGAAATTACAGATCGTATGCAAAAAGTCAGTATCGAACGAGCTTATCGTATTGCTGACACCGCGCAATATATTGCGGAAAATTTAGAAAAAGAGCAAATTCCTAAGCTAAATAAAGCCATTAAATCTTGGCGAACCAAAGTCATGTTGGCCGACTTTACTATTTTAGGGTCGCTTGCTGCTGCCGCTATTTGGATGGGCTTCACCTACCCTGCAAATACTCAAGATATTCAAGACTGGGCAAGTCAGTCCTTAATGAATGGAGGAATATTAGGAGCCTTTGCATTAGTTATCATCTTTACCATTCATTACTATTTACGCAATAAAATTGCCAAATGGGATGCTAATCGTTTAGTTAAAAAAGAGCCTGCTATTGCGAATGCCTTGCTATTTAACAACCGTTTCTGGCGTGGTATGTTCCATGCAAACCCTAGAGGCTGGAATAAACGCACCCTTAAAAAAGTGCAAGAGGTGAAGCAACATGCGAAAAAATCGATTCAAAAACTAACCGACCAGTTTGCAGACCCTTCCGGTCAAAAAAACGAAACTATATAACCCTCAAAAGCGTGTAAAACAGTCATTAAATACCCATTTAATGACTGTTTTAGACACCACCCCTGGCGATTTTTAAGCTTCAAATATCGTTTTATCTATAAAAAACACATCAAATCAAAACAACCGCTGTAAAATACCCGCATGAAATTAGCTGAACCTCTTACTTACCCCCTTAATCGTATTGATATTGCCACAAGCCACCCGCAACCTGAGCAGGTTAGCCATGTAACGCTTATTCATGGTTGGGCGGCCGAAAGTTTGATTTGGCAAGATTGGGCAACCACCTATTTAGTCCCTTTCCATTCAATTACTTTAATTGATTTACCCGGGTTTGGTGACAGCCCTGCGATTGAAGAAACTGATAACCTACAAGCCGACTGGCTGAAAGCCTTAGCAGAAACCTTGCCGGCTAAAACACATTTACTAGGCTGGTCACTAGGTGGTTTATTGGCACAACAGCTTGCTAAACAGTGCCCACAGCAAGTAGAAAGCTTAGTATGCTTGGCTTCCACGCCCCGTTTTACCCAATATGATCACTGGCAATATGCAGTTAACCCTGAAATTATTGGCAACTTTATTCATGCTATTAGCAATGAAGTTGGTATGGTGCTGAAAAAGTTTTGGCGTTTGCAATTACAAGGTTGTGATAATTCCCGTCCCTTAATGAAAGCCTTAACCAGCCACATGAAACAAGCCAAGGTTCCTAGCCTAGGTGCCTTATCGCAAGGATTACACCTATTAAGAGACATGGATAACCGAAGTATTTTATCAGAACTAACCCAACCAACCCTTTGGTTATTGGGTGAAAAAGACCCGCTTATTCCTTTCGATATTCGTACCGACTTGCCTGCTTTACAGCCTAATGCGCGTATTGAAGTGATTGCAGGCGGTAGCCATATTTTGTTCTTCTCTCACCCAGAAGAAACCAGCCAACATTTATGCCATTTTTGGGCAGCACTAGAACATAATGATGACCATGGATAACCATGCAAAAATTTAGCAAACAACACATTCAAAACCACTTCAACCATGCTGCCGTGTCTTACGATGAAGCCGCCGTGCTACAAAAAGAAGTGGCCAGCCGAGTCGATGAACGTTTAGAGCTGACCACACTAGCACCCAATGTCATTTTGGACATGGGTTGTGGCACCGGTATCTTGACCGAAAAGCTACTGGCACAATATCCTGACAGCCAAGTGATTGCGATGGATATGTCGCCCAATATGATTCATTTTGCTAAGCAAAAGTTGGCCAATACGAGCTTGCTAGGGAAATTAAACCAGCTGTTCAAACCCAATCGCAATGCCTTTGTGTGTGCTGATGCAAACCATATTCCGCTAGAAACCGGTTCGGTTGACTTAATTGTCACCAACTTAATGTTGCAATGGTGTGATGATTTAGATGCGGTGTTGGCTGAATTTAAGCGTGTTATTCGCCCAGAAGGCTTGCTCATGCTCACCACTTTTGGACCCGATACTTTAAAAGAACTTCGCCAAGCTTGGGCGGAAGTGGACGACAAAGAACACATTAATTTTTTCATAGACATGCACGACATAGGCGATGCCTTAATTCGTAATGGCTTTGGCCAACCAGTCATGGATGTGGAACACTACACACTGACTTACGCCAAGCCCATTGGCGTATTGAAAGATTTGAAAGCCATTGGCGCAACCTTAGCAAACGCCAAACGTGAAAAAGGCTTAATGGGCAAGCAACGCTTTGCTACGATGTTAAATGCCTATGAACAATTCCGTACTGGCGATACCGTACCCGCCACCTATGAAGTGATTCATGGTCATGCTTGGTCGGCACAAGAAGTAATGAAAGGCCCTAATAGAAGCAAAGAAGGCATTTACGAAATTAGCTTAGATGACATTGGTACTCGTTCAGCTAAGCCATTTAAACCTTAAAGCTCGCGTAAATTAATCAATTCTTGCGCGACTTCAGCAAAACTTAAACCCGCTTCTGTTCGGCAATAATCGACAAATTCGACCAAGATTTCTTGTAAGTAAGTGCCCATTGGACTGACTTTAACAATCGTCAATAGGTCTTCTATTAAGTTAGCAAAGGCACGGACTTCCAAGGTTTTCACTAAAGCTTGCTGTGCTTCAGGCAATACGCCAAAGTTAGAGGCCGCCCCAAAGTCGCCCAGTAAAACGCTATGTTTCTTATTAATTAGAATATTATGTGCATACAAATCGCCATGACTAACATGATGACTGTGTAAGTGCGCCATGGCGTTTGCCGTTTGAATTAATACCTCCAAAATACCGGTTGCAGGCAAACTGCTATCATCGCTAAAGGTATCTCGCGTACAGGTTTGTAAACTAGGTGGATTACCTAGGTTAAAGAACTTTTTAGGAATTAAGCTCATCACCATGCCATGCACTTCGGTGTCAGCCACCATTTCGCTTGACTGACTTGAATGATTTACCTGGCAGTCTGATACTTCAGCTAACATTTCGACCAAATTAATATGATGGCCAATTTGTTGCCCAATCGCCAGCTCATCTTTTGGATAGCCATCGCTGGTGACAGCGCCTTTAAATATTTTAACGGCAATATTTTTAGGCAAGCTATGCCCTTCTGAACGCTGTAATTCAGCATATTCTTTCGCCCATTTTGCACGATAAATCAAACCCGATGCACCTTCGCCTAACGGCTCGTGCATTTCCAGGTCATCTAAATGTACTTTTTCAGGTTGCTCGTTTGCATCCGCGCAATCTTTAGATTGGCAAAAATCATTCCCCGAAAAAGCCAACCATGTTAGCTTTGGCAAGGTGAGCAGTTCATCTGGCAAGGCCGTTAAACGGTTTGCGGATATTCTTAGCAACTCTAAACGTTGACAGCCTTTCATACTGGCTGGCAGGCTCGCCAACTGATTACCCGCCAAGGCGCATTTACGCAACTGACTTAACTGACCAAAAGAGTCTGGTAAGGTGGTTAAGGCATTATCCGTCAAAATTAACCAACGGGTCTGCAACGGCAAAGCGTTTTCAGGAAGGTTGGTAATTTGGTTATTTCTAAAGCCAATCATTTCCAGTTTTGGACAAGCTGCCAAACAAGTCGGCACACTGGTAAATAGGTTATTTGAACAAAACAGAATTTTAAGCTGTGTTAAATCGGCCAAGTTATCTGGCAAGCTGCTTAATTGATTGCCCGACAAATCTAATACTTCTAAGCTATCTGCCAAGTCAAAAATAGCTTCTGGAAAGAGGCTCAGCCCTTCAGATAAGGTCAGTTTGGTAATGCCTTTTAAGGCGCCAGATTCTAGTTGTGCGAGTGTTTGCATAGTCTTAATTTTATTCTTCTTTGTTGAACGCTTTAAATATTGGCGCTATTTTAGCCATAATCCAGTATCATTTGTACCTTTCAACCCTTGCCTAGGAATGCTTATGCTCAGCTACTTACACTCTTTTCATGCCGGTAACTTTGCCGATGTCCTGAAACACAGCATTAGCATTCATATTTTGCAATATTTAGGCGAAAAGCCAAAGCCGTTTTTCTACCTAGATACTCATGCGGGCGTAGGGGCTTTTTCGCTAACGAAAGGGGAATCTCAAAAAACACAAGAATACCTAAACGGTATTGCTAAGCTGTGGAACCTTTCACCTGCAGAACAAGCTAAGCTAGCGCCCTTAACGGGCAATTACTTGCAGTTAATTCAACGTTTTAATGAGAGTGAGAGCCTGCAAACTTACCCAGGGTCGCCTTGGTTTGCCATGGAGCTGATGAACCAGCCAGATAGGCTTAACTTGTTTGAACTGCACCCTAGAGAGTTTAAAACATTGCTGACCAACATTCGGGGTGACAGACGTATTAAGGCATTTCAAAAAGATGGTTTTCATGCTTGTTTAAGCCAACTGCCACCAAAAGAACGCCGTGGTTATGTACTAATGGATCCGCCTTACGAAGTGAAACAAGACTATGACACGGCCGTAGAATCTTTGATTGCCGCCCACAAAAAGTTTGCCACCGGCACCTATGCACTTTGGTATCCCGTTGTGGATAGATACCGCATTAAGAAACTAGAGAAAGCCTTTATTAATAGTGGTGTGAAGAACATTCAGCTGTTTGAGTTAGGCATACAGGACGAACGTGAACCCGGCATGACCGCCAGCGGTATGATTGTGATTAACCCACCTTGGACCTTAATGAAAGCCGCCAAACAAGCCTTACCACCCCTGGCGATTTTACTGGCTGGCAAGAACGGTTCTTTCCGCTGTGAGCAGTTGGTTGCCGAATAGCAAGCAACCTGTTACTCATAAAGCAATGATCAAGCGGACAAACAATGTCTAAAAAGTAGTTTAAAACTTAAACTGGTTTAACAGCTGCTGCCCTAGCTTATTCTTTTCAGAATTTATCTTATCTTCTGCCTGTTTTTGATACTTGGTTTCTAACTGCTTTTGTTGCTTTTTGAAAAAGCTGTTTGAATCGGTCGACAGTATTTTTTCAATACCGTTGGCTTGTCCACCTACCTCGGCCTGATCGCCTAGTAAAGCCGATAGCTGTTTGTTAATAGGCCCCAATTCAGCCGCCACACGTTTATCAAGTTCAGCCTTCATTTTCTTTTTAGCCACTTCCATTTCACCATTTAAAGCTTGGTTAAAAGCCTTTGCAAGCTTTTTATCAAGATTAGACTTCGCTGAAAAATCAGGTGCAAATAGCTTGCCTTTAACCTGTGTATCCACCGTAAAGCCATGTATTTTTTTGAAAATAGGCGCCATGTAACGCTTCACCTCTTTTGACTGGCTCTGGCTTAAATCAAACTGTACTTTTTGATAGTTTAAAGCCAGGTTACCCGACAAGGCTTCTTGCTCTGTTAACCTAAATTGACCGTTCACCTGAGTGATCGCCTTATCCATTTGGATGTTCATACTTTTATCATCAGACAAAGGCCAGTCTTTAATTTGATAGTCTTTCATCTTAACATTAACGATATAAAAACCTGCCCCAGCCTTCGTAAAGTTAGACTCGCCCACCAACTTCATGGTTGCCGTTTGGCCACGTGGCTGCACTTCAGCAAAGTAGGTGATTGGGCGTTGTGAAGTGGGTTGATCGAAGTTAACATTTAGCACTTTTAACTTCAAGGTTCCCCACGGAATATCGGTTGATACCATCACGCGCTTAATAATAAAGTCAGGTTGTGGATCACGCTCTTTAAACTTAACTTCTGTGCCGCCGCGAAAAATTTTAGCTAAGGTAGCTTGCCGTTTATCTGCTTCGGCCTGCTTGGCTTTCCAGTTATCTATAAAAGGTTTTGCCTTGCCATACCATTGTTGTGCGGTCGTCATATAGCCCTGCATTTTATCGCCAAATAATAGGTAGGTAACATTAGACAATCCATTGCCATCTAAGCTGTACTGGCTTTTCAAATGAGCTAAATCTTTCGCAGGCAAATCCTTTAGGGCAAGCACATCGGCTTGTAGCTTAGGTAAACGTTTTTGTAGTAAGTCGTTTGCTTCTTCAACCAGCTTGCTCTTGGATTCCACTTCTTTTTTCAAGCTTTCAAAGGCTTTTTGCTTTTTCTGAATGTCAGCTAAATTATTAAAGTTACCCTTGGTTAAATCTTGAAAGCGCTTTTGATAACCGTCTAGCTCTGTTTGAGAAGGTAAGTCCTTTTGCAGCTTTTCCCAATCATTAGCCAAATCGTTTAACTGTTGCTTAACGGCTTCTGCTGTTTTTAGGGTTTGTAAGTTATCACGTGACAGCACATCGTCTAAATTAGGAATGGCAGTGGTCGGCATGGCTAAGCCAGAAGATTTTTTATTGCCTGAACTCGCGTTTGATGCTGACTGACCCGCATTACTTGATTTCAACTTAGCATCAGATAAGGCACCAGAACTTGTTCTAGGTTGATGAAAAGCCAATGACTGAACCGCTACCTCTTCAATAACGGTACGCCCAACCACCCATTGGTAGAAGTTAACCGAACTGCCAATATGCTTAACGGTTACCAAGTTCTCCATTGGCTTATCAGGGTCGGTCACGGCCAAGTCATATATGCCAACGCGAAGTGGCAAGATACCCAAATCTAAACTACCAATTTCAACCTTTGCCCCCCAAGCTTCACTGGCATAATCTTCTAGTGTGCTTTTTAAAAATAAAGTCATGCCTAGGTAGGTTAAGCCAATAATGACGACCACTATGCTTAAAAATGCAGTTAAACCACTCCATCTTATCCACCCTTTTGGTAGCTTTTCTTTCTTAGCGGTGGGTTTAACAGCTTTATCAATTTTGTTTAAGGTGCTCATTTCATCGCCTCCGCTACAAATTTCACCTTACTACTTCGTTGTAGCCACTTGACCACCTCCAAGTCTTTACTCCAATTCAAAAAGTGTTGGCGATAGCTTCGTACAAAAGCAAGAAAAGCAAAAAAGGCTGGCACGCTTAATAAGTAAGCCACCAAAACGCTGCCTAACACCAACGTGTTATTAAAGTGCATTAAACGCCAGAAAGCATTGTTATAAAGGTCGGTAAACAAGGGTTCTAAAGCCGAGCTGTGTAGAATCCACAAGCCAACTTGATTAAAAACTGGGTCTAATAAATAAGCAAAGCCAGTAAATCCAATAAACGAGACAAACACAGCTGATAAGTTAATACGTAAGATAAATATCAATGCCAACGTTAATAAGGTGTGCGCAAAAAATAAAGGGGTGAGTCCTAAAATCATACCCAACACAAAAGAAAGGGCTAATTGCCCGGGCTGTTGGTTAGCGTTTAGGGCTTTAAAGAGTTTTAACAATATAGTCATGAGTTTGAGTCACCTTTATTTCTATTTTGGTATGACGGTATAATTGACAGGCTATTCTAGTTTAGAAATTCTAACAAATTATAATATGGATACGTATTAATTGTAGGGCACAAAAAATCAAAAGTTTTTTATAATAGGCTTATCATCCCTTTCTAGCGACTTTAATGAGCAAAAGTATTTACGATATACGGCTTTTTATGTACAATAATTTATAAATCATCTAATCCTAATATGGATAAATGCTCATCTTCTAAAAGGCATTTATTAGCTCATGGAAATTAGAATAATTTCAATAGGCGTAGATAAAGATAAAACACTTTTCTATCCATCAATAGTCGCTATGACCTTATCGCGCTTAGTTTTTTAGGTTATATTAAAAGCGAAACAAAGGTACGTTATCTGCCTCTGATTGGACGAAAGCACACAATAGGAGGTAAACATTGAATTTTAATACCTATACCCAACTGATACTGACCTTAGGAATGCTCTCTATCCTATCGCCTTCTTTTGCAGCCACATCTGATGAGTTAGCCGATTTCAAAGCCTATCAGCAGTCACAAAATAAAAAATTTAAAAAATATATTACCGATCAGCATGCCGCCTTTAAGTTGTATAAAAAAACTTACCAACATGCTTTTAGCCATTACAAAAGTAACATCAAAAAAGTTTGGGCTAAAACTGACGTCAGCTCTGCTAAAAGATGGGTAAGTTATTCAGATGATTTTAAGCAAAAAACCGTTATCGACTACCCAAAAGGAACCGTCACGGTGACCTCCGTTATGGATAAAAATCAATCTATTTCTGAGGCTAAAAAAAGCTTAGAAAAAGAACTAACGTCCTTAAATAAATTAACCTATCAACAAGCTTACAAGCAAGACCCCGTTGGGCAAGCTGTTGATAAAACCATGCGTCAACAAGTGGCACCTAACTTGTTTAAAACTTTTAAGGCGAGTGATAAGTCCGTGCCTATTTTTAATAAAATACCTGCAAAGGAAGATATTAAAGTCTCCACACCAAGGAAACTAGGAAAGTACACCGTCATTAGCGCAACTTACACGCTAAAGAAGCAAGACGTTAATTATCGTATTAAAAAGCTATTGCCTGTGGTGATGGCAGAAGCAAAAATACAAAAAATATCACCTGCTTTAATTCTAGCCATTGTTAAAAATGAAAGTGCTTTTAATCCCTTAGCACGCTCACATATTCCTGCTTATGGTTTAATGCAAATTGTGCCTCATTCGGCCGGTAAAGATGCCACACAGTATTTATTTGGTGAACAAAAGCTACTCAGTTCTAGCTACCTTTACACGCCTAAAAAGAATATTAAAATTGGCGCCGCTTACTTACATATTTTGAATTACAACTACCTAAGACGCATTAAGAACCCACAGTCTAGAATTTACTGTGTTATCTCCGCTTATAATACGGGCGCAGGTAATGTATCAAAAGCCTTTACTGGCAATTATTCTCTGACTCAGTCTGCTCGTGTTATTAACACTAAAACACCCAAACAAGTTTATAACCATTTACAATCTCATTTACCTTATGATGAAACCAAGCATTATTTAAAGAAAGTAAATAACTCTTATCTTAAATACTCGACCCTATTTACACAATAAATAAACCAACCAAAAGGATAGTTTCCCATGAAAAAACAAGCGCTTATTATTGCGATTAGTTCAACTTTATTTTTCACCGCCTGTACTGAAACCGTACCAGCTAAAAAAGCAGATGTTGCAGCTAAGCCAGCACCAAAGCAAGCAGTATATGACTGTGTTTTCCCAACCACTAACACTCCCGCCCCAGGTTGGGTATGTGACGAGCCAGTACCCGGTGTTGCCGTGAGCGCACTAGGGATTGCAGAACCCTCTCAGGCCGGCATTAGCTACATGAAAGATATTGCTTCAACGGATGCACGTGGTCGTTTAGCTGAACAAATGCAAGTCGTTGTTCAGAAGATGGTTAAGAAGTATTTAGGTACAACAGGTGTGGGCAATGCACAAAGTATTGATGCCGCCAGTAGTTCAACTATTCGCTCTATCACTAGCCAGAGCTTAGAAGGGTCTAAAATTTACAAGAGCCGTACGGGGCCTAATGGACGTTTATACGTATTAGTAGGTCTTAATGAGTCTTCTAAAGATAAAGTAGCTGAAGAAGCGGTTAAAACGTCTATGAAAAATGACCGAGCGGCATGGCAGCAGTTTAAAGCCAAGCAAAGCTTTGATGAAATGGCTGCGGGTATTGCCAACCAGTAATCTACTGTTTGGTAAACCGTTAGCCAAAGCTCAGAAATTAATTTCTGAGCTTTTTTTTTACCTAAATAATCCTTATCATGAATGACACGAGCACTTAAAATGAATGCTAACTTAATCAAAAAACAACTCACACTTATACTACTGTCTACTGGATTATCCGCTTGTCACACCCCGCCCCATCCAATAGCCAAACAAGCAACCATGGTTTCAAGCAATGCGCCCCCAGCCTGGATTAATGGCAATGTTTCAACTGGGGCTGTTTGCATACAAGACCGTGGTATTTATTCTCGCCTTAAAGCAGAAAATATTGCGCTTAACAGTTGTTTAATTCAACTGGCTGATAAAGTTATTTCAGGCGATGGCAGCTTAAAGAAAAGCACCCAAGTTACACGCAACCAACAGGGCGAAAAGGTCGTAACACAGGTCAAGGCAAATAATCATTATCAACTGACCATTCCTAAAGGCTCAAAGAAAATTCAATATAACATTCAGGGAAAATACTACGATGTTCGCCAGCAAAGAGTCTATATTTGGGTGTCTTTAAAGTAGCTAACCCAGCTTAAAACACTGAACCCGTTTTGATAAACCGCTACCCCCCCCTACTAAAGCTCTTTCCTACCTAGTAATTTTATCTAAAATAGATTAAATTAGCCGTTAATTAATACCTCTTAAAAAATACAGTCATAAGCACCCTTACAGGTTGGAGAATACAATGTCAGTCACAAAAAAATCGGTTGGTAGTTTACTATTAGGGCTTTTTGTATCCAGCTCTATGGCATGTTTACTGACAGGCTGTAACAATGACGCCAAACAACCTGCTAAAGTAGCGCCTATTGTTAAAACAATTACCCTTGGCCCTGCAGCGGCTCAACCCAATTGGTCATTAATAGGAACTGTTTCAGCTCGCTATCAATCTAATTTAGCTTTTAGAGTGAACGGGAAAATAGAAAAACGCCTAATTGATGCTGGTGATAGCGTTAAAGAGGGGCAAGTACTTTTAACCTTAGACCCCACTGATTTTAAATTGGCCGTTAATATTACCGTTGCGAATGTTCGATCAACAGAGTCTGAAATTAAAAATGCTCAACTTGAATTAGCACGATACAAAAAAATGTTAAAACGTAACTTAATTTCTCAACAAACCATCGACCAATCTCAAACCCAGCTAACCACTTTAATTGAACGCTTAAAAGCTCAAAAAATTGCACAAGAACAAGCTGCAAACCAACTGCAATATACTAGGCTAAAATCACCTGGCCTAGGTAAAATTTTAAGCGTTAATTCACAAGAAGATGAAGTCGTTACAGCGGGTCATACTGTCGCTATTATAGCGCTAAAAGGCTTTAGAGAAGTGGCAGTAGCTATTCCAGAAAATCGTTTAGCCACCCTACCCAAAATTGCACAAGCCCAAATTTTAGGGTCAGGCAAAACTTACCCGGTGGTATTACGCGACCTATCTGGTCAAGCCGATCCACTCAGCCGCACGTGGAAAGCCCATTATGCGTTTAAACCCAGTAATAAAACTGAACAGAAAGCATTAAATTCATTAAGTTTAGGGCAAACAGCCAAACTCATTTTTATAACCAATCACTCCTTAATCAAAATACCAAATACCGCTTTATATGAGCAAGCTGATTTTGCCTCAGTTTGGCAGGTAAAAGAGGGAAAAGTGTTACGAGTACCCGTTAAGGTTAAAAGTCTTTCTAGTCGCTGGGCTTGGGTTGAAGGGGACTTTAGTCAAGTCAAGACCCTTGTTAGCTTAGGCGTAAATTGGCTTCATGAAGGAGAAGCTGTTAGGGAGTCTGCCGAATGAATCGGTTCAATGTTTCTGCCTATGCGGTAAAAGAGCGGTCACTAACCCTATATTTTATTTTAATGATTACCGTTGCAGGTATCTATGCCTTTTTACACATGGGAAGAGCAGAAGACCCCTCTTTTAGTGTGAATACCATGGTAGTTTCAGCCGTCTGGCCTGGTGCGACAGCCTTACAAATGCAAAACCAAGTTGCCAATCCACTTGAAAAACAACTCGAAAAAATTCAATACTTTGACAAAGTCATCACCAAATCACGTCCTGGTCGTGTGGATATGCTAATTAATTTTGTAAATGATACCCCTCCTGGTATCTCCACAGAACTCTATTACCAAATTCGTAAACGCTTAGGAGATGAAGCTATTCATTTACCTATTGGTGTGCAAGGCCCATTTTTTAACGATGACTTTAAGGATGTTTATTTTACCCTTTACAGCTTTACCGCCAAGAACTGGCCCCAAGCAAAACTGGTACAAGAAGCCGACAAAATGCAAATTGCACTGCGCCGTGTCAAGGGGGTTAAAAAAGTTGACTTGATTGGTGAGCGTGCTGAAAGAATTTTTATTGATATTGATGAAGATCGTGCCGCCCAGCTTAGCTTAAGCTTAGCATCACTTACCCAAGCGATTAATGCGCAACTAGCCGTCACTGCGGCAGGATTTATTGATACGAATGGCCCCAGATTATATGTCCGGACAGGTCAGGGACTAAACCCTCAAAAAAGATCCATTGAACAAATTAAGCAGTTACCACTAGTGGTTGGTGGTCAACAAATTTTGATTCAAGATATCGCTAAAGTATCACGTGGTTATGAATCTCCGCCCTCGTACCTAATTAGAAACAAAGGCCAAGAGACCGTTTTACTGGGTGTCGTCATGGCCGCCAAAACAGATGGGTTACAGCTAGAAAAAAGTCTAAAATCATTTGAAAAACAATACGATAAACAACTCCCACTGGGTGTTAAAGTAGAAAAATTAACCAATCAAGCTAATGCTATTCATGAAGCCGTTAGCACCTTTCAATTAAAGTTTATGACCGCATTACTGGTCGTGTTAATTGTCAGCTTAATTGCACTGGGTATTCGAGCAGGCTTAATTGTCGCACTAGCGGTCCCTTTAACATTAGCCATGACGTTTATGTTTATGTTTCTTAGCGGGTTTAATTTTGACCGAATTACTCTAGGCGCCTTGATTATTTCTTTAGGGCTGTTGGTGGACGATGCTATTATTTCTATTGAAATGATGTTGGTAAAGATGGAAGAAGGCATGGAGAAGACAAAAGCAGCCGCCTACTCCTGGACCGTAACGGCCGCCCCTATGCTAGTCGGTACCCTAGTAACCGTTGCGGGTTTTTTACCTATTGGCTTGGCTCAGTCAAGAGTCGGCGAGTATGCAGGCAATATATTTTGGGTATTATCTATTTCACTAACGGCCTCTTGGATTGTCTCGGTTTACTTTACACCTTATTTAGGCGTGAAGCTCTTACCAGAAAAATTCAAGCAACTCCCTCATAAAAAAGACCCTTACGATACTCGTTTTTACCGACTATTACGACGCCTAATCACCTTTTGTGTTCGCCGAAAATTTATAGTGGTATTACTAACCGTACTCATTTTCATCCTTTCCGTAGTCGGCATGGATAAACTGGTTGTCCAGCAATTCTTTCCAAGCTCAGACAGACCAGAATTGATGGTAGATATCTCTTTGCCAGAAGGGACGGGGATTAATGTCACCGATGAAGTCACTAAAAAAGTAGAAGCCGTTATTAGCCAGTATGATGAAGTGAAGTCCTTATCTTCTTATATAGGTCGTGGTGCACCCCGTTTTTTCTTGGCGCTAAACCCCGAGCTTACCAACCCTGCTTTTGCCCAAATAGTGGTGGTAACACAAGGAAAAGAGCCGCGTGAAGCACTACAAGCTAAATTACGAAAATTAGTCGATGAAGGTAAATTCCCCGAAGCAAGAGTCAGAGTCCATCCACTTTTATTTGGACCTCCCGTTACTTGGCCGGTCAGTTTTCGAGTGGTGGGACCCGATCCTACAAAACTACGAACCATTGCCGAAGAACTTAGATTATTGGTTGCCAAACAAAGCTTTACTGTTGATCCACATCTCGAATGGGGTGAACGCGTCCCCACTTTATATTTGGATATGAATAAAGCCCGTTTAGCGCAATTAGGGTTAACCAGCCAAGAGGTTGCTCAACAATTACAAGCTAAGCTACAAGGCATTACTGCCGCTCAGGTCGGCGAAAATATCAGAACCGTTAATGTAATGATTCGTGCGAATAAAACCGAGCGCATAGAAGTTTCAGAACTTGGCAGCTTAATGATTAAAACGGCTAAGGGCTCAACACTACCCCTAGAGCAGCTAGGCAACATTAAAATACAGTATGAAGACCCTCTGCTAGAACGTCGAAACAGGGAGCTTTATTTATCTGTCAATACCGAAATTATTCCAGGAATCCAACCACCTGTGGCTACAAAGATTATACAAAAACAGATGCAGTCCATTATTGACAATTTACCCTTAGGGTATCGTATTGATGTAGGCGGCTCAGTAGAAGAATCCGCCAAAGCGCAAGCTTCCATTAAGGTACTTGTCCCCTTAATGATCTTAGTGATGACCTTATTGATCATGCTCTTAGTCAAATCCTTTAGTACCCTATTTATGGTATTGATTACCGCACCGCTTGGTTTGATTGGTGCCGTACTCGCCTTAGTGTTGTTTAATCAGCCATTTGGTTTTGTGGCCAACTTAGGACTATTAGGATTAGCGGGTATTCTAATGCGTAATACCCTTATCCTGACTGGACAGATTCAAGATAATTTAAAACAAGGCTATTCACAATCTGAAGCGGTTATTGATGCCACCATACGGAGAGCGCGCCCCGTTTTATTAACGGCCCTTGCCGCTATGTTGGCATTTATTCCTCTTACCCATTCAACTTTTTGGGGACCTATGGCCTATGTGTTTATTGGTGGGATAGGCGTTGGTACCTTACTGACCGTACTCTTTTTACCCGCGTTATATGCAGTATGGAATAAAATTAGAATTGCTTAGCACTTATTCTCTTAACAGGGGTATGCATGATATATTACCCCCATCATTGCGGATAGAACCCTACCTAGCGCTATACAAATTTTGTTTATGCCATATCTTGCGGGTCAACATCAATTGACCAACGTACCTGCCTAATACTCGGATGGACATAAATATGGCTTTCTAGCACCCCTAGCCAATGGTGTAACATCCCTCGGTTAGCGCTTTGCATCAATAGTTGATAGCGAAAGCGAGCTTCTTTCTTCAACATCGGTGCCGCAACGGGACCAAACACTTCTAGCTCGGCTTTATTTAATGTTTCATCAGAGGCAAACAAAGTATCATCCTGCAAAGCGGTTTGCACATCTAGCAAAAAATCCCAGCCCAAATAAGGGTCAGTTGATTCCGCTCGCAAAAGAATTTGAAAACTAAAAGGGGGCAAAGAGGCCATTTTTCGCTCCGCCAAGGCAGCCGTTGCAAAGGCTTGATACCCCTTTTCAACCAAAGTGGTTAACAAAGGATGCTCAGGGTTAAAGGTTTGTACAAATACCTCACCCTTTTGTTTAGCACGCCCTGCTCTACCCGACACTTGCACCAGCAACTGCGCCATACGTTCTGCGGCACGGAAATCGCAACTGAACAAACCTTGGTCAATGTCTAAAATAGCCACCAAAGTTACCTTCGGAAAATGGTGACCCTTTGCCAACATTTGTGTACCCACCAATATTCGAGCTTCCCCCGCACTAGCTTGTGCGGTGATGGCCTGCATCTGGCCTTTATTACGTGTGGTATCTCTATCAACCCGAAGCACTTTTTCATTCGGGAACCAATCTTGTACTAAGTTGGCTAACTGCTCTGTGCCCACGCCCTGAAAAGAGAGGTCGGTGCTGGCACAGTTTGGGCAAGTTTTAGGCGCCGGTTGTTGAAAACCACAATGATGACATTTAAGTTGTTGATACTGATGGTGATAGGTCATGTGAGCATCACAACTTGTACAGTCTGCTTGCCAACCACAGCCTCTGCACAATAGAACGGGGGCATAACCTCGGCGGTTTAAAAATAATAGAACCTGTCCACCCTGCTCTAAATGATCGCCCATTTTTTGCTTGAGTTGACTCGAAATACCCGCATTTTTTGTCAATTCTTCATCACCACGTACATCTAATAAATGAATCTTGGGCAAGCTTGCGCCCCCGGCACGTTGAACCAGCTTTAAATAGCCGTAACGTCCCGAAATAGCATTGTGCAAAGTTTCTAATGAAGGGGTTGCCGACCCTAGAATAACCGGTACATTTTCTAAATGCGCTCGGCGAACCAAACAATCTCGTGCGGAATAGCGAAAGTTATCTTGCTGTTTAAAAGACAAGTCATGCTCTTCATCTAAGATACAAATACCTAAATCATGAAAAGGCGTAAACACCGCTGAACGTGTACCTAATAATACTTTTGCCTGCCCCGACTTCATCATATAACTAGCACAATGGCGCTCTTTATCGGACAAACCTGAATTCAACACTGCAACTGGCTGCCCTAAATAAGCTTCAAATCTTGCAACAGTTTGAGGTGTCAGCCCTATTTCTGGTATCAACACCAAGGCTTGCTTGCCTTGTGCAATCACCTGTTCAATCATCCCTAAATAGGTTTCGGTTTTACCACTGCCGGTGACGCCTTCTAACAAGAAAGCTTTAAAACCGACTTGTGCAGATACTTCATCAACGGCCTGTTGTTGCTCTGCATTTAAAGGATGTTTTTGCACTTGGTCAGAAAAGGCATTGCTTCGGACGGATTGCAGGCAAGGTTGCTCTGCTTTATCCACCCAGCCCAAAGACTCGAAACGTTTCATGGGTGAGCGCCACTGGCTTAATTCGGCGTTTAACAGGGCTTCTGTTTGCGGAGCGGAGTTAGCTTTAAGATAGTTCATTAAGGCAATTTGCTGCAAGGCATTTGAACGAATGCTCTCAGCACTGTTTTGCCCTAAATCATTCAGCACCCAGCACCCCACCCCTGGCGATTTTTGACTTTCACCTTGCCTTAAACGTTTAGGTAAAGCGGTTTGAAAGACATTCCCGATAGGCTCATGATAATAATGCGCAGCCCACTTTAATAACTTCAGCTCTGTTTCAGAAAACAAAGGCGTGGTATCCACTACCGATTCTATTTTGACCACTTTATTGATGGCTAAATCCGTATCTGCATTCACTGCCAATACAATACCAATTAACTTTCTGCCACGTAGCTTTATCCAAACACGACCACCCACAACGGGAGAAGGTATGCTGTTGCTTGGCAGTTTATAGTCTAAAGGCGTTAGAAAAGGACCTGGAACGGCAATTTTAAAAATATGGAACAAAAGACACGTCTCAACTTGGCTAAAGAAACTAACAGCTTAACTGTACTGGCTTAACTGACAACCATCTTTAAAAGATTATACCGACATACATTGCTGATAGAAGGTAAAACAGTTTTTACCGTTGGCTTTAGACGCATACATTGCAATATCTGCATGCATTAACAGATTTTCAGCATCACAAGCATCTTCTGAGCAAAGGCTAATACCGATACTGGCAGAAACCTTCACCGCCTCGCCAGAGGTTAACACCACCGGCTTAGCAACCACTTCAACCACTTTGGTTGCGAATACTTCCAGGTCACTTTTTTCAGTAAAATCAGGTACTAGAATAACAAATTCATCGCCCCCTAAACGCCCCACAACTCCCTTGTCACCCCTCACCAACTTTAAACGCTTGGCAATTGTTTGTAATAATAGGTCGCCAGCATGGTGTCCCTGGGTATCGTTAATTTTTTTAAAACCGTCTAAATCTATAAATAATACCGCTAATTCTTGTTCTGGTGATTTAGTGGCTAATAACAGATCTTCTAATAATTCAAAAAGGTGCTTCCGATTAGGCAACTGGCTTAAGGCATCAAAATTAGACTCTTCCCATAAAATGAGTTCATATTTCTCGCGCTCTTTAATCAAACTATTAAAGGCTTTTCCTAACCTAAATATTTCATCTTGGCCGCTATTATAGATTGCTTTAAAATGGTTATTTTTTACCATGTCCTCCAATACAAAAGAAAGCGTTTGTAAGGCTTCTACTCGTTTATGAATATACCAGGCCATAAAGAGCGTAATTAACAAGCTCAATAAAATGATGCTAATATAAATAAACATTTCTTGTTCTAATTGACTTTGCGACTTTTTAGCATAAAGCGCCAATTGGTCATTGTAAAAATAAATAGCGTCACTAATGGCATTAATACGCAGGGTAGAAGCTTGCCACCAAGAAAATAATGATACGTTTCCAACAAATTTTTGTAAGGTTAGCAACCCTTCAATAGCGGGTAAGTCATTGATGGCAACCGCTTTATCAATAAAAGAAACAGAAAACTGCTGATTGTGATAATGTTTAATTTTAATCAATGAGCGCTGGTAACTTAAAAAAACAGCTTTTATTTGCGCTAAAATTTGTTTATTTTTTGAGCTCGGTGGCAAGCTCTGCTTCAGTTGTTCAATTTTCTGCAACACATCAGCCACTTCTTGCTTTGCCAACTGATAGTCGCTATCACGATGACGTAACAGATAGTTTTTAAGGTGATAAATAAACCCGCCATACCCAATTTTGGTCAATATACCAAGCAACTTGGTTTGTAAGTCAAACTGGTGATGCAGTGCAAATCGTGTTTGAATAAAAGGCAATATTTGAGGGGATGCTAGCGCCTTCTTTAAGGCCCGCATAGCTTGCTGATCTTCTTTATCTAAAGGGAAAGATGCTTCTTTTAACAAATAGTTTAAGTTTATCATTTGAATTTGAACCTGCCCCGCTAGCTCAAAATATTGATCGACTTCTAAATCTTGATTTAAAATTATTTTAGTGACCAATCCACGCTCTATACTGGCGGCTTCCCGTGCTAACATTAGCTTATTAATTTTCCCTGCTTCCAGCTGAACATGCTCTACGGGTAAGGACTCAGAAATAGCGGCATGGAGTATTAACAGCTGTTTAATAAGAAAGGAATACTGTTCAAACGCATCCTTCTTAACCCGCCATTTAGGGACTTGCTTTAGGGCTAATTTAATCTTCAACATGAATGGGTCGCCACTGATGTCTACTCGCTGCTCCCATTCACTAATCAGCTTATCGGATTGCTGATAAGCAACCGCTAACTGTAAAGTTAAATCGCGCTTATTATTTTTCAAGATAAACTTAGAGGGCTCATCTTCTTTAAGCGATTGCAAACCACGTTCTGTCGCTAATGAAGCCGTCAACTTCTGAATAATAGCGGTACTTTCTAAGGTTTTACTAGCCATTTTAAAATTTTGTAGCATCGTGTCTTTCTCCATTACAAAATGGTAAGACAAACCAAAAATTAAAATGAAAGACAACAATATACTGATATTAACTGGCGTTCTAAGAGATTTAAACATTTTTGATTACTTTAAATAAACCCAATTAAATACTAACAATCTGTAATTTTACTACTTTAATTATTCTAAATAATTGTTTTTTAAGTGATTGGTTAAACAAAATGGACTAGCAAGCTTTGAGATGCTTTCTAAAACTCGGCTTTTCTCAAACCCGTAAATTCCTGCAATCTGAATACAGTTACTTTAAAATAAGCTTTTTTAAAATAACCTTAGGTATGAGCTATGCGCTTCTTCCCCTCTCTTCTTTCGTTAACGCAAGTGACCAGCTTAGGCCTTATTTTGGCCGTACCTTCCCTTTTCTTAACGGGCTGTGAAACCCAGCAAACCAAACCCTTGTTATCGCCAGCAAAAGCTGCCAAACAAGCTAACAACACTTGGTTTAAAGCAGGCCAAACATCGGTACAACTCGCACTGCACAAGCCCATTGTGACGGAAACAGGTAAAGCAAAAAATATCATTCTCTTTATTGGCGATGGCATGAGCATTTCAACTATTACCGCTGCCCGTATTTTAGCAGGGCAACAGTTAGGACAAACCGGCGAAGAATATCAATTAAGCTTTGAAAAAATGCCTTTTACAGGCTTGGTGAAAACCTACAATACCAACCAACAAACACCCGATTCTGCTGGCACCATGACCGCCATGATGACGGGCGTTAAAACCAGAGCAGGTGTGTTAAGTGTTTCAAGCATACCCAATCGAACAGAATGTTCTGCTCGCTCTAAGGCAGCCGAACTGACCAGCATATTTGACCTAGCAGAAGACAAAGGTTTGGCCACAGGCATTGTTTCTACCGCCCGCATCACCCATGCTACCCCTGCTGCCACCTATGCAAAAACCACCGAACGCAACTGGGAAGGCGACAATAAATTAAGCGCTGAAGCTAAGGCCCATGGCTGTTTAGATATTGCCCAGCAATTAATAAACTACGATCATGGCGATGGCTTTGAAGTAGTGATGGGCGGTGGACGACGCTACTTTTTACCTAAAAAATATATTGATATTGAAGGCAAACACGGTAAACGACAAGATGGTCAAAACCTAATTCAAATTTGGCAACACGAACACCCAACTGGGCAAGTGGTTCAAACTCAAGCCGAATTTAATGCCATTAAAACCAAGCATTCAGGGCCTATTTTAGGATTATTCAACAGCTCCCACATGCAATATGAAACCGACCGACAAAATGATATTGCGGGTGAACCTTCTTTATCAGAAATGACCGCCAAAGCCATCAAAGTATTAAGCCAAAACAAACAAGGCTATGTACTGATGGTTGAAGCCGGCCGAATTGATTTAGCCCACCACGCAGGCAGTGCCTACAATGCGTTAACTGAAACCATAGAGCTATCAAAAGCCGTGCAAGTCGCGCTAAACAACACATCAAATAAAGACACTTTAATTATGGTCACAGCCGACCACAGCCACGTATTTACCATGGCTGGCTACCCAACCCGTGGCAATCCTATTTTAGGAAAAGTCATTGGAAATAATAAAAAAGGCCTACCCAAAAAAGACTTTGATTTAGATGCTGACGGCCTACCTTACACCACCTTAGGCTACACCAACGGCCGTGGTTTTGCAGAATACGAGCATTCACATAATGCTTCAATTCGATACCAAACCCCCATAGAAGCAGGACGACAAGACCTAACCGATGTGGACACCCAAGACAGCGGTTACCACCAAGAAGCCCTTATTCCCCACTCATCGGAAACCCACAGCGGAGAAGATGTAGCAATTTTTGCTTCAGGCCCAGGCGCACATTTAGTAACCGGCGTGATAGAACAAAATGTTATTTTTCACATCATGAACTACATGGGCAACCTATCTAAGCAATAGCGATAAAACAAATTCAAAAATATATATAAAAGGGTATAAAATATAAAAGTATAAAAGGGGACGCTACCCTTTTATACTTTTTTATTCCTTTTAAGTTGTGTCATTTGGATTAAAACCCGTAAAATAGTGCCTATGAAATTAACGCCATCGCCCCTGCCTACCAATATACCCGTGACCTCTCCATTAATCCATGCATTGCAAACCTTTGTCCGTGTGCAAAATAGGTTACAAGTCACTTTCGGACGCTGGCTTTCTTGGGGTGTTTTGTCTTTAGTCTTGCTGTCTGCTTCGGTGGTTATTTTGCGTTATGGTTTTAATATGGGCTCTATCGCTTTACAAGAAACCGCGCTTTACAACCATGCTTTAATTTTTATGCTGGGGTTTGCCTACACGCTTCAACAAAATGAACACGTCCGTGTTGATATTTTTTACGGCCAAACCTCTCCTAAACGACAAGCTATCATCGATTTAGTGGGCAGTCTCATTTTTGCCTTGCCTGTGATGATTTTCATTGCCTGGGCAAGTTGGGGCTACATTGCTAGCAGTTGGGCCATATTAGAAACCTCAGTTGAAAGTAGTGGCCTGCCTTATGTTTACTTGTTAAAAACGATTATTTTAGTGATGACTGGGTTAATGAGCTTTCAAATTATCAGCAACATTATACAAAGCGGTTTATTCCTTAAAGGTCTAGGTAATCCCATTCAACCAGAAGAAGTGATTGAAAAAGTAGGTAAGGTGTAATGGAATATTTATCTTTAGCCTTGTTTGCTCTGGTATTCATCTTTTTAATGGTGGGCTTTCCTGTTGCACTCACTCTTGCAGGGTCTTCGCTTTTATTTGCTTTGGTTGCCTCCTTTTTTGGGGTGTTTGAACTGACCTTTATTGAAAATGTGCCCAGCCGAATCTTTGGGCTGATGAATAATACCACGCTGATGGCGGTGCCCTTATTTGTCTTTATGGGGATTATGCTCGAACAGTCTAAAATAGCCGAGCAGTTATTAGAAACCATGGATGAATTAATGCGAGGCATTACAGGAGGCCTAGGCATTTCAGTTATTTTAGTGGGCGCTTTGCTCGCCGCCAGTACCGGTATTGTCGGCGCAACAGTGGTTACCATGGGCTTGCTTGCTCTGCCTACCATGTTGAAACAAGGCTATTGCCCAAAGCTTGCCAGCGGAACCATTTGTGCATCTGGCACACTAGGGCAAATTATTCCACCTTCTATCGTACTCATTCTTTTAGGCGATGTCTTATCGTCAGCTTACCAACAAGCGCAGCTTAACCAAGGTATCTTCTCTCCTAAAACCCTTGCGGTCAGCGACTTATTTATTGGTGCACTCTTCCCTGCTATGTTGTTGGTGGTGCTGTATATGTTATATGTCTTCACCATTGCTTTTTTACGGCCAGAACGTGCACCAAGCGCCTTGCAAAGCCAAAAATCGCCAGGGGTGGGTAAGCGAATTCTATTCAGCCTAGCCCCACCCCTGGCGTTAATTGGCCTGGTATTGGGTTCTATTCTACTAGGCTTTGCAACCCCCTCTGAAGCCGCTGCATTAGGGGCATTAGGGGCATTGCTACTGGCTGCTGTAAAACGCAGGCTGTCTTTACCCGTTTTACAGAGTGTCATGCAAAATAGTTTAAAAGTCACGAGTATGATTTTTCTCATCTTTATTGGCGCTATCTTCTTCTCGCTAACCTTTAGAGGCCTGGGTGGCGATACGCTCATTGAACACCTACTGCTCGATTTACCCGGTGGTGTTTTTACCGCCGTTCTAATCGTGATGGTGCTGATGTTTGTTTTAGGATTCTTCTTAGACTTTATTGAAATAACTTACATCATTGTGCCCGTCGTCGCCCCCGTTTTATTCATGATGGGCGTTGACCCCATTTGGTTAGGGATTATGATTGCAATCAACTTACAAACCGCCTTCTTAACCCCACCTTTCGGCTTTGCTTTGTTTTACTTAAAGGGCGTTGCGCCTAGTATTAAAACGACTGACCTATATAAAGGAGTTCTGCCTTATATTCTGATTCAACTCTCCGTGTTAGGCATTATTGCTATCTGGCCAGAGTTGGTTACTTGGCTACCAGGTGTTATTTCAGCACCTTAAAGCAATATTGACCAAGCATTATAAGCTAATAGTTTTTACTTATTATAAATAAAACTTGCATACCGAATTAAAAATTGCTGTTGTACAAGCCCCTGCTAATGGCATACCATGATCTTTATTGTGCCATTTATAAAAAGTTAAAAATGGCCTGTCCTTCAAATTATAAGCCAGGCATTAAACAACCCAATGGAAATGAATTCATCACAAGAAGACTTACTGCAAACCATCAAAAGGTTAGAGCAAGAAAATGAGTTTCATGCCAATATTGTGAATGCTATTCACGATGGCATAATCGTGTTCGATAACCAATTAAATGTAGACCTAATTAACCCCTGTGCCAAATCTTTTTTGGAATTTTACGACCTGCCTAATAGCTTATTTACCAGCCTAGAGCTTTTTAAAAACAAAAAGTCTACCTTACGCCTCCATCTTAAAGACTGGCTAAAAAAAGTCTGTATCCATGCGGCCCATGAATCAACAGAAACTTTAGTTTGGTTAAAGCTAGACAGTGATAAACCTTTACGCCCTTTAATGCTAGCGTGCAAGCCTATTTTTAACCAAGATAACCAGTTAGAAAATGTACTGCTAATCATTTATGACCGCCGTCTCAAAGCCATCACCGATGAAAGACAACGTATTTTAGATGCCTCTTTAAATAGTTTTGATGGTCAGTTTGTCACCAATGATAAAGGCTACATTACTCACCCCAATTTTGCCTTTTCAGCCTACACGGCACTCATGCCCGAACAACTTAAAAGTATGAGCATTTTAAACTGGCTACAAAAGCAAGTCACCCTAAAGCAATCTGAAGAAGAAGTATTAAGAACCCTGCTACTGGATGGCCGTTGGAGCGGGGAAATACAAGTACACCCTGATGCAGATACCACTTTTCATGCCGTTCTTAGCATCTCGATGATTACCGACGCTCAAAAAAATATCGAATGTTATGTGGGCACACTACAAGATATTACCGATATCAAAGAAGCCCAGGCTGAAGTAGAGTTTTTAGCCTTTAACGATGAGCTAACTGGCCTACCCAATAGACGACTATTATTAGAGCATTTAGAACATTCCATATTACACCACCTGAGAGTGAAAACTTACAGCGCAATCTTATTTCTTGATTTAGACCGTTTTAAAGCTATTAACGATGCATTTGGGCACCAAACGGGTGATGATCTATTAAAGCTGACCGCCCATAAACTGAAAAAAATTCTACGTACCGACGATACAGTGGCTAGAATTGGAGGCGATGAATTCGTTATTCTTGCCCATTTTGATGTCTGTTCAGCAGATAAAGCCGCACACCATGCTCAACGCTTAAGCACCAAAATTATTGAAGCCTTTGGAGAAGACTTTATTGTCGAAGGTCAAATTATTAAAAATACACTCAGTACCGGTATTTGTATTTTTCCGCAACACAAAAATGAAACCGCTGAAGACTTAATTGGTTTTGCTGATTTAGCCATGTACCAAGCTAAGCGTGAAGGACGTAACCGTATTCACTTTTACGAGCAAACTTTATCTGATGAAATGAACGACCGTTTAACCTTAGAAACAGCGCTAGACAAAGCACACATTGATGAATTTGAATTACTCTACCAACCCCAATTTGATTTAGACGAAAAGATTGTCTCGGTAGAAACCTTAGTTCGTTGGCATCACCCTGAATTAGGAACAATTTCTCCCATGAAATTTATCCCTATTGCCGAAGATACGCGTCAGATATTAGTCATTGGTAAAGAAATTATCGCCCAGTCTTTTATGCAGGTCAAAGAATGGTCAGAAAAATATGGTTTAACGAATATTTCAATCAATATTAGCCCTGTTCAATTTCATGAAACCAACTTCATTACTCAAATTAACGATATTCAAAAATTAACAGGCGTAGACCCTACTTTAATCACCTTAGAAATTACCGAAGGTATTTTGATTAAGGAAATGGACTTGGCGCTCCGCAAAATGGAAGCCTTAACGGCTTTAGGCTATAAATTTTCAATTGATGACTTTGGCACCGGCTACTCCTCTTTAAGCTACTTCCAAAAACTACCTATTCAAGAGCTTAAAATAGACCAAAGCTTTGTCTTTAGATTGCCTAAAAGTTCTGAAGATATCGCCATTATTGAAACCATTATTACCTTGGCAAAAAGTAAGCATTTACGCATTGTAGCTGAAGGGGTAGAAACGGTAGAACAAGCTGAATTTTTCAGAGCAAAAAATGCCGACATCCTGTTACAAGGTTATTATTTTAGCAAACCCATTAGTGCAAAAAAACTGGTTGAAAACTATTTTATAAAACAAGAAAAATAGTCTTATTTTAAGCTGTAAAACCTCATGATAGTAGGGTAAGATAACCTTTTAAAATTGACGAACATTACAAAATTATGCCCCTTCCTGAAGTGCCTAAGCTTAAAGCAGAAACCCCTTCTGCTAGCGAAACTGTTCAACTGTTTAATCAGATGGACAAGGCGCTCGTCTTACTGACCCAACAAGGTCAGCCGATCTTATTCAACCAACCCTTTGTCGACTACTTCCCTGATGCTGAAGCGACCCCTAGCTTTTACCAACATATTCTATTTCTAACTCAAAAACGCCAACACGAAAAATTTTCATTACAATCTTGGATACAAGACTTTTCGCGGTCGGGCAAGCAAACCCTATTAAGTGAACAAGTTTGGTTAAAAGCCAGTTACTCCGAATACGCCATTCCCGTTAAACTAGAAATTTGCAATATTACGCTAGATGGCCAGGCTAGATTACTCCTCACCATTTTAGACCAAACCTTAATTCGCCAGTTTTATGCACATACCAAATTAATAGAAGAACACTTTGCAGGGCAGTTTATTACCGATAGTAAGGGCTTTATTACCGAACCTAACCCTGCTTTCTGTGAATACACAAAGTTATCAAAAATAGCCTTACAAAAACTGAATTATTTAAGTTGGTTAAAAAAGCAGGTGTCTTTTCAAGTCCCTTTTGACCAGGTTATGTCATCTTTACTGCATACCCATCACTGGACGGGTAGTGTTCAAATTTTTAATGATGAAAAAGCAACCTTTAAAGCCATACTTAGCTTAACCATGCTGACGGACCCTAAAGATAACATTGAACACTTTATTGGTATTCTCCAAGACCTTACTGCTATTAAAGCTGCCGAAGAAAAGATATCCAAACTTTCTTACTTTGATTCTTTAACCGGGCTTGCCAACCGTACTAAGTTAAAAATCCTGTTATCAGAGACAGATAATACAGAAGATTATGATTCCGTTTGCCACAGTTTAATCATGATTGGTCTAGAAGGCTTAAGCATGATTAATGATACCTACGGGGCACAAGTCGGTGATGAACTATTAATTTTAGTCGCCGATAAAATTAAAGAACAACTCCCTAAACATTCAATATTGGCTCGCTTAGAATCTAGCCAGTTTGCGGTGTTGTTTAATACTGAATATGATGATAGCGAATTAGCCTTAACAGAGGTTTCCCAGCTAGCCATTCGCCTGCTAAAAACCATTAAAGGTAAGTATAAACTCAGTGATTATTCATTACATATTGGTGCTAGCTTAGGCGTTTGTATGCTACCCATTATCGTTGAATTAAATGAAAGTAGTGAAGAAAAAAAACATACCGAAAATTCTGCTGAAAAATTTATTAGCTATGCCAATATGGCGCTAGCAGAAGCACGTAAAGAAACCCGTGAACATTTCTATATCTTTGAACAAGCGCTGGTTGATAAGGCACATAGCCAACTAGAGCTTATTGAAGCGCTTAACCATTCTGAAATGGATAATGAGTTTCAAATTTATTTCCAAGGTCAGGTTGATGCTGAGGGGAATATGGTCTCCGCTGAAACCCTTATTCGCTGGTTCCACCCAACGTTAGGGCTTATCCCACCGTCTAAATTTATTCCGGTGGCTGAAAAAGGTCGTCAAATTATCAAAATTGGGCTATGGGTGTTACACAAGGCGTTTTTGCAAGCTAAAGCTTGGCAGGCGATAAAACCTAACTTCCGTATTGCTATTAACATCAGCCCTATTCAGTTCCATGAACAGAGTTTTATCGAAATTATTATCGGTTTAATTAAGTTTACCCAGGCAGATGCCAACCACCTCACCTTAGAACTCACCGAAGGCGTATTAATTAAAAATGCCCAACTGGCATTGCAAAAAATACAACATTTAGTCTCTCTTGGCTTTGAAGTCTCCATTGATGATTTCGGTACTGGCTATTCATCACTTAGCTATTTACAAAAACTGCCTATTCACGAGCTAAAAATAGACCGTAGTTTCGTTGAACACCTACAAGATAATCCCGACGATGATGCCATTGTGAACTCTATTATCCAACTGGCGCACAGTAAAAACTTAAAACTGGTAGCAGAAGGGGTTGAATCACAGCAACAGGCTAACTATTTAATCAAAAAATCCCCCCACATTATTCTACAAGGCTACCACTTCTGCCGCCCGATGCCCGCAGATGAATTTGAAAAACAATTCATTCAACTTTCTAAATAAGCCCTTTCTAATATTTAATTTTACATTTTCGATTTAAATACGTTACAATGCGCCTTCAATTATATTGTCCAGAATATATAATTGCTCGATAATAGTTGATAAATCAACCTCTTATCGCGGCAACCCACAGGGAACACCCCTAGCATAGGCCATATTCAGGACAACGAATGAGAGACATTGTCATCTCAAATGTATGTTGTTGTTTTGAACTATCGACCTATGACTGGTACTTTCACCCTAAAAAGTAAAACCCTTTCAAATATCGTGACCTAAGAATGTTATTACAAACACTCACCTGAATGGGTGTGTTTACACGCTTGTAATAACGAACAATACCCACATTTTAACTATGCCAAATTCTCTATCCCCTAACGTTTAGATCGTTTTAATTGAACGCGATTTAAAGCACGATAAAAAGGAAATACAGTGAATACAGACATTAAATTTAGTGACCTTGGGTTACCAGATAATATTTTAAAGACCTTAACCGAAATCGGTTATGAAACCCCTTCTCCTATTCAAGCACAAGCTATCCCTGTGCTATTGAAAGGCTCAGATATTTTAGGAACCGCGCAAACAGGTACGGGTAAAACTGCTGCTTTCGCATTGCCTATTTTGGCTAGAATTGACATGAGCCAAAAGAACCCTTCAGTTTTAGTGCTTGCACCAACTCGCGAGCTAGCGATTCAAGTTGCTGAAGCATTTCAAACTTTTGCGCGTAACATTAAAGGCCTACACGTGCTACCTATCTATGGTGGTGCTGACTACGGAACACAAATCCGTGGTTTAAAGCGTGGTGTTCAGGTTGTTGTTGGAACACCTGGCCGAGTGATGGACCATATTGACAAGGGAACATTAGTTCTTAAAGACCTTAAAGCCATGATCTTAGATGAAGCTGATGAAATGCTTCGCATGGGTTTCATTGATGATGTTGAGTGGGTGTTAAAGCACACACCTAAGACACGTCAAATTGCCTTGTTCTCAGCGACCATGCCAAAAGAAATTCACCGCATTGCGTCTACTTACCTTAATAACCCAACTGAAGTTATTATTAAGCAAAAGACTGCAACCGCTTCAACTATTGAACAGAAGTATTGGTTAGTCAGTGGCTTACACAAGCTAGATGCGCTAACCCGTATTTTAGAAGCAGAAACTTTTGATGGTATTATCATTTTCGTTAGAACCAAAAATGCGACTGTTGATTTGGCTGAAAAGTTAGAAGCCCGTGGTTATGCAGCGGCAGCCTTGAACGGAGATATTCCACAAAACAACCGTGAACGTATTGTTGACCAGTTGAAGAAAGGTCGTTTAGACATTCTGGTGGCAACAGATGTTGTGGCACGTGGACTAGACGTTGAGCGTATCAGCCATGTTATCAACTATGACATTCCTTATGACAACGAGTCTTATGTTCACCGTATTGGTCGTACTGGCCGTGCTGGTCGTTCTGGAACGGCTATCTTATTTGTAGCGCCTCGTGAAAGACGTTTACTACGTTCAATCGAACAAACTACTAAGCAGAAAATTGAGCAGATGGAATTGCCTTCTACTCAAGACATTAACGATAACCGCGTCACAAAGTTTAAAGACAAAATTATCGATAGTGTTCAAAGTGGCGACTTAAAGTTCTACCAAGAAATGGTAGAAAGCCTTGAAGCTACTAACAACATCCCTGCTATTGAAATTGCCGCTGCACTAGCGAAGCTAATGCAAGGTGATATTCCTTTCTTCTTAGAAGATAAGCCTATGCGTAAGCAAAGCTACAATGAAGATCGTGGCGATAGAGGTGGTCGTAAAGACAACCGTGATCGTGGCAGTCGTAATGACCGTGGTGGCGATCGTGGTGGACGCAGTAATAATCGTCGTACCAGTGAGCCAAACGAAGGCATGGAAAGATTCCGTATTGAAGTTGGTCGTAACCACGGTGTTAAGCCTGGTAACATCATTGGTTGTATTGCCAACGAAGCCAACATTGGCGGCGAATCTATCCAGAAGCTAAACATTGAAGATAGCTACAGTACTATTGACTTGCCATCTAGCATGTCTAAAGACTCTATGGCTGATTTAAAAGGCGCTTGGGTTTGTGGACAACAACTTAAGATCTCTAAAATGAATGGTGCTAAGTCTCCAGTTAAGCGTCGCATTAAGCCTAAGAAGAAGCCTGCGCCTCAGCGTTAATTTTCTCTAAAGCTTTACTGCTTTTAATAAAACGGTGTCTCTTTTAAAGAGGTGCCGTTTTTTTTGCTTAAATTTTAGGTATAAAAAAAACCCAAAGCCAAAAATCGCCAGGGGTGGGTATCCTAGAATAGGGGTTATTCTGCCCCTGGTACTTTCATTTTGGGTGGCTTTCCTAGGGCAACTAGGGCTTGGTTGATTAAGTCGGTTAGTTCTGCTGGCACATAATCGTAGGCACCTGAATTTTCCATTCTATGACCTATTTCATCGCCTTCTGCATTCACAAACACAATGCTCGGAAAGGTAGTGATATTGTAGAGATCTTGAAAAAATAGCCCATCGGTTTCTTCGCCATAAAAGTCATAAAAAACTTCATCTTTGGCATTCACTTTTATTTCTACCATGTGCACATAGCCGTCTAATAAGCCATTATTAATCATGGGTAAAATAGCCTCTTCTTTCAGTTTTTCACAAGCGCCACAGCGCACACGATTAAAATAAATAGCGATAGGCAAACCATCTTTTTTAGCTTGGGCAACCACAGGACGGAAATCGGTCGTATTAACCAACGCCCACTCATCTGCTCTGGCTGACTGGCTAAGCAACGCGAGCCAGACAAACAACGAAGTTACCACCCAAACATAGTGATTAAAATTTTTGAACATAGTCCTCCAATAATACCAGTACCTGCTGTAAAGTAGCTTGAATCTCTGCAATAGCAGGGGCGAATACTTCTAGGTCGTCGGGGGGATTATGTTTACAGGTTTCTTCAAGGTCGGCACAATAAAGCGTTAAACCTAGCATACCGAGAGCGCTGGCACTGCCCTGTAGCGTATGAGCATTATGCTGAATAGCCCCAATTTCCTCTGATTCAAGAGCTTGTTCCATCGCCAACACTTGAGCTGGACTGGCTTGCATAAAGGTGAGCAAAACCTCTTTTAAATCATCGCCAATAATCTCTTTCAACCTATCTAAGGTATCAATATCAATAGGCGTATTGACGAAGCTATTCATTCAATAACGCCTGTATTTTTTGCAAGGCTTCGGGAGAATCCCATTCAAACCCGCCAAATAGGGCATACCGAATTTGACCTTTTTTATCTAGAATATAGGTGCTGGGGTAGGCAAACACCTTCCATGCCTGAACGGCTGACCCTTTTGGGTCTAACAAAATAGGAAAGTTAACTGGATGTGCTTGGGTAAAAGCTTTAATAGCAGGCTTGCCTTCTGCCAAATTGACCGCTAATATTTCAAAAGGCTCGCCTTTCATTTTAGTTTTTAGCCGTGCCATGGAAGGCATTTCGTGAACACAAGGCGGACACCAACTTGCCCAGAAGTTTAATAAGACAACCTTGCCTTTGTACTGTTTAATGTCATATTTTTTACCATTCAAACCGAGCAAGCGCAATGGAAGGTGCTGGTTACCCTGATAAGTTTGAATGCTATTCTCTGACTTTTTCTTAGGTTGCTCTAATAAGCTATTTTTTTGAGCTACCTGTACAGGAAGAGCCGAGGCTCTTTTTTCGAGCATATAAGGTGCTAAGCGCTGCATGGCAACCAATAATTCTTGAGGTAGCTGTTTGGCTGCTTGTTTTTCAATAGCAAGTGCATCTGGACGAAAATAATAACGGTCTCTTACATTCTCTTGTAGCTGCAAAAACACATCTGAACCACCCGTCATAAGCGTTTTTTGTAAATTAGCTAACTGCCAACGCCAAGGAGAAAGCTCGGCTTGTACAATATAGACGGGTAAATTTAATTGTGCGGTTTCAGGCCAATAATTTGCCTTCTCACCTAGTTCAGGAGTTTTGGTATATAAATTTGGATTGACTAAAATTAAACCCACATTGGATATTTCTGACTGTTGCACCGATACCAACGCTTTAACAACTTGTGCGGAGGCTAAATTAGAGGTCACGATAAACAGGGGCAACTGAGGGTGAAAATTTTGCGCTGCATGAATTAAATCTACCCAGTCTTTGCTCGGTACTTTAAACAAGCTACTGGGAACATTCGGCAAGAAATACTGGTCGAATAAATTGGGAATGATGACATCAACGCCTTTTTTTGACAAGGATGTTGCTACCGCTTCTTCTTCAGGTAACACCCCTTGTTCGGAAGGAAACCAGAGTATCTTGGCAACGGGTTGCTTTGCTTCAAATAACTGATAAGCAATACCTGTTTCCAATGTGTTTTGTGCCGCATTAGCCGAAATAGTGACTAGCGATAAAGCCATGAAAACAAATAACCTTCTACTCAATAAATATTTTAACCCTCGCATCCCTTCTCCTTTTGTTCAATTAGCACTAAATAACCTTATTTGATACTATTTTCGTAATAGAATAACAAACTACAGAAAATTGCGCGCTAAAGATATTACCATATCACATTAAACATTCGCATTAGTAATATAACGGAGAATGCTACCCATGAAACCGCCATCCCCTATACTGATAGCTTGTTGCCTATTTTTAAGCACCTTAGCGCAAACTGCCTATGCGGAAAGCCAGTTACGTATGCAGCCAACTGAATTGGTCGCCAACATTGATAAGGTGACTATTTTAGATGCCCGCTCTCCTAGTTTATATGCACAAGGCCATATTAAAAATGCGCTAAACTTCCCTGTCAGCTGGACCTTCGAAACACAAGGTAGCGGCAAGATTACTAAACCCGGTCGTATTCAAGTTATTTTGCGTGATTTAGGGATTGATATCAATACGCCCGTTGTCATTTATGATGATGGTACCTTGGTTGATTCTGCTCGACTGTTTTGGACCTTAGAAGTTTATGGCCTAAAGCAAGTAAAAGTGTTAAATTCAGGGTTTGATAGCTGGATTCAAAATAACCGCCCTTTAGGGTTAGATAGCCCTAAAGTAAACTCTAGCCAATATGTTCCTGTTATCAACCATAAACGTATTGCCACTAAATTTTCGACTCAAATTGCCACCCAAAACCCTAACTCGGTTGTCATTGATGCTCGCCCAGTACCAGCCTATGAAGGCAAACTTTCTTCAGCCAAGCGCTTTGGACATATTCCTTCCGCTATCAGTATTCCTGCATCACATAACATTAATTCAGAACATGATACGGCTAGCTTACAGCCTTTAAACGAACTAAAAGAAATTTACAAAGACATCCCTAAAGACAAAAATGTGGTGTTGTATTGTGCAGTGGGTAAAATTTCTTCTACCAACTATTTCGCTTTACGTGAGCTCGGTTACAACGTGTCAAATTATGACTCTTCTTGGAAAGAGTGGGGAAATGACTTTACCCTGCCGATTGTCCAACCCAAAAAAAATAGTATTTTATTAAAAATGATAAGGTAACGACTTCCATGTGGCGTAAACTTAGTATTCGAACACAGTTAATTTTAATGATGACCTTTGTGGTTTCTGTTATCTCTATGCTTACCTTATCCGTCGTTCATCGTATTGACCAAAAAGATCAAAAAGACTTTGCCTTTCAGCAGATTGAAATTACCTCTAAGTCATTAAACAATGATTTATTAAAGGTTATTTTAGCCCCCTCTGCAGCCATATTTTCCGACCTCACCTTGCGAATTTCCCCTTTTAAAACCGTAAAGGGCTTGTTAATTTTAGATAAAAATAACCACCCTATTTTTAAATATGGTGAGCAAGTTAATATCGAGAAAAACAAGAATTTACTCGTTGACTCTCCATTATTTTTACCTAAAAACTTATTATTAAAACAGGTCATCTCTGCCGATGGCCACCGCTTTGGCTACTCGATTATCGACATTGATTTAACCCAGTTCCTGGCGAAACAATCTGCTAATTTTAATCAACTATTGGTTATTTTTCCTGCCAGCTTGGTACTTGCGTTATTCGTTAGTGGTGGGTTAAGTAGAAGCTTTACTCGGCCATTTTCTAAGCTAGCACAGTCTATGGCTAAAAATGATGTGAGTCATAACCTGTTCTACCCTGTTTCAACACGTTCAAAAAATGAAATCGGTCAACTGTTTGATGGTTACAACGAGATGTTAACTACCATTAAAGACACAACAGAACATTTACGCTTCCAATCTGAACACGATGATTTAACCCAACTCTACAATCGATTTTACGTTGAAAAGAAAGCCACCGAACTCTTAAGTAACCCCAACAACAAGCTGAATGCGATGGTTATTTTAGACATTGACCAGTTCAATATTATTAACAACTCTGCAGGCTTTCAAGCGGGGGATGAATTGTTAAAAATGATTGCTAGCCAGTGTTCAAATGGCTTGCCTGATAAGGCTACTTTTGCCCGTATTGGCGGCGATGACTTCACGCTTTTACTAGAAGACATTGAAGAGGAAAGTGCTTTAGAAATGATTAATAAACGCTTAGAAAGAATGGCTGATTTTCGTTTCTCTTGGGAAGGTATCGCCTACTCTGTCTCCATGTCAATGGGAGTGGTATTTTTTAAACCTAACCAATACAGCTTAAATCAACTGATCAAGTATGCAAACAATGCTTTCTATATTGCTAAATCTCAAGGCAGAGGCAAACTTGCCATTCATTCTGAAGATAATGAGACTGTTGAGCGCTATGATTTAGAAATTCACGTTGCAAATGATATTAAGGATGCCTTGGCTAAAAAAGGGGATGCTCGTTTTGAGCTGTTTGCACAAGCTATTGTGCCTTTACAATACAAAACAGATGAAATTGGTTACGAGATACTCATTCGCATGTGGGATTCCAAAGGTAATTTTGTACCGCCTGATAACTTCTTACCTACGGCCGAGCGCTATCAATTAATGGCCGAAATTGATATGTATGTACTGTGGGAATTCTTAGAACTGGCCACTAGCTCTCCTGAACATATTGCTAAATTACATACTGCCCACGTCAACTTAGCCGGTTCTAGCTTAAATAACCCTGACTTCCAAGCCAAGGTAAAAGAAGCGGTCAGCCACTTTAGTTTCCCGTGGAACAAATTAGAACTAGAAATAACTGAAACCTCTGCCGTAGGCAATTTTAACCAAGCCAAACCCTTTATTGAATACATTAAAAACCTAGGGATTGGCCTAGCACTAGATGACTTTGGCACCGGCATGTCTTCTTTTGAATACCTAAAAAGTTTACCTTTTGATGTGGTTAAAATTGACGGAAGCTTTGTGAAAGATATGCACACAGACCCTTCTGATAAAGCCGTTATTCGCTACATTCACGAAATTAGTGAACTGCGTAACCAGAAAACGGTTGCCGAGTATGTTGAAACGGAAGAAGACGTCATTGAACTAACCAAAATTGGTATCACCTATGGCCAAGGTTATCACTTGGGCAAACCTATTCCTTTTACCGAATGGTTATAAAACTTACACTTGGGCTACTCATACTGGTAGCCTCTCTATTTGGCATATTCCAAGCATTTAACCTACTGCTAAGCCCTCCTGACAGCCTAGTCCAACAGATTCCGGCAAATACGCCTTTACCTTCACACAGCCTTTCAGCTAAGGAGCTTGCTAAAACGCCTGGTCAACAAGCAAATAACAGCGCCTACTATATCAACCAACTTCGTCTGTCTGCTGGCTTAACTTCTCTTACCCAACACTCTACACTCAATAAAGCTGCACAAAACCATGCCGAATATTGCGCTCTCAATAATCTGCAAGGGCACTATCAGCAATCAGGCAAACCTTTGTTTAGTGGCAAAATACCCTCAAAAAGAGCTTTTCAAGCAGGTTATCATTCAGGCGTTAGTGAAGTCATTAGCTATAACCAACCGAGTGCAGAGAAGTTTGTTGATGTCTTAATGTCAGCCATTTACCATCGTCTAGGGTTATTAGATATGGAAAGCGACCTCATCGGTTCTGCCGTTTCTTCCCTGCAAAAAGGGGTGGTTAAAAGAGCGTTTGTCGCTGAAATAAGTAACCAGAAACTAGATGATTTATGCCTAGCAGACAAGGCTACACCAAAAAGTGAGCGCTATTACACAAAATTTTGTCGTGATCCTAAAGCCTCAATTCTTGAAAAAGATTTTTTAAAAGCCAAAAGTAATATTGCCAAACATAACCCTAAGTTATTGGTTTGGCCAGTAGCTGATTCAACCGTACCACCGGTGTTTTTTGAAGAATCACCCGACCCTTTACCCAACTGCAATGTTTCTGGCTACCCAGTTCACATTCAAATAAACCCCTTATGGCTTAAAAAAATTCAACCTATTATCGGTTCATTCAAGCTTTACCAATTAAAAGGGCATCAAAAAATAAGCGTTCCCTTACAAGCCAGAATGTCGAATTTAACCGACCCAAACCACAAGTCCAAAACATCATTAGTCAGCTGGGCGGCTATTTTCCCCAAGCGACGTTTAAAATGGAACGGTCACTACGAAGCCCGCGTGCAATATAAGCTAAACCAACAAATACACACCTTACGTTGGCAGTTTTTTACCCCGAAACAACCCAACTTAATTCGCATTACCTATCACCAAGCAAGCGGAAAACCTATTCCCGTTAAAGTCGGCACTATCAATACATTGTATTTTGAGCCTAACAGCTGTCAGGCCCCTAAAAAAGTATCCATCAAAGTTTGGCGCCCTTCTAAATTAAAGCTATCACAAAAATTTATAGACCCTCAAACTTTAAAATTAAGGGTGAAAACCGCTAAAATTGGCGATAAAATTAAAATAGAATATTTACCCGCTCACACCAAACTAACGCTTATTGTCGTCCAGTAACCTTGACACAAAGCCCTTAGGATAATTTAATGAACTCGCTGTATCTACCTTGGCTACATCAGCTTTCAGCTCAATTAATTGACCAACAGCACAGAGCATTGGTAATTATTCAGGGTTCAAAAAACTGGCAACAACAATGTGCCGAACAAGCAATTCAACACTTCCGTTCTTTACAAACTAATTGGCTCGCCTATGAAGTTAGCAATAACAGCCAGCCAACTTATCACGTAACAAACGCGCCCTTAGAAGTCATTAAGCCCAACCAACTAGCACATAAGTTAGGGCAAGAAATTCAGTTGGCTTTATTCACAAGCCAACAAGGCATTTTTCCAAACAGTTTGGCACAAGCAACGGGAATGATTCAAGCGGGCAACATTGCCATCCTCTGTTTAGACAATGACTGGCAAGCACAACCCAACCCCGCCATGGCGAACTTTTTAAGCAGTCGCCCTCATGGACAAAAGCTAATTGAGCACTCCTTTTTTAGGCAACACTTATTCAATTCATTGGCTGACACGGCTCTACTCATTCAAGAGAACCAACCGTTACCTAGCCTAGAAAAGTTAAAGCCTTTGGAAAAATTGGCGAATGCTGACACGAAAAATTTAACATCCCATAAACGACAACCAACAGCGGAACAACAAACAGGATTAGACGCCATTCATTCAGTCGCGAAAGGCCATCGAAAACGCCCGTTATTACTCACTGCTGATCGTGGACGAGGGAAGTCAACCCTATTGGGATTTGCTGTCATTGCCCTATTTAAACTTGGCAAAAAACAAGTGGTTATTTCCGCCGCTCATGTAGAGCAAGTACAAGCCGTCTTTAAACAGGTGTTATTAAGCTCACAAGAAGCGAATGCCCCCTTTACCCTTCTGGCAGAGTACAACAAACAGGGCGAACAACAAGGCAGACAACAATCTACACACAGCCACCTACAATTTATCGCAGCTGATAACCTAGATGAACTAAATAAACCCAACCCAACCGTCTTTAGCCTAAAGTTTATCCCGCCTGATGAACTACTCAACCCACTCTCCAAGACCACCCCTGGCGATTTTTGCCTTCAACCAGACTTTTTATTGGTAGATGAAGCCGCCCATATTCCTTTGCCAATGTTGCAGAAGCTAAGCCAAAAATTTAACCGTATAGTGTTTGCCAGCACCACTTCTGGCTATGAAGGGTCGGGGAAAGGGTTTCAATTAAAGTTTACCCAATATCTAAATCAGCATCACCCTGGGTGGCACCATAAAACGCTGACAAACCCTATTCGCTGGCAAGCCAATGACCCGTTAGAAATAAGCATTAATAAAGCCTTGTTACTAGAAGAGCAGCCGTTTAGCACAATAGAAGATTTGGCTAACGACACAACTGAAAAACCAATCGTGGTAGATGATATTCGCTATCAGAACATTAGCATTGCCGACTTAGCCAACCAACCAGCCTTACTTCAGCAGGTGTTTACGTTATTAATTAGTGCACACTATCAAACCTCGCCCAATGATCTCATGCAGTTATTGGAAAGCCCAGAAATGTCTATTCAGTTAGCTTTAAACAAACCTCAAACCCAAAAATCGCCAGGGGTGGTCGTCGGTGTTTTACTGGCGATACCAGAAGGCGGTTTTACAGAAGAAGAGGCTGACACTAGTCGATTAAAAGGACATTTGTCCGCTCAAATATTAAAGAACCAAACCTTAGATAATAGCTGGCTGACCCAAAAAAGCTGGCGTATTAACCGCCTTGCCATTGCAGAAAATGCTCAACAGCAAGGAATAGGCAGCACCTTAACCGCTTATTTTATACAGCAGGTTTCCACACAACCCGATATGGATTACTTATCCGTTACCTTTGGTGCAACCCCCAGCTTATTAAGCTTTTGGCAACAACTAGGCTTTAAAGCCCTTCACTTAGGTATTCATAAAGACCAAGCCAGCGGTTGTCATTCCGTTACGATGGTTTGCCCACTGAATGCCTCAAGCCAATTACGTACTGAACAACGCCAAGCCCAGTATGCCAACGATTGGGCTTTTTTATTATCGTCCACCTTTGCCCAGTTAGAAGCTGATTTAGTCATTGAAATATTAAGCCAACTCCCCTTTCCAAAAACCGAGTTTCCAACCCCTTATTTTTCCAAAAAACTACCTTATGAGGCCGTTGCCTTAGCACTTTTTAATTGGACCTTGGGGAATACAATGCTTTTAAAAACACTTCCCACACAACAACAAACT
>WFMZ01000057.1 GCA_015484555.1 Hydrogenovibrio sp. | reverse complement strand
GGCATTATGCAGAAGTTTGTAGACCAAGCTATTTCAGCCAACACAAACTATGACCCTGCCCGTTTTGACAACGACAAGGTACCCATTAAGCTAGTCTTACAAGACATTTTATATGCTTACAAAATGGGCTTAAAAACCATGTATTACCACAATACAAGAGATGGTGCAGACGACATTCAAGAAGACGACGGCTGTGCCGGCGGTGCCTGCAAGCTGTAACACTAAAAGCCTTTTAGCTCGCCCTCTTCACAAAGACCTCCCTTGGTTTTACCCCCTTTAGGGGGAGGTTTTTGCATTTACAAGCTATTAAAAAGACCACCTAAAAGGGGACGCTACCCTTTTATGCTTTTATATTCTGACAATAAGGAAAAGGGTAGCGTCCCCTTTTATATTTTATGACTATAGAACAAACACCACTGCTTCAACGCTACCAACAAGTTAAAGGCCATATTGCCAAGCTAGACCCAGCGGGAAAGGTACGGTTGTTGGCGGTAAGTAAAACCAAACCCATTGAAGATGTGTTGGCTTTGGCAGAAAACGGCCAACTGGATTTTGGCGAAAATTATCTGCAAGAAGCGCTTGCCAAAATTGAGCAAGCGCCTAGCTTATGCTGGCATTTTATAGGCCCGATTCAGTCCAACAAAACCAAACCCATTGCCGAACATTTTAGCTGGGTTCACAGCGTAGATCGCTTAAAAATAGCACAACGCCTTAGCCAACAACGCCCCGCGAACTTACCGCCTTTAAATATTTTACTGGCCGTTAATATTGATGCTGAAGCCAGTAAGTCTGGTTTAGCAGTTGATGAGGTATTGGCAACCGCCGAGCAAGTGGCAGAACTGCCTAATATTACTTTACGTGGTTTAATGGCTATTCCTAAAAAAAGTGATTCCCTAGCGGCACAACGTAAACCTTTCAAAGCTTTGAAAGACTTGTTAACCCTTTGCCAAACTGCCTTGCCAAATCAAACACTAGATACCTTGTCTATGGGTATGTCTGGCGACTTAGAAGCGGCTATTGATGAGGGGGCAACCATTGTGCGCATTGGTACCGATATATTTGGTGCGCGTACTTAAGCTTGCTTATTACCAGAAAACTGCAACTTATTTATCAAAACACCCTGCGAAATGTCTTTGTAAATGTCGTGCAGAAGATTGTGTAAAGACCAAGTAAATTTAAACCGTTAAATAAATATAACTTACAACTTTGTTCTTAATAATATCTGCATATTTAAGACTTTCAACCTTCTAAAACTTAAAAATCGCCAGGGGTGGTCTAGTTAAGACATCACGCTTAGCTTTATGCCCTTCAGGGTAGGTTTTTAGGTTTTGGAAAGGTTACCTTATTCAGTACAACCTAAAAGAAACAGCTTGTTGCTTTACTTAGTGCTTCTAACGAAACGCCCAAGACACCAACTCACAAGATAATTAAGTCTTTAAAAAGTTTAAAGACTGATAGCCTGCTGCTGAAAATTCATTTTTAGGATGTTGCCACCAGCTTTCCGCCAGCGTGGCGTACATTTGTTTAAAGTCTGTGGTGTGAACCATATCGTTTTTATCTAACCTGGCTAGGTCGGGCATTTCGCCATACAGCCCGCCTTTCACTTTACCCCCCATGACTAGGTGAGTAGCGGCTGTTCCATGATCGGTTCCTTTCGCGCCATTTTCTTTTACTCGCCTGCCAAACTCTGAATAGGTCATAATTAAGGTGTTATTCCACCAATTACTTTTTTGAGTGTTTTTAGCAAAGGTGGACACCGCATTTGAAAATTGAGTAAAGAGTCGTGATTGAATTAATTTTTGATTCACATGGGTGTCAAAACTACCCAGGCTAACTTTAATAACAGGGATGCCCAAGCCACTTTCAAGCACTTCTTGGCACAACTTCATTTGCTTAGCAAAGCGGTCTTTACCATAGTTTGTAGCATCTTCTTTTGGGGCAAATTCTTTCTGGAACTGACGAGAAGCCGATAAGGTTTCTGATTGAACAGATAGCAAATATGCCAAAGCAGCGTTGTTTGAGGCAGAACGTCCGTTAGCCGCCGCTGTTTTTTGGGTTTGCTTAATGAATTTTGCAACATTATTAAGTTCTACAATGTTACCCGAAATATTTAAAGGCCCACGCTCTCCACTGAGCACCATACCAGCAACTGACTGTTTACCTTTAAGGTTAGTTAAAGCGTTAAGCCAGCCAGTTTCTTTAATGATATTTGATTCCGAACCCGTATCCCATATTTCAATAGAGCGAAAGTGTGAACGATTTGGCTGTTGGTAGCCAACCCCCTGCACAACCGCTATTTGTTCGTTCAACCAAAGGCTGGCTAAAGAAGATAAGCCAATATGGAAAGCCAGGTTATCACTAATTGTAAAACGCTCTCCTTCTTTTATGGCTATATTTGGGCGAAGGGTAAAGTAGTGCTTATCTCGAAAAGGAATGACCATATTTAAACTATCATTCCCGCCTTTAAACTCAACCAATATTAATGTTTTATTAGGTTGGTTTAGCGGAAAGTTTTGGCCTGCTGTATCAGCCAACACGTCATTTACTACAGGAAAACTTAACCCTGCAAGCAAACATTTTTGAATAAAATCGCGGCGCAACATAGTTTCTCCTACAAGATTTTTTAGGTTTATTCCAACCCTTAAAATCGCCAGGGGTGGGTCTCTAGCTTAACCAGTATTTTGATATAACACATTAAATAATGTTGTATTAAAAGGGTAGCGTCCCCTTTTAAGGGTTAATAAAGCTGGTAACTTAAATCTTTTAAGCTGGTTTTCACGGTTTTTTCATCTGTCTCTGTGTTAATTTTACCCACGGGCTTTTCCGCTAGCAATAGGGTTTTCCATTGTGTGGGGGACAGTTTATTTTGCCAAATAGCCTTGTTTAAAGTCATGCCACGAGCCATCTTACTCATGAAGGATTTTCTTTTTAACAGCGTCTCTATTGTAATCCAGTGATCTCCGCCTGCCCAGCCTTTGACATTAGGCGGGTAAAACAAAGCTTGCCCTAAACTATTATTTAGACGAGTCAAATGGGTTAATGCTTTACCCGACCCCAAGAGAGAAAACTGGCGTGCTAAGCCCACTGTAAGTTGAACGGGCGACTTAATTTTTTGCCCTCTTTCAGCCTTTGCCCAAAACTTAGGGTTGTTTAAAATACTTTGAACCAAGGGCTTTAATTCAAAGTCTTTGGCAAAGTTTTTAGATAAGGTATTTAGTTCTTTTTTAGCAATAGGGGCTTCAATATAATGATGCCATATTTTTTGGGTAATTAACTTTGAAGCGGTAGGTTGTTGGAAAATGATATTAACCAAGTCTTTCACATTCCAAGCACCTGTTTGACCAAAAATAGTCTTCACACCGTCATCATGTTTTTTCGCCTGAAATAGATATTCACCCGTTTTATAGTTAAAACTGTAGCCGGTTAAAATACGCGCCACTTCTTTAACATCTTGTTCAGAATAAGAACCTTCGCCCAGGGTAAATAGTTCTAACAATTCTCGAGCAAGGTTTTCATTAGGCTGACCTTTTTTATTTCTAACATTGTCTAAATACTTCAGCATAGCGGGGTCATGTAACATGGCGAGCGTAAAGGCTTTATAGTTACCCAGTGCATTTTGTCGCAAGGTGATATTTTGTTGCGCCATTAAAGGGGCTAACCTTACTTTTCTAGCACTACTGACAAAATGGTTATGCCAAAACAGCGTTAAATTTTCAGCCATGGGGTTTGCTGTCACCACGCATTCATTCAGCCACCACACTTGTAATACTTTAGCTTCCAAACGAATTTCTTTCTTTAATGCTTTAGCTTCTTTAGGTGATAACCCTTTTAACTTATAAGAGTGGGAAAAAGGGGTTTTTAAATTAGAAGGCAACGCTGTTTGTGCCGTGGTCTTAACACTATCCAAACGTTTCTGTACCGCCTCCGTTTTATTTAAAGGTAAATAAGGTTTTATTTCTGCATAACTGGGTGCAAAACCAGTACGCCCTAGCAAGTGTGTGGCTTCTGCTTCACTAAGTGCGTAAGCCATATTAGGCATTAAAAACCCTTCTAAAAATACCAAGCTTAATAATGTTTGAACAGGCCATGTAGCAGTTACCTTAAACAAACTCATTTATTATCCTGGTGCCAACTGCTCGCATGAGCTTTATGCCAGTAGTACAACCATTCTTTAGGGACACTTTGCTCATGCAATAAACAGCCCTCTTCCAAAACAGGGTAAATTTCAGCAAAGCTGGCGGTTTCAGTTTGGCTAATTCTTCGATGCACATCATAGCCATTAATTTCACTCGGATAACGCTTCCCGGTTGCTCCTAATATTTTACGAAAATGATAGACCATTGAGCTTTGGAAGTTAGCAACTCTTTGAGATTTAGTACACACATCAAGCGCATCGTTACGCACTTTATTTTGGGTTGCAACACCGGTTGGACATTTGTCAGTATTACAATATTTAGATTGAATACAACCTAGCGCTAACATCATGCCTCTTGCAGAGTTAACGGCATCGGCTCCCAGTGCAAAGGCTCTATAAACATGAAATGCCGATAACACTTTACCCGAGGCAATAATTTTAATTTGGTCTCGTAAACCGTAACCCACCAAGCAAGAATTGATAATGCCTAAAGCTTCCCGCAAAGGGGTGCCAACCGAGTTGGCAAATTCAATAGGCGCGGCACCTGTTCCGCCTTCTCCGCCATCTACGGTAATAAAGTCTGGCACAATATTGGTGGCTAACATGGCTTTACACACGGCCAGTATTTCATCTGGCTTGCCCACCGAAAGCTTAAAACCCACGGGTTTGCCAGATATTTCGCGTAATTCAGCAATAAAACCTAACAACTCTATGGGTGAACTGAAAGCTGAGTGCATCGGCGGTGATACCACGTCTTTTCCTTCTTCAACCCCTCTTATTTCAGCCACTTGTGCAGATACTTTTTTGCCTGGCAACAAACCGCCATGCCCCGGCTTTGCACCTTGTGAAAGCTTAATTTCTATCATTTTTATGGTTTCACGTTGGGCATTTTTAGCAAATGCTTCTCTGTCAAATTTACCTGCTTTTGTTCGGCAACCAAAATAACCTGTTCCAATTTGCCACACTAAATCACCTTCATGCTCTAAATGGAAAGGGCTTATGCCGCCTTCTCCTGTATTATGGTAAAAGTTTCCTAGCTTGGCACCTAGGTTTAAAGCACGAATTGCATTCGGACTTAAAGCACCATAGCTCATGGCAGAAATGTTCACCATTGAAGCCGAATAGGGTTGGCGACATCGCCCTTCGCCATAAATAACACGTGGTTCCTCAACAGAAAGTTCTTCGGGGAAAATGGAATGATTGGTCCATTCATATCCCACTCGGTTCACATCAAACTGGGTACCAAACGCACGCGTATCTCGCTGACCTTTAGCGCGTTGGTATACTAAAGATCGAAACTCTCGATTAATAGGCGCACCATTGGTATCGTCTTCTACAAAATATTGTTGAATTTCTGGGCGTATAGCTTCAAATAAAAATCTTAAGTGCCCAATAACGGGGTATAACCTTAAAATGGTATGCTGCTTTTGCCACATATCAAAAATACCCACGCCCACCACCGGCAGTATCAAGACATAAGCCCAAATAGCATTCGGGTATTCAAGAGCTAGCAGGGCTATTGCCACCACCAAGACAAGCGTGGCCGTTATAAATTGGTGTTTAAAGGTATCCATAGACCATCCGTTTATTTTATATACAGTATTGTAAACGCAACCTACCTAAGCATTTATGGGTTTCAATTTAGCCAAACCACTATTAGACAGACCTTCACTATAACGATGTTTACGCAAATATAACAATCAATAATTGAATCTATGGGCAAAAAAAACTCGCCATCAAGCGAGTTTTTGATTGCGTGATTGAAAAAAGGCTATTTAATATCAGCCACTTCTTTACTGGGTACAACTACCTTAGCGGCACTATCGACTGCCTTCGCTGAAGCGGTATTTTTTAAACCCGCATCACTTACCACAGGTTTTGCCGTTGCAGGGTCTAGGTTTGCTTTTGCAAGGAGCGCATCATGAAATTCACGAATACGGTCTAACCAAGTTGGCACATTACCTTGATCAGGGTAGCGGCTGGCATTCACCGTTGCCATAAAGTTTTCCATCGTACTGCGGGCTTCTGTAAACTGCTCGTCTAAACGGGCAATGACATCCTGCATTTTTTGTAAATAAGGCGGTAAATCTGCAATATTGCCACCCTTATTGGAAGTGTTTTCAGCCCCTGAACCCGCAACACCTTGTTCAACCCCTTTGTAAGCCGCCGCCTGCTGTTGGCCTGTTGCCATGGTTTCTGTTTGTTGTAGATTTAAATTCACGCTTTTCAACTGACCAAAATCAACCCCCATATTCACGGCTTTTTGAAAGGCTTGCTCGACATTACCATCAAAAAAATTCGTCGCCAGTTCATCAACCTGTTTAAACACGTCATAAACAGCGGCTAGCTCATCTTTGTTTAAGCTACCCTTTACCGAAAAACCAAAACGTTCTTCAAAAGAAGTCGCTTCCATAGATTTTTTACTGTCAAAATACTTTGCGCCTTTTGGGCTCATTTCAGCAGACTGTTGTGTTTTTTCTTCTTTATAGTGAGCATACAACTGTCTAAAGTCGACCTTAACCACATCGCCTTCCTTAGTTTCTAACGTTAAACTCATGGTTTGGCTATAAGAATAAGCCGACTGAGAACTGGCTGACATAGATGCTGCCTGTAAACCTTGTGCTGATGGCGAAAACTGATCAGCCGACTTTCCAGGTGCCTTTTTATGAGGCGGAAGCGCCATTTCTTTGGCTAGGTTATCCGCCTCTTGCTTCTTCTGCATCAAGTCTTGTAAAGGATTACTCGCTTCTTTTGATTTCCCTAGTAAACTAGCCAGGTTTCCTGCATTAGGTTGAATAAAATTAGACATAACTCACTTCCTTAAAATTATATTCTGCCATCATTTTAGCTTAAAAAATAGACAAATAGTTTCATTATTTTTTGTAACGGCGACCCCCTAACAAACTTTAGTCAAATATAACTAATGCTTTGATATTAATAACATTGTACCTTCTATTTTAGCTAAATCTTGTGGCGTATTTATATTCACAAATGAAGAAGCTTGGTCACTAAAGTCCACTTCAACATGGTCTTCACCCGCTATCCAACGCTTAACACTTAGCTGACCTTCAGTAATCGCATTTTGTAGTGATGCTAATAAAGAACGGTGCATTAAACAATATAAAGGCTGCATACGTTCGCCATCATGAACCACCGCAAGTGGCATAGTCCCTGCTTGAAGCGCTTGTTGTAACTTTACATAAAGATTAGTCGGTAAAAAAGGGCTATCACATGGGGAAAATAACAGCCAATCATCTGAAAGCTGTTGCCAGGCAGAAGCCATGCCCCCTAAAGGGCCTTGGTGAAACGGGGGCAACTCTTCAAGCAAAGGTACGCCTAAAGCTTGATAGGCCTTTAAGTCTAAGGCTCTAGTTTTAGATTCTTCAGATGTTTCTAGGCTTTCATGGCGTTCATTGCTTGCTAACCCAGTATGAACATTAAGGTAAACATGATCAGCCTGTTGTTGCCCGGCAATAACCACCCTTTGTACCAATGACAAACCCTTTAGCAAAGCCAGCGCTTTAGTGGCCTTGCCAAAACGAACCGAACCACCACCGGCCAAGATGACCCATGTTTTCTTAAATTGTTTACAATTTGAAGGCAAAAATAAATATTTCATAAATATTGTTTTAAAGTTTCTGTAGTTTAGTGTAAAGTTATTTTATATAAAAAGGCGTATTAAAGCGTCGGTATTTAATAGGCAACTATTTGCTTTTTAAGAGGATGAGATAGATGAGAGACAACCAACCTGTTACGAATGAAGAATATATTATTCCTGATGGCGTCACTTTAGTGACCAAAACAGACCTTCATGGCACCATTCTTGAAGTGAATGATTCTTTTGAACTTGCCAGTGGCTTTACCCGAGATGAACTGGTCGGTGAAGCCCATAGCTTGGTTAGACACCCAGACGTTCCTGCCGCCGTATTTAAAGATCTTTGGCACACTATTAGCAAGGGTGGAACCTGGTCTCAAATTGTCAAAAACCGCCGTAAAGATGGTGGCTTTTACTGGGTTAGAGCCAACATAACGCCAATTTTTAAAAACCAAAAAGTGGTCGCTTATTTATCTTATAGAACCCTGGCAACCAAGGCCGAAATATCGGCCGCTTCTATAGCCTATAAGCAAATTGCTAGTGGTAAAGCTAAAATACAAAATGCTAAAATTTATACTGGTATTCGTTGGGCTGCACTCAACCCTATCCGCAAGCTTAAACCTCATAACCAGTTATTAATAATAATGCTGTTTACAGGTATCATTCCGTTAGCCATTACCGACTATTTAGGCAACACCCCTATTTGGGAAGCCTTAGGCGTTGCCCTATTCTTTATCCTTCCCGCTTATGCTCTTGCGCGAATATCGTCCAACAAAGTAAATCAGCTTAACCAGGATATACTTCGAATTTCCTCACTTGAAAAGATTAACTTTACCTCTGGTGATAACGACACCTACTATGGCCGCAAGGCCAACAGTGTTATTTCAGTCGCCATTAATACGCGTTACTTAGAAGAAAAAGCACTAGAGCAGTTGGATAAATCAAAACAACTGGAAGAGGCCATTCACATGAGCTCTTCTAATATCATGATCACCGACAACAACCTAGAAATCACCTTCTTAAATGATGGCTTACAGCAGTTCTTGGAAGCGACCGAATCTACCATTCAAACCGTATTACCGGACTTTAAAGCGAAAAATTTAGTCGGTACCAATATTGATGTATTTCACCACACACCCGCCAAAAAACGTAATATATTAAAAGATTTAGATAAACGTTTAGTATCTGAAATTGTAATTGGTAATACTCATATTGAATTAATTATTAGCCCTATTTACAACCGTAACAAGCTTCGAGTAGGTCTATTAGCCGAATGGAGAGATAAAACACAAGATGTCATGCTGGTACAAAATATTGGTAAAACCATTCACCTAGCTGCAGAAGGTATTTTTGATCAAAAAATTGACCTTAACAGTGTAGAGGGTCTTGCCAAAGAAATTGCTACCCAAATCAACGAACTATTGGCCTCGGTAGAAACCCCTATCAACGAAGCCATATTAATGGGAATTGAAGTGGCTAAGGGTAACTTTAACGCTAAAATAACGTCCAACATGTTCGGCCGCTTTGACCTACTTAAAACTGCCATGAATGTGGCTATTGACAATACCAGCTCTTTAATTGGTCAAACCAAACAAGCCATTACGTCAGTCAAGGCTGGCGCGGTTGATATTGGGCGTTCAAGCACGAGCTTAAATGACCGAACTCAAGAACAAGCCGCGGCACTAGAAGAAACCGCAGCGAGCATGGAACAAATCACCTCTGCGGTTCAGCAAAACTCTGACAATGCCCAGCAAGCGACCGAAGCCACGCACGATACTGCACAAAAAGCACATGCCAGTGTTAAAGTTATGGAGCAGGCCATTCAATCTATGGAACAAATTCATGAGTCTAGCCAAAAAATTAACGACATTATCAGCTTAATTGACAGCATAGCCTTCCAAACCAACTTACTCGCGCTTAACGCGGCGGTTGAAGCGGCAAGAGCCGGCGATCATGGTCGAGGCTTTGCCGTTGTAGCCGGTGAAGTAAGAGCCTTGGCAGGTAAGTCTGCCGATGCGGCGAAAGATATTCGTGGCCTGATTGAAGATACCGTTAAAAAGGTTGACGAAGGGTCTGTTCAAGTTAAGAACTCTGGTTCAGCTTTAACCGACATTGTCGAAGCCATTAACCGCACTAACCAAATTACCGAAGAAATTGCCACTTCTAGTAAAGAACAGTCTATTGGCGTATCACAAGTCAACCAGGCTATTACCAGTATTGATGGCGCTGTGCAGCAAAATGCAAGCTTGGTGGAAGAGTCAACCCAAACCGCTATTTCACTAGATACCTTGTCTGCTAACATGGAAAATACAATTAATGCCTTTCATACCCCTGAAGCACTGTCTAGAGTTGCTACACCGCAACAAACAGGCGGGTTAGATTTAGCGGCTGCAAAACGTGCACACCGCACTTGGCGTGTAAATGTCCTAGCCTACCTAAATGATGTAGAAACAGTCTTCCCAAGAGAGACCGCTGCGGACGGCACTAAGTGTGCGCTAGGTCTATGGCTTTATGGTGATGGTAAAATCCACGCAGGCCTAGCTTCTTACCAAGCGTTAGAAAAAGGACACCTAGAGCTACACAGCTTTATTGGTAGTATTCTTGACCTAAAAGATATTGGCGACATGGAAAAAGCCATTAAGGAAGCCAATAAACTAGAAGCGAAGAGTGATGGCATAATGGATTTAATTGATGCATTCGAGAAAGACTTGATCAAACAAACATCAACAACCTCACCACAGCTCGCAAGCCAGCCAGCCGTTGCCGCACCAAAGCCAACACCTAAATCAGAGTCTAAACCAACGCAAAGAGCGGCAACCTCAACGCCTGCGCCAAAAGTACAGGCAAGAACGGCAGCTAAAGCCCCTGCTGTCGCTAAGCCAACAGAGGCATTACAAACCCCTGCCCCTAGCCAACCTAAACTAGGACAAGGAGATGAATGGGGCGAATTCTAATATTGAATCAACCTCTTTCAACTAAAATCACCTTCGGGTGATTTTTGCTTTTAGCACCAAAACCCTTAAAAGGGGACGCTACCCTTTTTTAACCCAGCTTCAACCCATTTTAAAGGATTATCATGAACAAAAATATTACTTTTATTGGCGCAGGTAACATGGCAATCAGTTTAATTAAAGGCCTGCTGGCCAGCGGTTACCCAACTGAAAAATTAACCGCCACCAGCCCTTCTGCCGACAACCGCCAGCAGGTTAGCCAAACCTTAGGTATTCATTGTTTTGAACACAATGCCGAAGCCATTCAACAAGCTGATATTGTCGTGCTAGCCGTTAAACCCCAAGTGTTAGCCGAAGTCTGCGCTGACATTGAAGCCAGCGTGGTTAAGCACAAGCCTTTGGTTATTTCTGTTGCCGCAGGGGTTCGTAGTGAAGACATTAACCGTTGGTTAGGCGACAACTGTGCGGTGGTGCGCTGCATGCCGAATACTCCTGCCATGATTCAAACCGGCGCAACCGGTTTGGTTGCCAATAAACAGGTGTCTGCCGAGCAAAAGTCTGATGCTGAAAATATATTAAGAGCCGTCGGCGTTGCCGTTTGGGTAGATTCCGATGATGACATTGATACCGTTACCGCCCTGTCAGGTTCTGGCCCTGCCTACTATTTTCTATTTATGGAATCCATGCAACAGGCGGCTGAAAACATGGGATTAAGTGAATCTACGGCTAAATTGCTCACTATTCAAACAGCATTTGGTGCGGCTAAAATGGCATTAGAAAGCGCCGATTCTTGCCAAATATTACGCCAAAAAGTGACCTCGCCCAACGGTACAACTGAACAGGCCATAAACTCTTTCGAAGCCAATAAGCTACCGAATATTGTGGCACAAGCCATGTTAGCGGCTAAGAACCGAGCAAACCAATTAGCAGATGAACTGGCTATTGCCAACACCAATAAACCGCCTGCTTCTTTAGAATAGTAAAGCCGCCTCTTTTTAAAAAGGATGTGACATTAACCCCACAAAGCTAAAAATCGCCAGGGGTGGGTAACCCGATACCACCCCTGGCGATTTTTAAGGTTGCTAGAGACTTTAATAAGCCCCTTCCCTCATTTAAGCCTTCAAAAACAGCTTCAAAGCCAAAATGAAATAAGAGGTTAAATAAAGGGTAGCGTCCTCTTTTATTCAAAACGATTTAGATAAAATAGCTAGAAAATTGAATACTGGACCGAGAAAGAGGTTTGATTTTGATACGCCGAAAGAGTTGATTGAACCGATTCTTGCAAAACATATAGGGGCTGTTGCGCTTGGAACTTGAAGCCACCGCGTCCCCTTTTATACTTTTATAGCCAGTGTTTTAAGCATTGAAAAGCCGTTGCTAAGTCCACATTAAATAATAAACCACATAAAAGGGGCGTAAAAGGGTAGCGTCCCCATTTAAGTCTTCGCTTTGTAAGCGGTTTGCGTATAAAATACTCTTCATTATTGTTATTCATTTTTTGGGAGTGTGCTAGATGACACCAGTTGGTCAAGGCGGATTATTTTTATTGCAGTTTATTGTTGGCATGGTGGTGTTCGTTCTACTGTTACGTTTTTTCTTAAAAGCCACTTACATAAGCTGGAACCAACCCATTGTAAAGTTTGTTGCCAAGGTCACTAACCCACTGTGCATGCCTTTTCAAAAAATTATACCTGCCAGCGCACGTTGGGATACCACTGCGATATTTGTGGCATTATTAATACAGGCGGTGTTTGTGGTATCGCTAGGTTACTTAACCGGCAACCCTTATAGCCCGATGCTTATTGCTATCGCTTCCATCACTGAAATTATGAACCAAATGTTAGACATTATGTTTTGGTTAATTGTTATTCAAATAATTCTAAGCTGGGTGAGTCCAGGCTATAACCCAAATACGGCTATTTTCTTTCAAATGGCTGAACCTATATTAGCCCCCTTTCAACGATTTATTCCCCCTATGGGTGGCTTAGACTTTTCGCCTATGGTGGCAATATTGGTGATTAAACTTACCCAAATTATCGTAGTCGGTTCTATTTCTCAATTTGGCCAAAGTTTAGTTTAATGTCGAGCAACTCTATCGGCTTTGTCGCCCCACAACGGCTTAAGGTTTCAACGCCGCTAGACATGATGAGCGGTTCTGTGTTGCCCGCTTATCAGCTGGCTTATGAAACCTATGGCGAATTGAATGAAGCCAAGGACAATGCTTTGCTTATTTGCCATGCACTCAGTGGTAACCATCACGTAGCGGGTTTTTATGAAGGCGACAAAAATCCAGGTTGGTGGAACGAATATATTGGCCCTGGTAAGCCGATTGATACCAATGATTTTTTTGTAGTGTGTTCAAACAACCTAGGTGGTTGCCATGGTTCTTCAGGCCCTGCAACGGTTGACCCCACAACCGGAAAGGTCTATGGACCTGACTTCCCTATTGTGACTTGTAAGGACTGGGTTGCCAGCCAAAATGTACTACGCCAACATCTAAATATAGATTGTTGGGCGGCGGTCATTGGGGGGTCTATGGGCGGTATGCAGGTGTTGCAGTGGAGCATTGATTACCCTGAAAAAATTAAGCATGCTATTGTGATTGCAGCAGCGCCTAAATTGTCTGCTCAAAACATTGCCTTCAATGAAGTGGCCCGACGTGCCATTATGGAAGACCCCGATTTTCACAATGGCCGTTTTATAGAGCAACATACGATTCCTAAACGCGGGCTAGCCTTGGCCAGAATGTTAGGGCATTTAACCTATTTGTCTGATGATATGATGGGCGAAAAATTTGGCCGTACCTTACGGGAAGGCAAGCTAAACTATAACTACGATGTAGAATTCCAAGTAGAGAGTTACTTGCGCTACCAAGGTGAGAAGTTTGCAACCAAGCAAAACTTTGATGCCAACACCTACTTGCTAATGACCAAAGCGCTAGATTATTTCGACCCAGCTTCCGAACATGACAACGACTTAGCCGCAACGCTTTCAACTGCCTCGGCAAAATTTTTGGTCATTTCATTCACTACCGATTGGCGCTTTGCTCCAGAACGTTCTCGTGAAATTGTAAAGGCATTGCTCGATAATGATGCAGATGTATCTTATGCCGAAATAACCTCGCAACACGGTCACGATGCCTTTTTGCTAAAAAATAAACACTACGAACAGGTCTTTAGCGCTTACATGGCGCGTGTTAAAGCAGGTCTATCTTCTGAATTAAGCGGGCAGAACCATGACTAAATTATCGACCGAATTTGTCAATATTACCGAATGGGTCACGCCCAATGCACGGGTACTAGATTTGGGGTGTGGCGATGGCAAGTTGCTAAAGCACTTAAAAGAAACCTTAAACATTACCGGCTATGGCATGGAAATAGACCCTGTTAAGAATGTTAAGGCGATTCAAGCGGGCTTAAATGTTATTCAAAGTAATTTAAACGAAGCAGATATTCGTGAATATTTTGATAAAGATTCTTTCGACTTTATTATTATGACCCAAGCACTACAAGTGGTTCGCCGCCCAGACCTATTATTAGAACAAATGTTAAGCACGGGAAAAGAATGCATTATTACCTTCCCTAACTTTGGTCATTGGCGTAACCGAACACAGTTGTTTTTTGGCGGAAAAATGCCTCAAAATGAATATTTACCCAATACATGGTACGATACGCCCAATATTCATTTGTGCACCTTTAAAGATTTTGAAGACTTATGCGAGAGCAAGCAAATTAAAATCGTCAGTAAGTCGGTGGTCAATCAGCAAAATAAAACCACCTTCGGCATGAAGCTTGCTCCTAACTGGTTTGGTGAAGTGGCTTTGTACCGCATAAAACGCCATGAGCAGACCTAATAACCTTTACATTTTAAACTACATGGGCGTTGTCTTCTAAAATAGGCTCTTCTTAACAGGCAAAAAATAAATTATGAATAAGTGGTTTCTACGGGGTAATTCTAGACGATTCTATAGAGTTAATATGCCTGTCCACGCCTTCATTACGCCCAGCACACCCATTAAAAATTTAGAAATTTATGCAACAGGGACAGATTACTTCCCTGTAGGGGTCAAAGCCTTAATTGAAAAACAACTTCAAGAAACACAATACTGGGTTAAAAAAATTCAAGATCAAAAAGAGTTGCTGACCATTTTATTTGATGAAATCATTGACTCTATCCAGTTCTTAGGCAAGGGTACAGAAGAAATTTCCAAAGGTATTAACCCTAAAAAATCACCCGCTTATTGGATGTCTATTTCCCAAATGCGCCATGGTTTTCAAAAAGTAAATGCGCTACAAAAAACATCCCCTAAAACCTTTGGTTACTTCAAGCTTATTGAAGAAAAATACCTAACCTTTTTAAATGCCTTTGCTGAAAGCATTGAAAAATCAACCGCCCATCAATTTGTGGCCAGCCCAGATCTGCCTTTTGCTTTTAAGATTGATGAAATTTTAGAAACCTTTAATAACCCTAAGTTTAGTAATGTTCCCTTGGTACAAGCAATTATCCACTTGGCCTCGCTATTAAATACCTATATCAATGCCTTTCGCCAAATGAATGATGATAATTTATTGCGAGCCTACCCTGACCAATGGCCTAAAATTGATGCCAACATCAGTGCGAGTGGTATTGCCGTTTTATTTTCTAAGCACTTTCATGAGTTTGAAAAGGTAGATGTTTTTCTATGCTTTCCAGAAAACAAGAAGGTATTGCAGTTTGAAGGGGCGGTTGTCAATATCATACAAATTAACTCCGAACATAAAGAACGTATTGCCATCAACTTTGAGTTTCCCGATGGAAAAGCACAAGATTTTTTAACCTTTAAAATCCAAGAACATGAGCTTAACATGTGTCTTGGTATGGAAATTTAAAGTCTATGGCGGGTGCTAACCATAAAATGGAATCGGTCTTTTTAGATACGCTTCCGCACAAACTTCGCCCTGCTTCGATAGAGTTACTGCATAATTATGATTTAAAAGATATGTTAATTTACTCTAAACAAGGTGTGCCACCTGTACTACAAAAAGAGTTTGAATTAACCACTAGCCAGTGGCTACAAACCTTAGACAAGGTCATTTTGACAAAGGTAAGTTATTTTATGCTAACCCCTTTAATGAGCCTTGAGCATATTGATTTATTAGAGAAAGTGATTGGCCATGCCATGCACCAGCCTAATATAGATTTAAAGCAAGCTAAACTAAGATTAGGCCATACTCACTTGTTTTTTGGGGACTGGTTGACCAATATTATTGCGATTAAGCAGTATAAATTAACGTATTTAAAAAATAAAGCTAAATAGCGACTCTAAGCTTTCCACAAGTTTAGAGTGCTATTTTTTTCATCGCATCTAGCAATTCTTGGCGCTGTAAAAATAACGTAATTTTATCAGCATTTTCCATGCTTAAAAAATCAAACTGAATCGCTATCCTATTGGTATCATCATTAATCTGAGTACAAACCACCATTTTTCCACGACAAATTAAAATTTGATCTCCTAATCCCATAAAAATATTTAAGTAACTAAACTTCTCATAACAATTAGTGCTAATTAAACTCAACCCACCTGCGGATAGGTTTATTTTTGTTAATTCCCAATCAGAAGGTTCAGAAATATGCTTATTTAAAGCTTTCAAACGATTAAATGCCGTCTCCCACTTATTTAATATTTGAATAAATAAGACTAAAACCTTGGCAATACTCACGCCTTTATCCGCAAGCGTTTGAAGGTTTTTAACATAGTTAGTTGAATCAAATAAGTCGTGTTCACCTCTAGGATAGAGGAATATTTTACCTTCTATACTATTGCTAATGGTTTCTGTTAGTTCATTGACATGTTTCACAACAGCCTGATCAATACCCGTAATTAGAGCGCCTATTTTTGAGCCTTCTAGTGTATTAAGTATCCGTAATTTTTTAAACTCTCTCGTTCTAAATTTAAAATCATTAGACTGCGTTGGATCTGAGTTTTTCATTAAATGTTCAAGCAACCAAACCATGAAATTGGTTTTATGAGAAATCAAGTGAAAGGTATAAATGGTATCTGAATCTAGATTAGCCACATCTTCCATTATGTTCTTTAACTCTCTTTGCATCTTGTCAATCGAGTCTAGTTCTTCTAATGTAATGACATCCGACTCTGAAAAGCGTTTTTGAACACCTTCCATATTGACCATTTCTAGGTACAGAGGGATTTCAACATCGTACCTTAAAAAACGTCTAATACTGTTCATCACTTTGTTTCCGCACCTAGTACATCTTCCGACAGAGGTAATACCTGTTCTAAAAAACAAGCAAGGGCCTTTATTTCGGCTTCACATACTTGGTGTTCCATTAAGTAGCTATGCCATAACACCGTTTTTCCTAGGGCTAGCAACCTATCTCTTGATCTTTCTGCTTCTTCAAAACTACAAATAGGATCTGCCGAACCATGTGCCATAAAAATAGGTTCGGCCTGCCCTGCTTTACGATCCGCTAGAACAAGCTTAGGCACATCACTTTCTGTTTGTACTGGGAAGTAAGTTGATAAGGCCATGATACCGGCTAAGGGTTTAGGGTAGGTTAAGGCGGCATATAAAGCGATTAAGCCCCCTTGTGAAAAGCCGGCGACTACAATATTTTTGCTGGAAATGCCCTTGGTTTCTTCTGCTTCAATTAATTGGTGAATGGTTTTTACGCTGTCTGCTATGCCGGCCCAGTCAATATCTTGGGTTAGCTGACTGCTGGTAATGTCATACCAAGAAGGCATTTGTGTGCCTAGGTTAACCGTCACTGGCTGAACGGGGGCATTGGGAAAAACATAACGAATAGATTGACGACAAGCCGGGCTTAATTGCGGCACAATACCTTCAAAATCATGACCATCTGCACCCAAACCATGTAGCCAAATAACCGCTTGAGTGGCTGGCTGTTGGCTCGGTTCTAATATAATAGGCGGGGTAGCGTTAATTCTTTTCATAATATTCTATTTTATGGCTTCATGATTTGAATGGCATTTGTTAAAATGTTCTGTTCTTATTTTAACCAATCGTGCGAACTGTCATGTCATTTTCTAGTACTTTTTTACTTCTGGCTCTCTCAGCCTCAATCGTCAGTGGCTGTGGAAAAAAAGGATCTTTGTATATTCCGACCGCAGAGCAACAAGCGCAGATGGACAAAGACCAAGCCGAAAGAGATACGGTGCTAAAAAATAGAGCAGCTGAAGCTGAAAAGCACAATACTACACCGTTAAAAGATAAATAAAATAGACTATTTGACGTTTAAAACCACAAAGGATACGCCATGAGCGCCCCCAACTTTACTTACCAAAACCAAACTTTATGTGCCGAACAGCTTCCATTAGACAGCTTGGCTAAAGAATTTGGGACGCCTTTATTTGTGTATTCTCGCCAGGAAATTGAATCTCGCTGGCAGGCATTTGACCAAGCCTTTGGCAAGCAACCACACTTAGTATGCTTTGCGGTCAAAGCCAACTCTAACCTTGCGGTATTAAACCTTTTGGCCAAACAAGGTTCGGGCTTTGATATTGTGTCTGAAGGCGAGCTAGAACGAGTATTGGCTGCTGGTGGCGACCCTAAAAAAGTGGTTTTCTCAGGTGTGGCCAAAACCTCTACGGCGATTGCTCGTGCCTTAGAAGTGGGTATTCGTTGCTTTAACATCGAATCTCACCCAGAACTAGACCGTATTCAAGCCGTGGCAGCAAGCGTCAACAAAGTGGCTGATATTTCGATTCGTGTTAACCCTGATGTAGATGCTAAAACGCACCCTTATATTTCAACGGGGTTAAAAGACAATAAGTTTGGTGTCGATATTAATACTGCGCCTGACCTGTATGCGAAAGCGGCAACCTTACCAAACATTAATATTATGGGTATTGATTGCCACATTGGTTCCCAACTAACCGAAATTACCCCGTTTGTAGATGCCTTAGAAAAGGTATTGGCGTTAAAAGAACGCTTGCAACAACAGGGCATTAACATTCACCATTTAGATATTGGTGGCGGTTTGGGCATTCAATATACCGATGAACAACCTCCTGAAATTGCAGATTATATTCAAGCAATTTTAACGAAGTTAAATGATGATTCTATCGAAATTCTAGTTGAGCCAGGCCGTGCTATTGTTGGCAATGCAGGCGTATTGGTTACTGAAGTTGAATACTTAAAGCCTACCGAGCATAAGCACTTTGCCATTATTGATGCGGCAATGAATGATTTAATTCGCCCTGCTTTGTACCAAAGCTTTCAAAGCATTCTGCCCGTTACCCCTAGAACAGATGGTGATGAGTCTGAATGGGATTTGGTGGGCCCTGTTTGTGAAACCGGTGACTTCTTAGGCAAGGGTCGAAGCTTAAACCTGAAATCGGGTGACTTTTTAGCGGTGATGTCTTCTGGTGCTTATGGCTTTACCATGAGCTCTAACTACAATACCCGCCCTAGAGCGGCTGAAGTATTAGTTGATGACACTAGGGCACATTTAATTCGCCCAAGAGAAACCTTTGAAGACTTGTTTGGTAAGGAAACGATTATTGATGTTGATTAAGGTCTTTCAAGCTAAATATTAAACCCCGTGATTAAACCCATATACCCACCCCTGGCGATTTTTGGGTTTGAGATTTACAGCCAGTACGTAATGCTTTGGTTTTGACCCAACGCCAGATCCAAAAAAGGGAAGCTTATCACTAAGCTTCCCTTTTTTGGTTTAACGATGGCTGTTAGATGAACTTACTCTTTTTTAACCACATTGCCTTCCGTATATTTAACGCCTGAATGCCATTGCCAAATAAAGTACATTAGCGGAATAACCAACAGGGTTAAGATAGTTGCCGATAAGGTGCCGAAGATTAAGGAAACCGCTAAGCCACCAAATACTGGGTCGGTAATCATGATCATTGACCCAAATATAATCGCTAATGCTGTCAACAGAATAGGACGAAAACGAACCTTACCAGCTTGAATAACAGACTCTTTCAAGCTTTTACCTTCTTTACGGTATTCTAAAATAAAGTCAATTAACAACAATGAGTTTCTCACCACAATACCCGCCAAGGCAATGACACCAATCATGGAAGTTGCCGTAAAGGGCTGACTCGTTAACCAGTGGCCAGGGAAAACCCCTATCATGGTTAAAGGGATGGCACCCATTACAATAACAGGCATCATAAAGGAACGGTAATAACCTACCAATACGAGGTAGATAAAGATAAGGGCAATAATAAAGGCACTCCCCATGTCTCTAAACACATCTAGTGTTAAGCGCATTTCTCCACCCCACAATAAAGTGTAGTCCATGACGCTACCTGGGGTTGCAGGCAAGAAGCCTAGGTTAGCCGTATGGAATTTCACACCAGCTCCTTCTAAGACCACATCATCTAACATATTATTTAATGATAAGATGGCAAACACAGGACTTGATGTCAATAATTCACCTCCCACCATCACCACAGGATGCAGATCTTTCTCTAGCAAGGGTTTAGCTTCAGTCACCTTTTTAACCGTAGCGAAGGCAGAAATAGGGACGGCTTCACCCGTTCTGGAAGTTACTCTAAGTGCTAATAGTTGTTCAGGAACGGTTCTTTCTGAACGAGGAAGCCGTACAATAATATCTACCGGCTCTCGCACATTATTCAGGTGCATGTACCCTAACTCATAACCATTAACGTAGTCTCTTAGCATTTTTGAAACCTGTGCTGGCACTACATTTAATAGATTAGCTTGAGTACGATCTATCTTAATTTGATAGCTTTGGGCTGACTCTGTGACGCTATCATCAATATTTGATAACCCATAAATAGTATGCATTTTTTTAGCAATATCTTTTGCGGCAGCTCTTAGCACATCATAATCAGGTCCATAAAGTTCTGCTAAAACTTGCATGGCAACAGGCGGACCAGGAGGCGTTTCATAAAGTTTAATATTTGCCTTTGGAAAAACTTTTTGAACCGACTGCAAAGCCACATGTAACTGCTGCACAATTTGATGTGATGACATATCTCTGTCATGTTTATTAACAAGATTGACACGAATTTGAGCAAAATTAGCACCCTGTTTGATTAAATCTCCTCTAACCAAAGCAGCAAAATCAATAGGAGCATGTTCCCCCACATAAACACTAAAATTAGTTACAAAAGGTGTTTTACGAAGTACATTATTGACACGGCGCACTACGACATCAGTGTCCTCTAAAGCGGTACCTTCTGGCATATCAACTTCTACTAAAAAGGTACTGGTGTTGTCATAAGGCAACATTTTTAGCTCTACCCCTGCTGGGGAAAGCGGTCCATTCATCTCAGCCCCTCTAAAAAACTGTAAAGCAGGTTGAGATAGTGCGCCAATTAAAGATACCAATACAGCCCCTAAAAACACATTTCGCTTGGTTCTACTTTCAATTAAAGGGGTAATTGTTTTTTCATAGAGTACCTGCATCCAATCATCTTTAGGGATATGCTCTTCTAACAAACTTTCTCTTGCTTTCATGTCTTTAATAGCACGCTTACCTAAAATACGATAAGCAGCATAAGGCACAAGAATGTAAGCAATTAACAAGGAAGCAATCATCGCAATGGGCACGTTAAACGGAATAGGTGCCATAAATGGCCCCATCATGCCAGTAACAAATGCCATGGGAATAAAAGCCAGAATAACCGCAAACGTAGCAACGTTAGTAGGATTACCAATTTCGTTGGTGGCCTTAATCAACACTTGGTCAAACTTATCTGGATCAAAGCCACTATGAATATGCCGGTGTATATTTTCAATCACCACTATGGCTGCATCAACCAGTAACCCTAACGATAAAATAAGGGCAAATAAAGTAATTCGGTTAATGGTTTGACCAGAAATATAGCCGACAAATAATACAATAAATAGCGTTAACGGCACGGTTAAAGTCACAATACCCGCTTCACGCCAGCCTAAGAAGACCACTAAAATAATGACTATAGAAGCCACTGCAATCCCCAGGTGTTCCATTAATAGATTAACGGCGGCATTGGCTTTTTTGCCATCATCTCGAGTCACCGTTACCTCTACGTTATAGGGTAGAACACTTTTCTTTAATAAGGCTAGCTTATCTAAAACAGCATCGGCCACCGTCACGGCATTTGCACCTGGTTTTTTCGCCAGGGTAATAGTGACAGCAGGGCTTTCAACATTGGTAAAGTTATCTGATGCCATGCCATAGCCAATACGAGTTACTTTTTCCATTTCAAGCGGGCCATCGACAATACGCGCAATATCTTTTAAATAAATAGGATGCCCTTTGGCAGAGCCTATAATAATGTCACCGACTTGTTTCGCATTGCCCAAAAACCCATTAACCCTAACCGGATAAGCGGTATTATTATTAACCAGCTTGCCCACTGGCAAAGAAACGTTATTACCCTTCAGCATTTTACTAATATTTTCTAAAGATAATCCTGCTAAGGCAATTTTCTGGGCATTTAGCCACACATTAATGGCACGAGGCTGCCCACCTACGACATCTGAAAAGGAGACACCGGGGATGTTTCTTAAGTTTTCAACCAACCGTAGGGCGACATCTCTCAAGTCATAACCACTCATGTCATCAGAGCTAAGTGCCAAGGTTAAAATAGGAACATCATCAACGTTAATAGGCTTGATGATAGGTTGCTGAGTATCAGGTGGCATCTTGTCCATGTTTTGCATAATCTGGTTATACAACTTTACCAAACTATCAGTTTGGCTTTCGCCTACTTTAAACTGTACCGTCACCACACCAAAGTCTTGGCTAGCATACCCAAACGTATGATCTACACCAGGTAAAGCATTCAAAATATTTTCAAGTGGTTTAACCACCATATTTTGAACTTCTTCAGGGGTTGCCCCCCCTTTTGGCACAATGATATTGGCGGCGGGTACGACTATCTGTGGGTTATATTCTCTAGGCGTGACCAAGTAAGCTACTGACCCAGCCAAGGTAATGGCAATCATAATCAGGAGGGTTATTTTTGAATGAATAAAAGCCTTAGCAAGCTTGCCTGCTATATTCATTTTTTCTTCAGCCGGTTGATTTAAATTTTTATCTAGGTTCTGATCTTTAGAATCACTCATCATATCGTCCTATTAAAGTGTTTCTAATGGGTTAGCGATGACAGTTTCATTTAACTTGTCACCGTTTAGTAAACTGGTGTTATTAGAGATTACAATCATGTCGCCTAGATTAACGCCAGACTTAATTTCAATGTTATTATTAATTACTTCTCCTAGGCGAACCATATGAAAAAAAGCAGTTCCGTTATCAACAACAAAAATGCCTTGAATACCGGAACGTTCGACAATAGCTGATTTAGGCACCATCATGGTTTGCCTTTCACCCTGCTGAAACTCGATACGAGCATAGGTCCCACTATTTACATTGTTCAAATCAGACAGGCTTATCTTAACAGTGTGTGTTCGTGTTTTAGGGTCGGCCGCACTTATCAGCGTATAAATAGTGCCTAGTAAAGGTTTGTCATGACCATCTAACACCACCTCAACCGTGTCTCCCTCGCTTAAAATAGCATACAACTCATGTGAGACTTGTGTTCGAATACTTAATGAGCTTCTATTCTCAAGTAACAAGACAGGACTCCCTGGTGTAGATAAATCGCCTGCTGAAGCCATTTTTTTAACCACCACACCTTTAAAAGGTGCCCTAACATTCGCGTAACGTAGTTGAGATTTAGCTTGGTTTAAACCTGTTTTAGCTGAAATCATGCGCTCTTGTGCTATTTTATACTGTAAATTAATCTTATCAAATTGCTGTTTACTCACCGACTCTTCAGCATATAACTTTTTAAAACGATCAAAATCTAACTTCGCGTCCATCAAAGCCGCCTTGGCTTGTTGATAAGCTGACTGAGCTTTTAAAATACCACTTTTAACATCGCTTGAATCAATAGAGAAAAGTAAGTCTCCTAACTTTACCTCTTGTCCAATTTTGACATCAAAGTTTTTAATAAATCCCACTAAACGTGAAGAAATTTGTGCCTGTTGGTCTGGCACTATAGCACCTGCTGTCGCGGTTGTTAAGGGAATAGCTCCCAAGGCAACGTCTTGTACGTTGACATCTAAGGTTTGAACAGCCAGCTTTTTTTGTCCTGCTTCATTTTCTGAACCACACGCCACTAGTGCGAATGCAGAAAAGAAAGCCAGTAGAAGTAAAGACCATTTTTTCATTGTTATATATCCTTCATCTTTAATATTTTAATTATTTTTAAGCGTATGGTGAAACCAAGCCTATCTTATAGGCTTTATAAGAGGGTATAGTCCATAGAACCAGTGGTTAACCTTATGCGTGCTTTTTGTAAGTTAATGTCATACTGTGTGCGCACCAAGTCTGCTCGTGTTTTATCAAGCTGTGCTTGGCTTGCCAATATTTCGGTAATCGTCGCCACACCACCTTTATACCTTATTAACACCAGCCTTTGAGCTTCTTCTGCTTGTGCCACTGCCAGCTTATTAGAGTGATACTGGTTTTTTACTACTTGTAGCATGCGCCAAGCCTTTAAAACGGCTAAACGCGTTTTATTTTCTTTAACACGTAACATCGCTTTCTTTTCATTCGCAAACGCTTGTGCTTTATCTACCTTGCTTGTCGTCGCACCGAAGTCGGTTAATTTCCAAGACATCATGCCTGCTACTGTGTACGACGTACTCCCTATCCCTAATGAAGGATCATGAGTATCACCACGAGCCATCATATTAAAGCTTGGATAATTATCCGCATTGCTCACTTCAACAGCGGCCGAAGAAGACCTAGCTTCTTCTCTTGAAGCTTCTATTGAAGGGTTCATTGTGGTAGCTAAGGTAGTTAATTCAGCTAAATTATTAACGGGCAAATGAACGTCTTGACGATCGCCAACTTCAAAGTCGGCGCCAGAATCTAAGTTCATTAGATCTCTTAGACTATCTTTAGCAATGAGCACTTGAGTTTGTGCTTTTTGCAGGGTCGTAATGGCTTGCGACAAATGCACCTTAGCACTTAATAGCTCACTTTTTACGACGATACCTTGTCGGACTAAGTTTTCAGTCGTACGAACATATTCTTTAGAAGCCTTAACCGACTGGTTAGCCACCTGAACAAAAGCCTTTGCTGTATGCACGCCTTCATAAGCTTGATACACATTAAACACCAAATATTGTCTAACCGCTTCGTTACCATGCTTGGCCGCTTCTATCATCGCTTTCGCTTGATTCTGGTAGCTGGTTACCTTGCCTCCGTTCCAAACAGGAACCCTAATTTCTAAACTGGTATTAAAGTCTGAATGAGCGCCTGGATTATTTAAATCTTTAGGTTGTATCGATGGGTCGCCAGTATATTGTGCAAACCCAAAGTCATTAAAAGAAGCCTGGCGTTGTTGTAACTTCATGCCAAATACATTTAAAGCATCGTTCGAATTAACGGCTTTAGCAGATAAGGTAATTTGTGGTAGCCGATGAGCATTACTTTCGTCTAAAGAAAGCTCTGCCTGCTTTAAACGATACTGACTAGCGGTCACTTTAGGATTTTCATTTAATGTTTTTTCAACACATTGCTTAAATGAATAGGCTTGCCCCCAAGACAATGTAGGCACCATAAGAGCCAACATACTTAAGCGCGATACCTGCTTTATAAATTTTCCCTGCATTGTTTCATCCTTAACCTATTTTATCGTTCTATTTGGCCACCTATATAAAGGCTATTAGACAACCTTAACGACCGACTTATTAGAAAGCAAACTCATTAGCATATTAGTGGATTCTGATATTTGCGAAATTATATATTAGAAAAATCTAATATACTAGTGCTACCACACTTTTTAGCCAAACTAATTGGCGGTGATAAAAATGACTACTGCCTGCTCGCCAATAGACATCTGGTACCACAGCTTGCCTCATCGACCAATCTAGTACACCTTCTGCCGAAATAACTTCATCTTGCCCACCTTGAATCAGCGTCCAAGGTTGGTTAATTTCAACCCCGCTAACATCTTGCATTTCAACTGCTGGTGACACCACACATAAACCATCTACTTTCAAAGCACTCGCTTGCTTTAAAGCGATGACCCCCCCAAAAGAAAACCCAGCTAAAACAAGCTGGCTGACATCAAACCTAGCTCTAAGCATCTCTACAACCGACACCAAGTCTTGCTGCTCACCTTCGCCACCATCATAACTACCTTCCGATTCACCTACACCTCTAAAGTTAAACATCACCGTGCCGTAGCCTAAACCTTGAAAAGCGCGCTCCAAAGTGGTCACCACTTTATTGTTCATCGTGCCCCCAAAACAAGGGTGTGGGTGACAAATAACAACCCACTTCTGTTCTTGCCCAGATGTAGCAAAAGGCTCAGAAGAAGGTTCATGCAAGCGTATTTCCAACGCGCCCTCGTTTCCTTCTATTAAACTTGAAGTCTTTAAACCACGCTTTGTTAACATTATTTTGAACCCTGCTTAAACCCTATTTATACTGACCAATTGCCAATATTATTTTGGCGAAAGTAATTATACCGAATATAATAAAACATCATCACAACCTTTAAAATAGCTTAGGCCAGCCATAATGACACTTCCTTTAAAAATTGTAATTGACGATGCCGTTCCCTTCGCCACAGAAATGTTTTCGCACCTAGGCGAGGTAGTTTGCCTGCCAGGCAAAGCCATACAACAAAAAGATCTTATTAATGCTCAAGCCCTTATTGTTCGTTCTCGTACCCAAATAAACCAAGCGTTACTGCACAATACTTCCGTTCAATTTGTTGGTAGCACGGTTGTTGGGCTAGACCATATCGACCAGCCTTATTTGCAACAACAAGGTATTACCTTTTATTCTGCACAAGGCTGTAATGCTAATTCAGTCGCAGAATATGTGATTACTTGCATTTTAAACCATGCCCAGCAATACGCCATCGACCTAAGCCAAAAAAGCATTGGTATTATAGGGGTCGGTCATGTTGGCAAACAATTACAAATTAAAGCTGAAGCGCTTGGACTCACTATTTTGCCAAATGACCCACCAAGGCAAGAAACAGAAACACACTCATTCAAGGTACCTTTCGTTAGCTTAGAAAAAGCCTTGTCGGCAGATATTGTTTCATTCCACACACCGCTTACCCACCAAGGAAGGCACGCAAGCTATCATTTATTAAGCCAGCATAACATCCACCTCATTACCCCAAACACCTTACTTATTAATGCCGCAAGAGGCGGTATTATTAATGAAGAAGTTTGGCTAAAGACACCCACGGCAGGCAACATTATTGACTGCTGGGAAAATGAACCTAATATTTCTAAAGCACTCTATGACATTGCAGATATTGCAACACCGCATATTGCAGGACATGCGCTAGAAGCCAAAATAAAAGGCAGTCAAATGGTTTATAGCCAACTTTGCCAACACTTAAAGCAGCCAGAGCAAACAGATTGGAAAAGTTACTTACCTGCGCCACCCCCACCTATTGTCTGGCCAACAACAATCAAAAACCAACCTACCCCCCTGCAACAAGCCTGTTTGCAAGCTATTATTGAACAGTGCTACCAGCCACAATTAGACCATGACGCTCTGTCATCATCAAAAATAGGGTCTATCCATAAAAAATTTGAATACTACCGAAGACACTATCCCATACACAGAGAATGGACAGAACACAAAGTATGTCCTCCCCTGACCCACAACCAGACCAACCTCTTGAAAACATTAGGATTTAATTCAATCCAACAACCTGATATAAGAAATTAATTAAATACAAATATTAGCACTTATTAATCTTATATAAATATTTGTTATTAGTTCCCAAAAAAAATGATTTTGTCTTTTAGAACGATAAGAGTAACCTACTTCCTGAAAGTTGATTTACCTCATGTTCTATCAAAAAATAAAAAGCAGGGGAAATCAGAAAAATCATTTAACGGAGAAAACCAATGAAACTTATAACTATATTTAAAACTGCTGCACTGGGTGTAGCACTTTCAACCTTAACCGCTTGCGGATCAATTCACGCCGCAGGCAACTTAGAAGATGGTGCTTGGCAAACCTTCAACGAAATGTGGGATCGCTGGGTAGATTCTGAAGGCGATATTGGTGCCGCCGTTGTCTGGGAAAGAAAAGTAGAAGATGGCGTAGAGCTAGAAGATGTTATTGACGCCATTAAGGCTGTGGGTATCGAAGCCAACATTAAGAGCGTGGGTGACCTACCTCTTTCAGAGGAACTGAAAGCGCGTGGTATAAAATCAGACGTGATTAACGTGATGTCTTTCTGCAACCCTGAAACAGCTCGTAAAATGGTAGACTTCTCTCCCGCAATGGGCGCCATGCTACCTTGCCGTATCACCATTGTTGGAGAACCAGATGGCCTACACCTTTACACCATGAACATGGATATGATGGTAGAAATGGGCAAGAAAATGCCACCAGAACTTAAAAAAGCAACCCTAGCTGTTCGTAACACTATCTGGAACATGATGGAAAAGGGATCTAAAGGCGAATACTAAACCTTTACCCTTACAGCCATCATTAACTAGCGTTTAAACTCGCTAGCTTCAAGTCCCTTTTGCTATTCGCATCAGGGGCTTTTTTATTGTCTAAGCTTTCCCAAGTAACCTAGCCTTTCAAAGCTTTAACAGACAACCTAGCTACTGAAACTCTACCAAAACAATAAAAGTAGAACGCTTTAATCGTAGATAATATTTACTTATTCATCATGCCAACCTTACGCATCGTTTACAAAATAAAAATAGATTGGCAGGAGCCTGAAGTTCCTACCTATATAAGTAAAACCTGGCCTGCCATAAAAACAATATAATCATTAAATAAAATTAGAATATTCTAATATTATTAAACCCTTATATTGTTATATAACAACAACTTACGTGTAAACTAGCCTTATTGCAAACAGCACTTAGAGCACTTTAGCGCAGGCAATTAACCCCACTAATACATCATAAAAAATATTTAATTATCATCACCTTCATCATTCCTGCATAGTGTGTAGCTGAAAGAGGCAGGCACGCTACCTAACTATTTTTATCTTAGCGCCTAGCCCAATTATTAAAACAAAGAGAGAATATCTAAAATGAAAATGACAAGAATCGCTGTAGCAGTGTCAACGGCCCTACTAGCATCATCTGCTTTTGCAACAAACGGAACAAACATGATTGGCCTAGGCGCACAATCAAACGCAATGGGTGGAACAGGCGTAGCCGCAAGTTACGGTTCTGAAACAATCATTGCCAACCCAGCAATGATTGGTAAAACAACTGGTACAGAGTTCACTTTTGGTGGAACTTATTTCGTACCGACTGTTAAAACAACAAATAATATTAAAAATTCTGCATCAGGTGGAGCAGTTCCAGTTGGCAAAGGAACTAGTACAGCAAATGATACTAATGTCGTACCTGCTGTATCACTATCTAGCAGAATCAATGGTAATTTAACTTTTGGTATCGGTATGTTTGGAACATCAGGAATGGGAGTTGACTACAAAGATAAAAGCAGTCTTTTCAATGCTCAAACTAACCTACAAATTATGAAATTTGCCCCTACACTTTCCTACAACACGTCTAAGTTTGGCCTAGGTATTTCACCCATTCTTCAGTATGGCGCTTTAGATATTAGCTTCCAGTCTCAAGTGCATGATCACGCACCAGCAACAGCAACAAGACCCAATGGAAACCCTTTATATATTGGTGCTGGCGGACTCGTATCAATCGCCCCATCGAACACACCTCTAATGAAAACTATAGGCTCTGGTGCAGCATCAGACCTTGGTTTTGGTTATAATATCGGTGGTTACTTTAATGTCACTGAAGGCCTAACATTAGGAGCGTCATACCTTTCGCCTATTAGCATGAACTATAACGGTCAGCTATCTACAGCAGGAAAAGCATTCGGATTAACTTATAGCGACAAGCTAGAGCAACCATCTGAAATTAAAGTCGGTGCTGAATATGCTTTCGGTAGCTTCACTTTAAATGCTGATTACAAGCAAGTCGCCTGGGGTTCTGCTGAAGGTTATAAAGACTTCGGATGGAAAGACCAAAATGTAGTTTCTATTGGTGGTAAATATGCGACTAATAAGTTTTGGGTAGGCCTCGGTTATAACCATGGAAATAGCCCTATTTCAGAGCAAGCACAAAGTACGACTAACCCTCAAGCAGCTTATGCGGCAGCTGCAACCAATGTGTTCAACAACACCTTCTTCCCAGCAACGACTGAAAGCCACTTCACCTTTGGTGGTGGTTACAGCCTAACCAAAGCCGTTTCCATTGAAGGGGCTGTCGTCATTGCCCCTGAAGTTACAACAACTTTTGATACATCAGCAGTTTCAAGTGCTTTTGCAACTGAAGCAAACAATACTAACACAGCTGCTGCAAGTTCAAGCACAACCAAGCACTCTCAAATTGGTTACACTTTCCAAGTTAAATATCACTTCTAAGTCAAACCACTCTAAATCAGAGTTTGTTTAATAAGCCGCCTTCGGGCGGTTTTTTTGTGCCTGCTTTTTAACTTTAAAGGGGACGCTACCCTTTAATCTTCTTTAATTCACATATTCAGCCTTTGGTCATTGTCATCTGCCCATTTCAAGGCATACTACTTCACATTCATAATATCACCCAAAACATCACCACAGGATAACCACATGGCCACCATTTTAATTGCCGGTTGCGGCGACTTAGGCTGCCGATTAGGACAAACACTTTCAGATAAAGGTCATACTATTTTTGGCCTACGCCGTCAAATATCCGCCTTGCCTGATTGTATTCAAGGCATTAGCCATGACTTATCAGTTCCACCAGAGCAGAATTCAGCCCCTTTAGTTTTGCCTGCCAATATCGACATGGTGTATTACATTCTTTCTGCCAACAGCTTTAACGATCTTGCCTACCAACAGGCCTATGTTTTGGGCGTGCAAAATCTACTCACCGCTTTAGATGACCACCAGCTTAAACGCCTCTTTTTTATCTCAAGCAGTTCAGTCTTTGGGCAAAGCCAAGGAGAGGTGGTGAATGAAGCCGATGATACCTTGGGCGCAAGCTTTTCTACCCAACGCTTACTAGAAGGCGAAGCCTTAATTCAGGCCAGCAAACACGCCAGCACCATCATTCGTTTTGGTGGTATTTATGGTCCAGGTAGAACCCGTTTAATAGACTTGGTGAACAATGGAAAGGCGCAATGCACGGAAGGTATTTATAGCAACCGAATTCATACCGAAGATTGTGTGGGCGTGATGAAACACCTTGGCCAACAGGCTAACCCGGCACCACTTTATATTGCCGTAGATAACCAACCGACATTAACCTGCAAGGTATACGAATGGCTGGCAACAACCTTGGGGGTAAAGAAAATTGAACACATTGCGCCCACTGCAAACAGCCGAACCTTGCAAAGCAACAAGCAGCTTAGTAATAAAAGGTTACGAGACAGCGGTTATCAATTTATTTATCCAAGCTTTAAAGAAGGCTATAGCGCTTTGTTAAAAGAGTTGAAGCCGTGATGAAAACAGGACAAAAACAAATTAAAGGGTAGCGTCCCCTTTTACCAAGACAAATTAAAGGGTAGCGTCCCCTTTTACCAATTAAAGGGTAGCGTCCCCTTTTACCGCGTCCCCTTTTACCGAACGAGTAAAACCTTATTTTTTAGGCTCTATCTCTTCACCTTCAATAATATCATCGTTTGATGAATTACGTGACGCGCCTGGCCTTGAAAATGAACCCGCCTTCAAACCCACTACTTTTATCGTTTCAGGACTAGCCGTTTCAGACCATTCCGCTTCATAGACATTGCCACCTCGACTACGAAAAGCCGCTTGCCTTTGTTTAATAAAACGTTTCACTAAACTATGCCTTATAAAAGGAATGAGCAATAACAAACCCAAACTATCGGTTATAAACCCTGGTAGCAGTAAAAACAGCCCACCAATAAAAATAAAAATACCTTCTAGCATTTCAACTTCGGGTACTTGACCGGCCGCCAACTCTTGCTGTGCTCTTTGTAAGGTTGCTAGACCTTGTTGACGCATAAAAATACTGCCCAACATGGCGGAGGCAAGAATCAATAATATTACGTTTAGAGCACCTATTTCCGTGCCCACCTCTATCATGATATAAAGCTCGGTAAGCGGGACTATTAATAATAGGAATAATAACTTCATTTTTAGGGTCTCTTTAGTTAGTGCTAGTATAATATTAGGGTTTCCCCTATCCTTTTTCAAGCCAAACTAGTGTAGGATAGGTATTCAGTCAACATTCTGTCATAGTTTATGACTTAAAGTTGGTCGTTGTTTGTCTAAAATAGAAACCTATATTTTTCAAGGTAGTTAAATTATGAAGCAGTCTCAGTTATTTTCAACCCTAATGCGCGCCTTTATCTTCAGCATGGGCTTATTGGCTAGCCAACTCGCCAGCGCAAACTTATTAGACGTAGACGATGCTTTTGCCTTGCAAAAAGTAAAAGTTGAAAATGACAAACTGGTATTACATTGGAAAATAGCGGATGGCTACTATTTGTACCAGAAAAGGGTCTCGGTCACTTCGAACGATTTAACCTTGCAAGCGATTGCGTTTCCTAAAGCCAAAATTAAAGATGACCCTATTTTTGGTAAAACCGCGGTATTCTTTCACAATTTAAACATTCAAGTTCCTTTTCAAGCCAGTACGCTTTCACAGGCCACCCTAACCGTTAAGTATCAAGGCTGTGAAAAGAAACAAGGCGTGTGTTACCCGCCACAAACCCGACAAATAACGGTTAATTTACCGACCAAAAATACAACACATAATAATACTAGCAGCAACTTTACCAGTCTTGCCAACTTAAATGCTTTATTATCTACACCAAGCAACAACACCTTATTACCTGCTAACCAAGCTTTTCAACTGGTCACCACCCAACAACCAGGTAAACTGGTTTTAGATTTTAAAGTCGCTAAAGGCTACCACCTATATCAAGATAAAATAAAAGTCTCTATCATCAAAGGTGCCGTGGACATAGGCGCTTTAAAACTACCCTTGGCGATAGAAGAAAATGATCCTATTTTTGGCAAGGTCAAAGCTTATCACCATGATTTTCAAGCCAGCTTACCGCTTTTAAAAGTGGGTAAGTCTGCGACTATTGAAATTAGTTATCAAGGTTGTTCAACCACATCAGGCGTTTGCTATCCACCAGAACACAAGAAAATAACCCTACAAGCCAGTGCGGCTAACGGAGCTGTTGCAAATACAACTAACGGCACGGCCGCAGCCAATGCAAGCAACGATAGCGCGAACCTTTCAGAAACTGACCATATTACTCAGACGTTACAACATAGTTCAATTTGGATTGTGATTGGTACCTTCTTTGTTTTCGGGTTGCTGCTGTCGTTAACCCCTTGTGTCTTTCCTATGATTCCTATTTTATCGAGCATTATCGTCGGGCAAGGCGCTAACTTAACCACGCGCAAAGCCTTTACTATGTCATTAGTGTATGTACTGGCTATGTCGGTTACCTATACTGTCGCCGGTGTATTGGCGGGGATATTTGGTGAAAACTTACAAATCATGTTCCAAAACCCTTGGATTATTGGTAGTTTCGCCATTATCTTTATCGCACTCGCCTTTTCCATGTTTGGCTTTTACGAACTGCAACTACCGAGTTCATTACAGTCGAAACTGGTCAATGTGTCTAACAACCAAAAAAGTGGTTCCTATACTGGTGTGGCCGTGATGGGCTTCTTGTCTGCTTTAATTGTCGGCCCTTGCGTTGCGCCCCCTTTAGCCGGTGCCCTAATTTATATTGGCCAAACAGGCGATGCCTTCTTGGGCGGAAGTGCCCTCTTTGCCATGAGTATCGGTATGGGCTTGCCATTATTGGCAATTGGCACCTCTGCTGGCAAATTTATGCCAAAAGCTGGCGCCTGGATGGACAACGTGAAAGCGGTATTTGGCGTAATGCTATTGGCTATTGCACTTTGGATGGCCGAACGTATTTTACCTGGGCAAATCTCACTCTTACTTTGGGGTATACTGCTCATTGGTTCTGGTGTTTACCTAGGGGCATTAAACAGCACCGAAGGCAAGACTGGCTGGCAGAAGCTGTTTAAAACCAGTGGTTTAATTCTATTTATTTACGGTGCAGTGGTTATTATTGGCGCCAGTGCAGGCAGTAAAGACTTGTTTCAACCTTTGAAAGTGTTTCAAGGGTCAAGCACGCACGCCACTAACCAACAAGCTAGCCACGTTGAATTTAAAACCATCAAGTCACTTGACGACTTAAACGTCATTATTGCGCAAGGTAAACCCGTCATGCTCGATTTTTATGCTGACTGGTGCATTAGCTGTAAAGAAATGGAAAAGTTTACCTTTACCGATAGTCAAGTCATCAAAGCCTTAAAGGGTGTCATCGTATTACAAGCCGATGTCACTGCCAATAATGCTGCTGATAAAGCCTTAATGAAACACTTCAACATTATCGGACCACCCGCGATCCTCTTCTTCAACAAAGGTCAAGAAGTGAAAAGCCAGCGAGTAGTTGGGTTTAAAAATGCCGAAGACTTTATGGGGCACATTAATAACAGTTTTCAATAAGGCTCAACCTTAAAAACCGCCAGGGGTGGTCGCCCTGTTTAGGCTTACTTTACCCCAAGTAGCCTTATGACCACCCCTGGCGATTTTTGGCTTTCATCACTTTTTCACGCCCAAAACACCTACAAACCTACTTCGCAACATTTACACTCACTTAATGACAGTTTTAGGCAGTTCTGTTACATTCATTCAAATAACTACGGTATAATTTAAGAATTACAGCTGATTAAAGAGATTTTGGCATGGCAAATATTCTAGTGATTAACGGCCCCAACCTAAACATGTTAGGTAAGCGCGAGCCTGAAATTTATGGCTCTGAAAGTTTAGAAGATATTATTACGGAACTAGAAGCCTTGGCAGATGAATATGAAGTCCGTCTATTCAACTTCCAAAGCAATGCCGAACATGAAATTGTAGACCGCATTCACCAAGCCATGGGCAATATTGATTTCATCATCATCAACCCTGCGGCCTTCACCCATACCAGCGTGGCGATTCGTGATGCGATTAGCACGGTGAAAATTCCTTTTATTGAAGTACATTTATCAAACATTCATAAAAGAGAAGCCTTTAGACAGCACTCTTATTTTTCAGACATTGCCGAAGGCGTTATTGCTGGCCTAGGCACAATGGGTTATCAGCTGGCATTAGCCTCTGCTGTTGACCGCATGAAATAAATATTAACCAATTTAACCTTATAACTTATTAATTAACCGAACCCATAAGGAACTTAACACATGGACATTCGCTCAATTCGCAAACTAATCGAAATTGTTGAACAATCTGACATCGCAGAAATTGAAATTAAAGAAGGCGAGCACAACATTCGCATTTCTCGTAGCACACAACAACCTGCAATGGTAGCCGCACCAGTAGCTGCTGCGCCAATCGTTGCCGCTGCTCCTGTTGCTCCTGTTGCCGCCGCACCAATGGCAACCACTGTTGCCCCTGCCGCTGAAGTGGTTTCTGGCACACCCGTTACTTCTCCAATGGTAGGTAGCTTTTATGCTGCAGGTTCTCCTGATGCTGATGCATTTGTAAAAGTAGGCGACCAAGTTTCTGTTGGTGACACGCTTTGTATTATTGAAGCGATGAAAATCATGAACCCTATCGAATCAGAAGTTGCCGGCACCATTAAGCAAATCATGGTTCAAAATGCTGACCCAGTTGAGTTTGGCCAAACGCTTTTCATTATTGAGTAATTGTTAAGCTTAATCCTTAACATCTTAATTACGCTAAATTTAACTGGTGAAAAATCATGATTGAAAAAATTCTAATTGCAAACCGTGGCGAAATTGCCTTACGCGTATTGCGCGCCTGTAAAGAAATGGGCATTAAAACTGTAGCCGTACACTCTGAAGCCGATGCTAATTTAAAGCATGTTTTACTGGCTGATGAATCTGTGTGTATTGGGCCTGCAGCCTCTTCTGAAAGCTACCTAAACGTACCGGCGATTATTGCTGCCGCTGAAATTACTGATGCTGAAGCCATCCACCCGGGTTATGGCTTCTTATCTGAAAATGCTGACTTTGCTGAACGCGTTGAAGAAAGTGGCTTTGTCTTCATGGGACCTAAAGCGGAAACCATTCGCATTATGGGCGACAAGGTTCAAGCCATTCGTGCCATGGTTGCTTCTGGTGTACCAACCGTTCCAGGATCTGGCGGCCCTTTAGGCGAAAATGACAATGAAAACAAGGAAGTCGCCAAAAAGATTGGCTACCCAATTATCATCAAAGCTTCTGGTGGTGGTGGCGGGCGTGGTATGCGTGTTGTGCATACTGAAGCCAACTTAATTAAGTCTATTGCACTGACCAAATCAGAAGCAGGTAGCTTCTTTGGTAACCCTGAAGTGTACATGGAAAAGTTTTTAGAAAACCCTCGCCATGTTGAGATTCAAATTTTGGCCGATGGTCAAGGCAATGCTATTCACTTAGGTGAGCGTGATTGTTCCATGCAACGTCGCCACCAAAAAGTGGTTGAAGAAGCCCCTGCGCCAGGTATTACTGAAGAGCAACGTCAACGCATTGGTAAGTCTTGTGTCGATGCTTGTGTTGAAATTGGCTACAGAGGGGCAGGAACATTTGAGTTCCTATACGAAAATGGTGAGTTTTATTTCATAGAAATGAACACCCGTTTACAGGTTGAACACCCAGTTACGGAACAAGTAACCGGTATTGACCTGGTTAAAGCACAAATTCAAATTGCGATGGGCTTGCCGCTACAAATTAAGCAAGAAGATGTCAAAATTACCGGTCACGCAATCGAGTGTCGTGTTAATGCCGAAAACCCTTCTAAAAACTTTATGCCTTCTCCTGGTGTCATCGAAAGATTACATTTGCCAGGTGGGTTAGGGGTTCGCTGGGATTCTCATATTTACACAGGTTACCCTGTTCCGCCACATTATGACTCTATGATTGGTAAGCTAATTTGTTTCGGTTCAGACCGTGAAACGGCTATTCGTAGAATGGACGTGGCACTGCATGAATTGATTATCAAAGGCATTGAAACCAACATTCAAATGCAAGGCGAGATAATGAACGATAAGGGCTTCTGTGATGGCGCCCAAAACATTCATTACCTAGAGCATCGTTTAGAGCACTTGGTTTAAAACCAGGTTTTTCTAAACTACTATTCAATTCTAAAGGGTCGCATTTGCGGCCTTTTTTATGCCTGCGCTATGGTAAAATTCATTTTTATTAAGCGCTATCAAACCGCAATAACCAGACAAAGAGAACAACATGGCTTGGATTCAAATTAACACCGTCGTTAACGAAAAATTGGCAGAACCTTTGTCTGACGCTTTCATGGAAGCCAATGCCGCTTCTGTTACCTTTGCTGACGCACTAGACCAACCTATTTATGAACCTGAAATTGGCGCGACTCAAGTGTGGTCACAAACTAAGGTTATCGCCTTGTATGATGCCGAAGTAGATACAAAAGCTATTATCAACTTAGTAACAAGCATTCAAACCAGCTTACAACCTAGTGACTTTAAAATAGAACCATTAGAAGATAAAGATTGGGTTCGTGCTTGGATGGATCAATTCAAACCTATGCAGTTTGGACAAAACCTATGGATTATTCCTAGCTGGAGCGAAGCGGTTAATAACAGCGACCAAACCGTTAATTTACTGCTGGATCCTGGCATGGCATTTGGCACAGGCACTCACCCAACCACGTCACTTTGTTTAACCTGGCTAGACCAACATGCTCCGAAAGCATTAAACGTCATTGACTATGGTTGTGGCTCAGGCATTCTGGCGATTGCCGCTGCAAAGCTAGGCGCACAATCTGTCAAGGGAACCGACATTGACCCACAAGCGATTACCGCTAGCTTACAAAATAGCGAACGCAATAAAACAGATATCGAATTTAAACTGGTCAATCAGTTTGACTCTGAACCGGTTGACTTAGTGATTGCCAACATTCTTTCTGGGCCGTTAAAAGAGCTGGCACCAGAATTTAGCCGCCTATTACAATCAAAAGGCACCTTGGTTTTATCAGGCTTACTAGAAACCCAAGCAAAAGACTTAATTGCCTTTTATGATGGCGAAGGGTTTGAGTTTACTGCCCAGAACAACCTAGATGACTGGTCACAACTTAGCCTGGTTAAACGCTAAACCACTTGCACGATGAAAGACGACCTGCCCTTTCCTTTTAACCCAGGTTCATCAACCGAAGCACCCTCTTTAGCACTCGCCCCCATGGCGGGTATTACCGACAAGGTTTTTAGAGATATTTGTCGCCAACAAGGTGCTGACTATGCCGTGTCTGAAATGGTGGCCTCTCAAAAACATTTATGGGATTCCGCCAAATCCTCTTCACGTCATGCCGACAATACCGAAACCGCTCCCAGAATGGTACAACTACTGGGCACCAACCCAACGGAGCTAGCCGAAGCCGCTGTTTGGCAACAAAGTAAAGGCGCTCAAGTCATTGACTTAAACATGGGTTGCCCCGCTAAAAAAGTGTGTGATGTGGCGGCGGGTTCGGCTTTACTAGCCTACCCTAATTTAGTCGCTGATATTTTTAACCAGGTTAAACAAGCCATCGATATTCCGCTAACCGTTAAAATTAGAACAGGGACTGATCGCGACCACATTAATGCCATTGACATTGCCAGACTAGCGGAGCAATGTGGCCTAACCGCCATCACCATTCATGGTCGAACTCGGGCAGATAAATTTAGCGGACAAGCTGAATACGATACGATCAAAGCTGTTAAACAGGCGGTGCAAATTCCGGTGATTGCAAATGGTGATATTTGCTCTCCAAAACAGGTTGAATTTGTATTAAAATACACAAATGCAGAGGGTGTTATGATTGGGCGAGCAGCCCAAGGTTACCCTTGGATTTTTAGAGAGATAAAACACTATTTACAGACGGGCAATACGCTAGAAAAGCCCTCTTTAACTGAGTTTCAAGCGGTTATTCTGCAACACGTTCAAGGGCTTCACCAGCTATACGGTGAACATTTGGGCGTTCGTATTTCACGGAAGCACCTAGGTTGGTACAGCCAACATTTAAGACAAGGTAGTGAGTTAAGAAAGGCATTTAATGTCCTCACTACCTGTGAAGAACAATTGGATTTAATAGGTCGGTATTTTGAGCAACACAAAAACTAACAATGCACACTCGCTAAGCGAGCACGTTACGCAGACATTGAGCACTTACTTTTCAATGTTAGAAGGCGAAGTGCCGAGCGATGTTTATCAAATGGTCATCAACCAAGTTGAAAAACCAATGGTTGAGTTTGTGCTAGAAAGTACCAATTACAACCAAACCCGTACCTCAGAAATCCTAGGCATTAACCGCAATACCTTGCGTAAAAAAATACAGCAATACCACATTCAAAAACCAAATTAATAAATTTAACTTTAACCATAGAGAGACCCTCCATGAAACCAGTTCGCCGCGCCTTAATTAGTGTATCCGATAAATCAGGCATTCTTGAATTTGCTCAAGCGCTTGTTCAAATGGATATTGCCATCCTATCAACAGGCGGTACTTACAAAGTGCTTTCTGATGCAGGTCTAAACATTACCGAAGTATCAGAATATACTGGTTTCCCAGAAATGATGGACGGGCGCGTTAAAACCCTACACCCAAAAATTCACGGTGGACTATTAGGGCGACGTGGCACAGACGATGCGGTGATGAAAGAACATGGTATTGATGCCATTGATATGGTTGTGGTTAACCTTTACCCGTTTGAAGCAACCGTTGCGAATGCCGATTGCTCTTTAGAAGATGCGATTGAAAATATCGACATTGGTGGACCAACTATGTTGCGTTCAGCGGCTAAAAACCATAAAGATGTTGCTGTCGTTACCGACCCAGCAGACTATGCCCGCATTCTTGAAGAGCTAACTTTACACAACGGCCAGCTAAACAATGCGACTCGTTTTGACTTAGCCATTAAAACCTTTGAGCAAACGGCTCGTTATGACGGCGCAATTGCCAACTACTTCGGCACCATGTTTGCCAACGATGAGTCTGTTGAATTCCCACGTACTTACAACAGCCAGTTTGATTTAAAGCAATCGCTTCGTTATGGTGAAAACCCACATCAAGCCGCTGCTTTCTATACTGAGAAAAACCCTGCTGAAGCCTCTATCTCGACTGCCACACAATTACAAGGTAAGGCCTTATCGTTCAACAACATTGCGGACACCGATGCTGCTTTAGAGCTAGTCAAAACCTTTGACGAAACAGCGTGCGTCATTGTGAAGCATGCCAACCCTTGTGGCGTTTCTATTGGTAGCTCTCCTTTTGAAGCTTATGACCGTGCTTACAAAACGGACCCTACTTCTGCTTTCGGTGGCATTATTGCCTTTAACCGTGAACTAGATGCGCAAACCGCACAAGCGATTGTAGACCGTCAGTTTGTAGAAGTCATTATTGCCCCTACGGTTGCGAAAGAAGCACAAACCATTATTGAAGCGAAGAAAAATTTACGCTTACTAACGTGTGGTGAACTAGGCGAGCAACTACCTGCTTTCGACTTCAAAAAAGTAACCGGTGGCTTGTTAATTCAAGACCGTGATTTAGGGATGATTACAGAAGACGACCTAACCGTTGTCACCGAAAAAGCACCGACTAAAGCACAAATGGCTGACCTATTATTTGCTTGGAAAGTAGCGAAGTATGTTAAATCTAACGCCATTGTTTATGTTAAAGATGGCATGACCATTGGGGTAGGCGCTGGCCAAATGAGTCGTGTGTATTCTGCTAAAATTGCCGGCATTAAAGCCGCTGATGAAAACCTAGAAGTGCCGGGTTCTGTGATGGCATCTGATGCCTTCTTCCCTTTCCGTGACGGCATTGATGCTGCCGCGGCAGCTGGCATTACCGCCGTTATTCACCCAGGTGGCTCTATGCGAGATCAAGAAGTGGTTGATGCAGCAAATGAACATGGTATCGCCATGGTATTCACTGGCATGCGCCACTTTAAGCACTAATCAAGCGCTAATCGTTTTTTGCTCGACTCAACCCATGAGCCGAGCAAATATAAACAACCCTATTTGAAAGAGACACTTTAAAAATGAATGTATTAATTATTGGTAGCGGCGGTCGTGAACATGCCTTGGCTTGGAAAACTGCCCAATCTAATCAGGTAAACAATGTTTTTGTGGCACCTGGTAATACCGGCACCGCTTTAGAAGACAACCTAACCAATGTCGACATTAAAGTTGAAGATATTGATGGCTTGGTTAAATTTGCACAAGACAACAACATTGGTTTAACCATTGTGGGCCCAGAAGTACCTTTGGTTATGGGTGTGGTTGATGCATTTGAAGCCGCTGGTTTAAAATGTTTTGGCCCGAATAAAGCCGCAGCACAGTTAGAAGGCTCTAAAGCATTTTCTAAAGACTTCCTAGCCAAGCACAATATTCCAACCGCTGCTTATGATGTCTTTACCGAAATTGCCCCTGCTGTTGCTTACATCAACAAAATGGGCGCACCTATCGTCATTAAAGCCGATGGCCTAGCCGCAGGAAAAGGCGTTATTCTAGCCGACACAGTTCAAGAAGCGATTAATGCTGTTGAAGATATGTTGGCTGGTAACAAGTTTGGTGATGCGGGTTCTCGCGTAGTAATCGAAGAGTTTTTAGTCGGTGAAGAAGCCAGCTTTATTGTAATTGCAGATGGCAAAAACGTGTTGCCAATGGTCACTTCTCAAGACCATAAAGCACGTAACGATGGCGACACAGGGCCAAATACCGGTGGCATGGGCGCTTATACGCCTGCACCGGTTGTCACTCAAGATATTCACAACCGTATTATGAGCGAAGTGATTCACCCTACCATTGAAGGCATGGCCAAAGATGGCGCACCTTTCACCGGTTTCTTATATGCCGGTGTAATGATTTCAGAAGACGGCACCCCAAAGGTATTGGAATTCAACGTTCGCTTTGGTGACCCTGAAACCCAACCTATTATGATGCGTTTACAGTCTGACTTGGCCGAGCTTTGCTTGGCAGCGGTCGACAAAAAGCTAGACACCGTAACTGCTGAATGGAGCGAACAATCTGCATTAGGCGTGGTACTGGCGGCGGGTGGTTACCCTGATGAATACCGTAAAGCGGATATTATTTCTGGTATTGATGATGCCAATGCATCTGACATTAAAGTATTCCATGCAGGCACCTCAACCGACAGTGATGGCAACGTTATTACCTCTGGTGGTCGTGTTTTATGCGTGACCGCTTTAGGCAATAATGTTACCCAAGCACAAGCTCGTGCTTATGAAGGCGTTGCAAAAATTAGCTGGGAAGGGATGGTTCACAGAAATGATATTGGCCACCGAGCGGTTAGCCGTGAAAAACAAAGTTAAGCTTCTTTAGCCTAAATAGGTTTCACAGCATCCCCCCTAATAGCTTAATCGCATTAAGGGAATTTAAAGGTAGCCTAGCTACCTTTTTTTATTTAAGATGGTTCATAAAGCAAGACCACCCCTGGCGATTTTTAAGCTCGACCAGGCAATGCATACTCTTTTAATAGGAATTAACTCATGTCTGAATTAGAAACAGTTCACAATTACTATGAACGCAAAGTGCTGGAAGAAATTAACAACGGCTATTTAGAATCAGGTTTAAATGATACTCAACTAGCCGATCTAGCCTGTATTGCCTTAAACCATATTCCCCCTCGCTACATTCGCTACGACATTGACATGTCTTTCTACATGAGTGGAGAAGAGTATAACGAAATGAACAATAAGGTCATCAAGGCACTTAAAAAGGCTTTTAAAATCTTAACGCATCCAGACAGTAAATAAACCTTCATGGCCAGTAAACTAGATTCCAAGTTGGCCAGAAGCGCCACTTTAAGACAACTACAAGTTTTTTCAACCATTGCCAGGCTTAATAGCTTTTCAAAAGCCGCAGAAGAACTTCACCTAACCCAGCCCACTGTTTCCATGCAGGTAAAAAAGTTATCCGAATCTTTAGATAGCCCCTTGTTTGAAACCATTGGCCGTAAAACTTACTTAACCGAAGCCGGTGAAGTGCTGTACCAATCTAGCCAAATTATCTTAGAACAGCTTAGTATTGCCGAACAAAACATCAACCACCTAAAAGGGTTTTCTGGCGGGCAGGTTCAGCTTTCTATCATTTCAACTGCACAATACTTTGTACCTAAAGTAATCTATGAATTTAACAAACTTTACCCTGATGTCAACGTCTCGCTAAGAATTGGTAACAAAGAAAGCCTAAGCAAACGAATTGCAGACAATAAAGATGACTTTTATATATTAGGTCAACCGACTGATGATATGAATGTTGAATCTACCCAGCTAGCGGTTAACCCACTTGCCTTTGTTGCCAACAGCCAACACAAATTGGTTGGGCAAAAACTGTCTATTGAAGACCTGGCAGATGAACCTTTTATTATGCGAGAACCTGGTTCGGGGATTCGTGCCCAAGTCAAAAAAGTGTTTGATGGATTGGGCTTTTCTCCCAATGTCAAAATGGTGTTAGGCGGTAACGAAGCCACCCGATTAGGGCTACTACAAGGCCTAGGCATTACCATTGCCTCCATCCCCACCTTACTGGAAGAAATAAACCATCAAAAAATTGCTGTTTTAAACGTTAAAGGCTTCCCTATTAACCGCCATTGGTACCTTGCCTACCCAAAAGGAAAACAACTGTCTTTAGCTTCAAAAGCCTTATATAACATGCTATTAGAGGAAGGAAAAAAGATTTCTTATAAAGATTTTTCTGCTAACTAAGCCATTTTTTTACCCTCCATGATGACAAGCCCATGAAGTATTAATGACCATAGTGTTATCAACCTAAAGCAATCAACCTTTAATCTAATATAGATAAAAAGCTATACTACCAATCAAAATATTTGATTGGTAGTTCCCGCCATCTTCTCTATAATATGTTCCTGTATTTAGGGGTTAGGTTTTATTTCCTAACCCAACCAACAAATGGATGCACCTTAGCAAGATACTTGTTTTAAGAACATCCCTAATAGAGGTAATAAAATGGATCAGTCTAATCGTTACGCCGACTTATCGATGCAAGAAGCAGACCTAATCAAAGGTCAAGATCATATTCTTGTAGCTTATACAATGAATCCTGTTGCAGGTTATGGTTACTTAGAAGTAGCTGCACACATTGCTGCAGAATCTTCAACAGGAACTAACGTTGAAGTTTGTACTACTGATGATTTCACTAAAAACCTAGATGCGATGGTTTATGAAATTGATGAAGCTGCTGGAACAATGAAAGTAGCTTATCCTTTCGATCTTTTTGACCGTAACGGATTAGATGGAAAAACCATGATGGTTTCTTTCCTAACACTAGTTATTGGTAACAACCAAGGTATGGGTGATGTTGCCAACCTTCAAATGGTTGACTTCTGGGTTCCAGAAACTAAGTTACACCTATATGATGGACCAGCTGTTGATATCTCTAACCTATGGAGAATGCTAGGTCGCTCTCCTGTTGACGGTGGTTATATCGCAGGAACAATCATCAAGCCTAAGCTAGGACTACGTCCTGAGCCTTTCGCTCATGCAGCATACCAGTTCTGGCTAGGTGGCGATTTCATCAAGAATGATGAGCCACAAGGTAACCAGGTTTTCTGTCCTATGAAGCAAGTTATTCCTAAGCTTGTTGATTCTATGCGTCGTGCACAAGATGAAACTGGTGAAGCTAAGTTATTCTCTGCAAACATTACTGCAGATGACCACCACGAAATGTGCTACCGTGCAGACTACATCCTAGAAACTTTTGGACCAGATGCACCACAAGTTGCTTTCCTAGTTGATGGCTATGTTGGTGGACCAGGAATGGTTACGACTGCTCGTCGTAACTACGCTTCACAGTACTTACACTATCACCGTGCCGGTCACGGAGCAATCACTTCTCCATCAGCTAACCGTGGTTACACAGCGTTTGTATTAGCTAAAATGTCTCGTCTTATGGGAGCGTCAGGTATCCACGTGGGTACAATGGGCTTCGGTAAAATGGAAGGTGGGTCTGATGACCGTAACATCGCTTACATGATCGAGCAAGATGAAGCACAAGGTCCAGTATTCTTCCAGAAATGGTTGGGTATGAAGCCTACTACGCCTATCATCTCTGGTGGAATGAACGCTTTACGTTTACCTGGTTTCTTCGAAAACCTAGGTCACGGAAACGTTATCAACACTTCTGGTGGTGGTGCTTACGGACATATCGATTCTCCTGCTGCGGGTGCTAAGTCACTTTCACAAGCTTACGATTGCTGGAAGTCTGGTACAGATCCTATCGAGTATGCTAAGGAACATAACGAATTCGCTCGCGCGTTTGAGTCATTCCCTGGTGATGCTGATAAGATTTACCCTGATTGGCGTGAAAAATTGGGTGTTCACAAGTAAACCATTCTTAACGAATGTTTATTTGAGAATCTCAAGTAAGACCTCTGCCTCGGCAGGGGTTTTTTTTACCACCTTATCCCTACCTAATGACTAGGTTATTTAATAAAACGAACCCTAAATGGTATTTTTTATTAAACAACTTTAAACCAGACTTAACCGTTACAACACTTCGCACAGCGAGAGGAAATTAACATGGACATTTCACAATACAAAATTGAAAACGAACCATTTTATGATGCACAATCTAACGAAGTAGAACTATACGAAGCCGCTTATCAAGCTCGCCTACCGATTATGGTAAAAGGTCCTACTGGTTGTGGTAAATCTCGCTTTATCGAACACATGGCATGGAAACTAGGCAAGCCAATTATTACCGTTTCTTGTAACGAAGATATCAGCGCCTCTGACTTAGTGGGCCGTTATTTACTAGATGCCAATGGCACTCGTTGGGTAGATGGTCCTTTAACGCTAGCCGCTCGTTACGGTGCCATCTGCTATTTAGATGAAATTGTAGAAGCACGCCAAGATACCATGGTCGTGATTCACGCACTAACCGATCACCGCCGCGAACTATCACTAGACAAGAAAGGCGAGCTAATCAAAGCACACCCTGACTTCCAGTTGGTTATCTCTTACAACCCTGGTTACCAAACCATGATGAAAGATTTAAAGCAGTCAACAAAGCAACGTTTTTGTGGCCTTGATTTTGACTATGCCGAACCGGCTGTTGAAGCTGATATTTTGCAAAAAGAAGCTAACATTGATCGCGAAATTGCCAACAAGCTCGTTAAAATTGGTGAAACGGCTCGTAACCTAAAAGGTCACGGTTTAGACGAAGGTATTTCTACTCGTTTAATGGTTTACGCAGCAACCCTTATCAACCAAGGCATTACCCCTGTTGAAGCCTGTAAAATGGCCATGGTTCGCCCTATCACCGATGATGCTGATATCCGTGAAACCTTAGACAATGCTATTGAAATGATTTTTGGCTAGCGACTAAGCTTGTTCATCCTTAGGCAAGGTTAGCCTAAGGCGTTATCTGCCGACACATCATTTTTCAAGCCATCATTTATCCCTTACCGCTTCTTTAACCAGAAGTTGAAAATGTGATACAAACCTGAGTAAAGAACCATGAATGAAGCATTATTAGCAAAATATGAAGGCAAGTTTACCTGTAAATTTCCACAGGCAATTGAATTCTACCCAGAGCTACTTTCGCATGCCGACACCTACCTTTCTGATGAAGAAATGGACACCTATTTAAATGGGGCTAATTTCTTATGCAGTATTGGTCAAGGTGTTGACCCTGTACTGGCTTACATGGAAGTCATGCCTGAGATTTCTGCCCACTTTGGCGCAGGCACCAATAAGCTTATTTCAGACTATGCCTACCAAATAGCACGTAGCCCAAACAAAAAAGCTTTACTTCCCCTTCTATCAACGCTTAGTACGGTTTGTCGCCGCATTGATACTTTAGAAGACCTACAAACTTATCTAAACCTAATTAACGAATGCGTAGAGTTAACTCAAACTGTTATTCATGGCCATCATTCTATTCATGAAAGCCCTGGGTTAATCCCCCTGCTAATGAACATGCCACAGCTTATCTCTCGCTTAAGCTTGGATGGTATTCGCAACTTTATGGTGTATGGCGCTAAAAACTACGCGTCATCACCTAAAGAACAAGTTGCTTATTTTGCATTAGAGTCACACGATTCAAAAGCCATTATTCAACGCGAAAGAGTTGGCACCACCTTTAAAAAAGTAGAACGCCACCTAGACATGCTAAAAACCAGTGTTTGGAATTGTGATCTACCTTTTTCAGTATTCTCAACAGACTTCGACCAAATTCGTGAGCCAGAACCTTATTTAGATGACCAACTATTGGCCGTACCAGACGTGTACGAAAATCAAAATGGCATCAGTGGCATCAACCGTTACAGAGCCATGTTAGCGCACCTAATGGGGCACAAGCGTTGGTCTGGCAAGCTGATGGCTGATAACTATGCGCCACACATGCAGCTCATTGTCTCTATCTTTGAAGATGCTCGTATTGATACCTTACTCATGCGCGAATACCCTGGTCTAAAAAAGTTATTTTTAGCACTTCACCCTTACCCAGAAAAAGGCCGCTGCCCAGAAGAAGGTATTTCTTGCTTACGCTACAGAGCCACAAGATTATCTCGTGCACTAATTGACCCGGATTTTGACCCAGAAGACCCTTTAATGGACACCCTTCGTACCGAATTTAATGACATTTTAAAAAATGAACAAGAAGGCTCTACCACAGACATGTCTGACTTAGGCACCAAGTACTATGTGAGGTCTCGTCAAAAAACGGACAGCTTACCCGATATTTATTTTGATGATACCGAAGTCAGCTACCGAGATGACAACCGCTGTATTTGGCACCATTATGAAGAATATGATGAAGCCGATGAAATCATTCCTAATGAGTATGAGTCTGATGAAAAGGTAGTCGATACGGCTGACAGCTTACCCCCCCGCTATTATGATGAGTGGGACTATATTTCTGAAACCTACCGACCAGACTGGGCAACCGTTTATGAACGCCTACACCCTTCTGGTGATGCTAGTGTAGTCGATCGTTTAATGGACAAACATGGTGCCCTTGCCAAACGTTTGAAAAAAATGATTGAAATGCTAAAGCCACAAAATAAAAAACGCATTCGTTTCCAAGAAGAAGGCGAAGAGTTAGATTTAGATGTCGCGCTTAGATCTATTATTGACTTCAAGTCTGGTCAAATCCCAGACCCTAGAATCAACTACAGTCACACAACTGATAGTCGAAATATTGCCGTGATGTTACTAGTGGATACCTCTGAATCACTTAACCAGCGTAACCCTGAAACAGGGCAAACCTTGCTAGAGCTTTCACAAGAAGCCCTAGCCATCACGGCTTGGACCGTAGAGCAGTTGGGTGACAAGTTTGCCATTGCCGGCTTCAGTTCAGATACCCGCCATGAAGTGCGTTACCAGCATATTAAAGGCTATTCAGAAAAGTATGGTGATACCGTAAAAGCCAGAATTGGCGCAATGAAGGCCTCTTATTCAACCCGAATGGGCGCCGCTATGCGACATGCAGCACACTACTTAGAAGGGCAAGAAGCTGAAAAGAAGATTATGCTTATTCTTACCGATGGTGAACCCGCAGACATTGATACCAAAGACCCCCAAATGTTAATTCGTGACACCCATAAAGCGGTAGAAGAATTGCAGTCTAAAGGAATCTATTCTTACTGTATTACCTTAGACCCTAATGCTGATGAGTATGTGGAAGACATTTTTGGCAGCCAATACACGGTTATTGACCATGTTGAAAAGTTGCCAGAACAACTACCACAAGTCTTCATGAAGCTAACGCACTAAGGGATTAGAATAAACAATGAATAATACCATTACCGTTAACATGCTATTTCACTTCAAAGGAGAGGAATACAACCTCACCAAAGAAGTTAAACTCCCTGCAAACCTAGATAACCTGCAAACATTTATAAGCAGCTTACCTAGAGTGCTGGCACAAGATAATGGTATTGATACCTACTCTTATCTATTTGAGATGATGGAATGTACCGATATTTATGTGACCCAAGCCACCGGCTTTGTGTCAAGGTTTATGCCTGAAGAACCTGTTATATTAGAAACGTTTATTGAAAGCTGCAAGCAAATCACGCTAGACGACTTACTGGACTTTACATTACAAACTCATCTACCAGACTTGGTTGATAACCAACAAGCCAAAGCAGCTTTAAAAGAGGCCTTTTTAATTGGCCAATCTGCAGGAAAACAAGCTTAGAAAAGGATTTTATTGATGTGTCAAAAATGCCATGACAACCCAGATATTCAACAGCTATTTGAAAATAATGAACAATGGGTCAACCAAATCAACGAAGAAACCCCTGGTTTTTTTCAAAGCTTATCCCACCTTCAAACCCCTGAATACTTATGGATAGGTTGTTCTGACAGCCGTGTTCCCGCTAATGAACTCGTAAAGATGGATCCGGGTACTATTTTTGTACACAGAAACATTGCCAACCTCGTCAATTCTAGCGACATGAATGTCTTATCGGTTATTCAATATGCCGTTGAAGTTTTAAAAGTAAAACACATTAT
>WFMZ01000056.1 GCA_015484555.1 Hydrogenovibrio sp. | reverse complement strand
TCTTTATAATTTCAAAGAGTATTTTCGATGATACAAGCGACCTTAACTAAAAAAAAACTATCTGAATATCAAACGCCAGAGTTTGAGATTAGATCAACCTATTTAACCTTTGACTTAAGTTCTTCTAAAACCCAAGTTAAGAATGTAATGAAAGTTAGTCGCTTAAAAGAGGGCTCTGATTTAGCTTTAGATGGTGAACATTTAAAGCTAGTATCTGTATTGATTGATGGTGAATGTCTTTTAGATACAGATTATAAATTATCTGCATCACAGTTAATTCTTAAGTGTTCTAAGCAACAATTTACTTTAGAAATCAATACAGAGGTTAATCCTGACGGCAATACGCGCTTAGAAGGCTTGTATCGTTCTAGTGGAAATTATTGTACACAATGTGAAGCAGAGGGCTTTCGAACCATTACTTATTATCCTGATCGTCCGGATGTCTTAAGTGTGTTCACCACTAAAATTATTGCAGATAAACGAGAGGCAGCGGTATTGCTTTCGAATGGGAATCTACAAGAGTCAGGAGATTTAGGAGAAGGTAAACACTATGCTATTTGGCGAGACCCTTTTAAAAAACCTTGTTACTTATTTGCTTTGGTGGCTGGTAATTTAGAGGCGATTGAAGATGTCTATATGACCTTAGATAAGCGTGAAGTCGACCTAAAGATTTATGTACAAAAAAACAATATCGATAAGTGCGGACATGCAATGGAGTCATTAAAAAAATCGATGAAGTGGGATGAAGACCGTTTTGGATTAATTTATGATTTAGATATTTATATGATTGTAGCGGTTGATGACTTTAATATGGGAGCGATGGAAAATAAAGGGCTTAATATTTTCAACTCTAAATTTGTATTGGCCAAACCTGATACGGCAACAGATATAGATTTTGAAGGGATTGAGGCTGTTATTGGGCATGAGTACTTTCATAACTGGACGGGTAATCGTGTTACTTGTCGAAACTGGTTTCAACTTACCTTAAAAGAAGGGTTAACCGTTTTTAGAGATCAAGAGTTTACTGCAGATATGCTTTCACCAGCGGTCAAACGAATTGAAGATGTGAAGCGGTTACGTAGTAACCAGTTCCCTGAAGATGCTAGTTCTATGTCACATCCTATTCAGCCTCAATCTTATATTGAAATGAATAATTTTTATACCATGACTGTTTATGAAAAAGGGGCTGAAGTAGTACGCCTTTACCATACCTTGCTGGGAGAGTCTGGTTTTAGAAAAGGAATGGATTTATATTTTGCTAGATTTGATGGGCAGGCAGTTGCTGTAGAAGACTTTAGGCAGGCGATGGCAGATGCGAATGATAAAGACTTGTCTCAAATGCACTATTGGTATGTTCAGGCTGGAACACCTACGGTGGTGGTTACTCAACGCTATGATGCCGAAAATAGAAGTTTTACGTTACACTTTAAACAGACTCTTCAGGGTAAGCAAACTCATTACCCTTTGCTTATTCCGGTTAAATTATCGTTGTTATCTTTATCTGGGAAGCAGCTAGAAGCACAGACAGATAACCCTGCCTGCCAGTATCAAGAAGGTAGTTGGTTGTTTGAGATGACAGCATTATCTGAGTCACTATGTTTTACCGGTATTCAGGAAGAGGGTGTTGTGGTGTCATTGTTTGAGGGGTTTTCGGCACCCGTTATTGTGGACTATGCCTTAACGAATGAGGCCTTAACCTTATTAGCAACAAAAGGCACAGACACTTTTGTAAGGTGGGAGTCGGGTCAAAAGCTAGCGCTTAATAATATGGTTGAGAATTATAGGGCTTATTTAAATCATGAAGTAGTCCAATTCTCGAGAGCCTATCAATCGGTTATTAGTAGTATTTTTATAGATAATTCTTTAGATAATGCACTGAAATCTTTAGCACTTAGCTTACCTGAAGAACAATATTTTATTGAACATTTAGTGAGTTTGGGTGAATTAGTTGATGTTGATGCTATTATTGCCGTACAAACTTTTATGAAGGCAAGTTTTGCCGAAAATTTTGAAAGTATATTGTTAGTAGTCTATAACGATTTAGATAGCTTGAAGCCTTATTCCTATTGTAAAAGTGATATTGCAGATAGATTGTTAAAGAACTGTTGCTTAAATTATTTGGCGCTAATCCCCCGTTTTCAACAGATAGCTGAACAGCAATATACAAGGCAATTGCATATGACTGATGTTGCAGGAGCCTTAACGTCATTAAAACCTTTTAAAGAAAGAATTGGTCAAAGTTGTTTGGGTAATTTCTATCAGAAGTGGTCGAAGGATCCCTTGGTACTAGATAAATGGTTTGCTTTACAGGCAAGTAGTCAATCACTAGATAAGGTAAAAGCATTAGTGAGTCATGCTCACTTCAGTTATACAAACCCGAATCGAGCTAGAAGTGTTTTGGGAGTTATGTCGAGATTAAATTTAGCTGCCTTTCATCAAAAAGATGGTAAAGGCTATGACTTCTTGGCATCTGAAGTGCTTAAGTTAGATAAAATTAACCCGCAAGTTTCAGCTAGAGTGGTTGGCGCTTTTGCACAGTGGCGACATTTTGATGTCGATAGGCAGTCCTTAATGAAACAGCAATTACAGCGTTTGTTGTCCGAAACATCACTTTCTAAAGATGTTTATGAAATAGTTTCTAAAACCTTAGGCTAGTGAGTGTTTTTAGAAGAGAGCATGAAAAGAGGGTGGAATTCCTAAGAGGAAGAGTGTCTCTAAAATTTATGCCGTTTGCTATCCTTTTGCTGCTCTTAATTTTAGGAGCGCTTCAACCTCGATCTGTTTTAGCTGTAGAAATAACTAGCCAATCGCCCGTCAGTTCTGATAACTCTCAACAGGAAAGTATGATGAGTGTAGATGAGAAAATTAGCGCGATTGATTTTGAAATAAGCTTATTAAAGGCGGAGCTAGCTTTACAGAACGGTGATTATAATTATATTAATAACTACTTGGCGCAACAGTCAAAAGTTAAAAAAATGGCTAAACAACCTATTGCTTTAACACCCTCTGTGCTTGCTAGAATTCAAAGATTGAAAGAGGCTCTATTATTTGAAACGAATGAAAGGCAGTATTCTATTCAAGAGGCTTCTGTATTTCAGCCTAGTCTGGCAAAGATTGTGGTTCTTTTACCTACAACGGGCGAATTTGAAGACTTAGGAAATGCTGTTAAAGAAGGGCTTTTTGAAGCTTTGCAAGATTATGATGTGTCTTATTTTGATACAAATCTTTACACTAATATGGCTGAATTATGGAATGTGGTGAAGCTTTATCAGCCTACACTTATTATTGGGCCGTTACAGAAAGAGCATGTAGAGGCATTAAATCAATTGAATATTGGCGTGCCAACACTTTACTTAAATAGTGAAAGTAACCCTAATGCCTACACTCGTTCTTTAAGCTTATCTAGAGATTCAGGCATAGACTCTTTAATACAGCACCTGGTTGAGAATGATGTGCAAAGTATTGCTGTTCTTAGTGATACAACAGAAAAATCTTCTTGGCAACAAGCAATCTTTAAACAAAAGTGGGAACAACAGCAGAAAAAAACTATATTGAAGGCAGCAGATCTTGAGCTTGAAACACCGGAATTTCAGTCATTGTATTTTCAAACAGAAAGCTCAATGGATAAAACGATGCAAAAGGTGTTGAATCAAAGAAAGTCATTAAGTCGAAAAAACTGGCTTCAGCATACGATTGGATCAGAGTTATTTTTTAAAGAGCGGGTTCGTCAGGATATTGAAGTTTTTATCGCCTTTCTTGACCAGAATCAAGCATTACAGCTAACCCCTATGTTGCAATATTTTGATTTAAACTATGTTGAGGATATTTGGCTTCCTAGTCGTCTGCCTAAGTCTAAAGAATTAATTAACAATTTATCTTACTGGCGTAACACCCTGGCAATTTTTCCTCAATATTACACATCCTATATACAAGAGAAATTAAGTGGCAGTGCTAAAAACATGAGTTCATTTGAAGCTCGTGATAAAAAAATTGGCACTTTTTATGCTTTAGGAAACCTAGCGGCAGAAGTAGTCAAAAAACTATCACGAAAAGATACTTCTGCTATTCCCTCTGCACTAGGGCTGGTCGAGTTTGATGAAGATCAAAGGCCCGTTATTCGTCCTGAGTTAGTGTGGTTGAATAAGGGAGAGATGCACTCACAAAAATAAGGGAGTGCTTCTTGGATAACTACTTTAAAGTTTAATTTTTCTGTTTCGAGGTTTCAAACGTGGCTGACAACATTACCATTGATCCTAATGATCTTGACAGTATAGATGCGCTCTTAGATGAGGCAGAACTAGACCATATTGCAGATGACCCTGATCCCAGTATAGAAAACGATGAGATTGGCGATATAGAGGATCTTGCTGATTTAGATTTAGAGCGTTTGGATGAGCCAGAAGAATTATTAGATGCTTTAGACGAGCCAGAAAAAATTACGGCCGAAGAGGCTGCACCACCTGACCCAGAACCGATCGTACCTGAGGTAACAGATAATACGGCTGAACAAATTATAGAAAAACGGGCAAGAGCGCAAGCAGAATCACAAGCAACAACAAATGTTGAACAAGAACTAACGGTGGCAGAAATGGATAGCATTAAAAAACTTATTATTATTTTTAGCTCAGTTATGATCACGCTGGCACTGGTGGGTATTGGTATCGGTGTTTGGAGTGCTCTGTCTTCTGGCGGGCCTGATGAAGGAACCCTAGAAAAATTTGATAATATTGAAGCGGGTGTTACCAATAATATATTGCTCGCTAGTACAACTTCTAAAGCCGTAAAAAGTTTAGAGAAAAAATTAGATGCCTTAAGTTTTCAAATAGAGCAGCTGAATTCAGATTTAAATGCGGTTGGTGTTGAAAGTATGGCAAAACAGCCCGCCGCATTGCTAGATTTACAGCCAACAGATAAGCATGTAAAAAAAGATGCCCATGATGTTCATGGTAAGTCGCATGCTGATACCCATAGCCAGGAGCATGCAAAACCGGTTCATAAGGCGCATGCGGCGACGGTAGCAGTAGAACCCTTGCAGTTAGCAGTAGACTCTAATGTGGTAAAAAAACTAGATAAAGTGAGTGCAAAGGTGTCGAGCGCGCAGCGTAGAATTTATGAAGTAAATAAGCGGGTGAAATCTTTACAAGTTCAGTACAAAAAATTGTTAGCCAGTATTAAGAGTGTTGAAAAACAGTTATTAAAAGAGCAAGTTGCTAAGAAGCCTGTGGTGAAAAAAGGTACTGATAAGTCTATTGAGAAGATGAAGTCTAATGTCTCTGAAGAGGGTGGTAGTCATGCTTATGAGTATACCTCTCCTGGTGGCTTGTTGGAGTTCCAAGATGATTATTATAGGTAGAACTTGAATAGATGAATAGGTGGAATAAAAGTATCATTTTAGCAGGAACTGTATTGATGGGGTCTTGTTCATCAGTAACCTATTTCCAAGTGCCGAATTATTATGAAACAAAAATCATTCAAGCTCAATATAAGCCAGGTGTTTCACATGAAGTAAGAGAGCTTAAATGCAGTGAAAGAAAGGGGCATTGTATGGATGGGCAGCTAGAAAAGTGGACAACCCATAGAATTTATAACAAAAATTATTATTTTGAATAAAACGGAGAAAAAGTCATGAAATTACATGCTTTATTTATTGCTGGATTAGCCAGTGTATTATTATTATCTGGTTGCTCAGGCCAGCCTGCACAGCCAATGCCAGACAAGCACAAATCTATCACTAAGGTAACAGCGCCTAGCGATAAGGCTGTCGCACTTGTTCAGCCTCAATCTTCAGCTAAGCCCGCATCTCCTGCTGTGAGCCAAAATATTCAGAGAGTAGAAATTGTTCAGCCTCAAAAAACAGCTCCCGTGGCGCCGAAGCTAATTAAAATTAGTGGTATTGGTTACGGTGCAGAAAGCGCTTATGAAAATGTGACGCGTGGTCAGCGTCGATTGATGGCTATTCGAGCATCTAAATTAGATGCTTATCGTTCACTGGCTGAACAACTATATGGTATTAAAATTGACAGTAATACATCAATTTCAACCCTGACTGCTAAAAGCGATAGTTTTAGAGCGCGTGTTAATGCCGTGGTTCGAGGTGCAAGAGTAGTTAGTGTGACCCCTTTAGCAGATAGAAACTATGAAACCGTATTAGAGGTTTATATTGATCAAGGTTTCTTTAATAACACGTTTGTTTACACGAATTGTCCAGGTGGGGACTGCTCAACACCTGTTCCAGCGAGTAACCTTTGCCAAGGTGTAAACTGTGATGCCGTTAGCTTAGGTTTAAGGTAATCGTTATATGGCTTTAAGTTAGAGTACGCTTGAAGCCGTTTTACATAAATCATGAGGAGAGTAGTTTTATGAATAAACTCTCAATAATTATCAGTATCTTTATTTGTCTGTTTGTGTTGGAAGGCGTAGCTGAAGCAGCTAGTGTGAGTACGCGAGTACGTATATTAGAAAGCAAAAGCTATAAGCACTCTAAGCAAATTAAACAGCAAGTTAGAGATCAGAAGAAGCTAGTTGTAAGAGTGGATAAAGGTCTTCAAGAGATTGAAGATGTAAAGCTACAGGTTGAGCGCTTTATATCAAAAGCAGAGACTAAAAAGAAGAAGCAGGGACGCATGAGCCCTGGATATTCTTACCCATAACACTTAATATTTTTTCTAAACGAAAGGTCACTGTTTTATTCAAAATAGCCTTTCGTTTTTTTATGTTTGGCATTCGGCAACTCTTGCCACTTTACTTTAAAAGCTCGCCTTGAAACTGTTTTGAACCCTCAAAATCGCCAGGGGTGGTATGGCTAAAATATAAGAGGGAGCCCTTACTTATCGTAAGTGATTTTAGTGCTTGAAAATAAAGGTTTAGCGCGAGCACTGTCTGCTTGCTTTGACTTTAACCAATTGGCTCCCGTATGCTCATTTGACCTTTCAACGGCAGAACGTTTTCCTTGACCTTTTTGAGTCGATTTTTGACGATCTTTATGGTTACTTACCCAAAAACGCCAATAGGCAATTAAATCTGAATTCCAGTATTTATTTGGCTGTGATGAAACATAGTGCAAAAACTTATCAAAACTGGCATTGGCTTCATCTAAAGCCAGACCTTCGGAAACGGCATAATCAATAATTTGAGCATGGCTTTCTGAAATTAACTTAGTCAGTTTCTTGTTCAGTAAAGAATCATCACTTTGAAAGCGCGTTAAATGGTGCGTTAAATTTTTATCTAAAATGGCATTGGGTGTCGCAGGTAGGTTTTGTTTAAAATTTAAACCAATCAGTTCTAAATAACGCACCGTATTAATCGCAAACAAACAATTACCTTGGGGGTCACGTTTTACTTGTAAAAGAGTACGTGCTTCGAGCTGTGCTAATAATTGATATAGATGTTCATCCAGCCAAAAAGAAAAGGCAGCTTCAAGCTGTTCTCTGGAAAGAGGAGTATATTGGTAGTGGTGTTCTATCCAACCTAAAATAATGGCTTCGTCCACAGACAGGTTTTTTGCCACGGCAGGATTAAACTGATAGTTCATCGTTAAGCCTTACCTTTCAGTTGTTGCATGACTTTTTCAGTGTGTCGGTGAATGGTAATTAAACTTTCAGGAGACTGTAACTCGGCTAAGACTTTCTTCGCACGCTCAACATCGCCAATTAAAACAGGGGGCTGTTTCTTCGCCCCTTTAACGGTGGCATTTTGAGCATTGGTAATGCCGGTGAGTTCTACGGGGGGTTGCAGTTGCTTTGGTGTGGCATAGAGTGCACGGTAAGATTTTTTAAATTCAATAGACTTAAAGTTTAAAGATTTTTCATCTGGAATATCACAAAAGGCAATCCAACCGCCCATTTTATGAATAATTTGATGAATTAAAGGGTCGTGAAACACCACATCCTGATACCCGCCCACTCTACGAATAGCCGTTTCAACTTCATGCCAAGCACGTAGGGCATTGTCTTGTGTGCCGCCTTTACAGTTTTTAATAATATCTGATACTTTTGGCCACCACTTACCCTCTTCAGGATGTTGAATGTGAGCATTAAAAGCAGACTGAACCTCATTAATATTGTATTCACGCAAGCCATTCCAGTACATTTCAAACGTTAAATCGGTTAATTCTTTCTCGTAGTAGGAGAAAACCCAATTTAGAATTTGTGAAAATTTTTCCATATCTTGAACTTGCATGGAGACGACCCTTTAAACGTAATTTATGTGTAAGTTGATAAAACAGATTTTAACAAAATTCTAAACCGTTTCGGTTGTTATATAATGTTGTTCACCATAAATCTTGGAGAACCTTTGTGTCGCTTGACTATTTGCCTATCTTTTTAAACTTAAAACAACAGCCTTGCTTAATTATTGGCGGTGGTGCCGTGGCTGCTCGCAAAGCAGATTTATTCATTCAAGCAGGGGCAGTAGTCGATGTCATTGCACCAGAACTAGGTAATGAAATGAATTTTCATTTAGAACATGACAAAATTAACTGGCACCCTGTGAAGTTTTCAGTTTTATGGTTAGAGCAGTTGGAAAGTTTGGGCGGTATACCACAGCCTAAGTTGGTTATTTCAGCAACAGATGATCAAGCGGTTAACTTAGCTGTTTATGCTTACTGCCAGCAAAAGGGTATTCCCGTTAATGTTGCCGACCAAACCAAGTATTGTGACTTTATATTGCCAGCCATTGTCAATCGTAACCCGGTCATTATTGCGGTTTCAACCGGGGGGCGTTCACCTGTTTTGGCTAGGGTCATTAAAGCAAGGTTAGAAACTTTGGTGCCAGCAGGTTATGGTCGTTTGGCTAATTTATTAGGGCAATACCGAGATCAAGTGAAAGCCACCATTTCGACCTTGGTGGGGCGAAAGTTATTTTGGGAAAACCTATTGTCGGGTTTATTTGTGGATAAGGTCGCGACTTCAAATGATACAAAAGAAGCTGAGCAGTTATTGGTTCAAGCATTGGCAGAGCATAATGTTGTAGGCCAACAAACAACGGGTGAAGTTTATTTAATTGGTGCAGGTCCTGGCGACCCAGACTTAATGACATTTAAAGGGTTAAGGTTATTACAGCAAGCAGATGTGGTTTTGTATGACCGCTTGGTGGCACCAGAAATTTTAGACATGGCTCGCCGAGAAGCAGAACGGATTTATGTGGGTAAAAAAGATAAGCACCATGCCGTGCCACAACAAGATATTAGTCAAATGATGGTTGATCTCGCTAAACAAGGTAAAAAGGTAGCGCGCTTGAAAGGGGGCGACCCTTATATATTTGGTCGGGGTGCCGAAGAAGCAGAGCTATTGGTTGAAAATAATATTCCTTATCAGGTTGTGCCAGGTATTACGGCGGCGGCAGGCTGTTCTGCTTATGCAGGCTTTCCTTTAACGCATCGAGACTATGCTCAGTCAGTCGCGTTGGTGACCGGGCATCAACAAGCAGGGGCGGCGGGTATTGATTATGCGCGTTTAGCCCAGTCGGGCGATACGATGGTGTTTTACATGGGCATTAAGAATGCACAAAAAATACAAAGTGGCTTGATGGAACACGGCTTGTCGCCACAAACTCCTGTTGCCATTATTGAAAATGGAACTAAAGCCAATCAGCGTGTTTCGATCAGTCAGCTAGATGGATTGGTGAGTATGATTGAAGCCGAAGTGATTAAACCACCGGCCTTAATTATTGTGGGTGAAGTGATTTCGGTGAGAGAAAAGCTAACACCAGGTGGGCAGCATGACTAATGTTACGAATATTACGGAAACCGTCCCTTTTCAGTTTTATATTCAAACCATCGGGCGAGGCGCTAAACGGCGTAGAAGCTTAACGCAAGCCGAGGCGAAGAATGCAATGGCAATGATTTTAAAAGGCAAAGTGACTGATATGCAGTTGGGTGCTTTTTTAATGTTAATTAGGGTGCGCGAAGAAACATCTGAAGAAGCCGCAGGCTTTGTTGAAGCCATTCGTGAAAGTTTTCAACCACAGGTGCCAGATAAGATAAAGGTAGATGTTGACTGGGGAAGTTATGCCGGTAAACGCCGCACCTTACCTTGGTTTTTGTTAAGTATTCAGCTATTGGTAGACGCAGGCTATAAAGTGCTATTGCATGGTATTGTGGGTTCCGATGAAGGGCGCTTGTATAGTGAATCATTCATGGATACGTTGTGGTGGCCGGTGGCAAGTGACTTGGCTGAAGCAGCGCAAAATATTGAGCAGAGAGGGGTGTGTTATTTACCCATTGAAAACTATGCGCCACCGGTCAAAACTTTGATGGATAACCGAGCTGAACTGGGCTTGCGTTCACCTGTACATACGGTTGCTAGAATGCTTAATCCGTTGAATGCGGGTTTGTCTGTGCATGGCGTATTTCATAAGGGATACGATGACCTGCATCAATTAGTTGCACAAAGGCTTTCTGTTGATAATGATTCGCAGTCGGTATTGGCTTTTTGTGGCGATGCGGGAGAAGCCGAAGTACGTCCAGACCGTAAAACGGTGATTAAGTGTGTGAGTAATGGGCAGGCAACTGAATTTGACATGCCTAAAACATTTGTGAATGTTGACCCGACACAAAAATCAGTTAACCCTGATGATTTATTGGCTTTATGGCGAGGGGAAATTGAGCATGACTATGGAAAGGCTAGTGTTTTAGAAACTTTGGCAATGGTGTTGGTTAAGTTAGAAGGCTTGACAATAGAACAAGCATGGGCACGCGCAGAATCACTTTGGTTGGCTAGATAGAATTTGAGTGATTTCAAGCCTAAAAATTACTCTAAAGCGCATAAACGCCAGGGGTGGTCATTTTAAGACACCACCCCTGACGATTTTTGGCATTGAACCGTTCGTTAAATTAGGTTTTGGCTTGTCTTAACCAATATTTAATCAATGTTTAATATCTTATGAGTTTGCAAGCTTAGCTTCCATTGCGGGTTTTCTAAACAATAACTCACCGCTGCTTGCAGGTTTTCAGCGGCTTGTTGTTTATCGTCTGTGTCCATGGCTTGTAAATAGAAGTGCTCAAAATCTAAGTCTGCGACTTTGTCAGGCATCACTTCTTTTTGCGGGTATACCAGTTTCAGTTCGTGTCCTTGGTCTAAAATAATTGGCGCATTGGCTTTTGGACTGACACAAATCCAGTTAATACCTTTAGGCGCTTTTTGAGTCCCATTTGTTTCCACGGCAAGTTCAATATTAAAGTCATGAAATGTGTCGACTAAATTTTGATCTACTTGTAATAAAGGCTCTCCGCCAGTTAATACAAAAAATGGCTTAATAGTTTGGCTTGGCCATAGTGTTAACAAATGCTCTGCTAAGGCTTGAGCGCTCTTAAAACTACCACCATTTTGTCCATCCGTTCCGATGAAGTCGGTATCGCAAAAAGAACAGACTGCGTTCGCTCTATCTTCTTCGCGGCCAGTCCACAAGTTGCAGTTTGAAAAGCGACAAAATATGGCTGGACGACCAGCATGAAACCCTTCGCCTTGAAGGGAATAAAACGCTTCTTTAATTCGGTAACCCATTGAGAGAATCTTTATAGTTTTAAGGTTGAAATTTAGGCTTAAAACAGCGTTTAAAAGCCGATTAAGAGTGCTATAATTTACGATTATTTTTAAAATTTGTTAGATAGGATTATAACAATGTCTGATCAGGCGATGGGAAAGACTTTATACGATAAATTGTGGGATAGCCACGTGGTGCGCCAAGATGATGATGGCACTGCACTCATTTATATTGACAAGCAGTTGCTGCACGAAGTAACCTCTCCTCAAGCATTTGAAGGGCTGAGGTTGGCGAATAGACAGCCTTGGCGTACAGATGCAAACTTAGCGACGCCTGATCATAACGTACCCACAACGGCCTTTAACTCTATTGATGATATTGTTGATCCTGTTTCTCGTATTCAAGTGCAAACGCTGGGCATGAATGCTAAAGAGTTTGGCATTACCGAATTCGGTATTGGTGATATCCGTCAAGGTATTGTGCATGTAGTTGGGCCTGAAGAGGGTGCAACCTTGCCCGGCATGACATTGGTTTGTGGTGATTCTCATACCGCAACGCACGGTGCTTTAGGTGCTTTGGCGCATGGAGTAGGTACGTCAGAAGTAGAGCATGTTTTGGCGACTCAGTGTTTGATTCAGAAAAAAATGAAGAACATGTTGGTTAAAGTGAACGGCAAGCTGCGTAATGGCGTGACGCCTAAAGATGCTATTTTGGCTATTATTGGTAAGATTGGTACCGCAGGCGGTAATGGTCATGCCATTGAATTTGGTGGACAGGTTTTTGAAGACATGTCTGTTGAGGGTCGTATGACGGTTTGCAACATGGCGATTGAAGCCGGTGCTCGCGTAGGGGTGGTTGCGGTAGATGATAAGACCGTTGACTATGTTCAGGGTCGCCCGTTTTCGCCTAAGGGCAAAGACTGGGAGGTTGCGGTTAAAGCTTGGCAGGACTTGCATTCAGATAGTGATGCGGAGTTTGACACGGTTGTTGAAATGGAAGGTGCTGAGATAGAGCCGCAAGTTTCTTGGGGAACCTCTCCTGAAATGGTATTGGATGTTAATGCAACTGTGCCTAATCCTACAAATGAAAAAGATTCTGTTAAGGCGGATGCCATTCAGCGCGCGTTAGATTACATGGGTTTAACAGCGGATATGGCGATTAAAGATATCCCGGCTGACTATGTGTTTATTGGTTCTTGTACCAATTCGCGTATTGAAGATTTTAGAGCGGCGGCGAAAGTATTAAAAGGTCGTAAAATAGCCGGTTCTGTGGAGCAAGCATTGGCGGTTCCAGGTTCTGGTTTGGTTAAAAAGCAAGCTGAAGATGAAGGGTTGGATAAAATCTTTATCGAAGCTGGGTTTGAATGGCGTAACCCAGGTTGCTCAATGTGCCTAGCAATGAATGCAGATAAGCTACCTGATGGAAAGCATTGCGCGTCTACCTCAAATCGTAACTTTGAAGGTCGCCAGGGGGCGGGTGGTAGAACTCATTTGGTTAGCCCTGCAATGGCTGCTGCTGCAGCCATTGCAGGGCATTTTGTTGATGTTCGTGATATGTTGGAGGCAGGGTAATGGAAAAGTTTACAATAATTAGTTCTGTCGTTGCGCCAATGGATCGCGCTAATATTGACACAGATGCGATTATCCCTAAACAATTTTTAAAATCTATTAAACGAACAGGGTTTGGTCCTAACTTGTTTGATGAATGGCGTTATTTAGATATTGGTCAGCCTGATTCGGATAATAGTCATCGTCCCTTGAATAAAGACTTTGTTTTAAATCAACCAGAATATGCGGATAGTAAAATCCTGTTAGCACGTGAAAATTTCGGCTGTGGTTCTAGTCGAGAGCATGCGCCTTGGGCTTTAAAAGATTATGGTTTTGAGGTTGTTATCGCGCCTAGTTTTGCAGATATATTCTTTAATAACTGCTTTAAGAATGGCATTTTACCGATTGTATTAAGTGAGTCTAACATCAATGGTTTGTTCGCTTCTACTGAAAATATCAAAGGCTATTCGGTGATGGTCGATTTAGAGAAGCAAGTTATCACCACTCAAGGGGGCGGAAAGTTAGCTTTCGAGGTAGATCAATTTAGAAAGCATTGCTTGTTGAATGGCTTGGACGATATAGGGCTTACTCTTAAGCATGAAGCAGAGATAAAAGCGTTTGAAAAAAAATATCAAGCGAAAAACCCTTGGTTATTTGGCTAAGTAGTTAGCTAGCCTGAAATTTAAAATTTAAGTATACGAGCGGAAATAAATATGACAAAACAAGTATTAGTATTACCTGGTGATGGAATTGGCCCAGAAATTACAGCAGAAGCCGTTAAGGTGCTTGAAGCTTTAAAAATTAGTGATGGACTGGATATCGTAATGTCCGAAGACCTTGTTGGTGGTGCCGCTTATGATGTACACGGCGTTCCTTTGGCTGATGAAACGATGGAAAAAGCACAGCAAGCCGATGCTATTTTATTAGGCGCGGTGGGTGGTTATAAATGGGAGTCTTTAGATATCTCTGTTAGACCTGAAAAAGGCTTATTAAGACTTCGTTCAGATATGTCATTGTTCGCAAATTTGCGTCCTGCTTATTTATTTGAGCAGTTAGCGGATGCTTCAACGCTGAAGCCTGAAGTGGTGGCGGGGTTAGATATTTTAATTGTACGTGAGTTAACGGGGGGCATCTATTTTGGTCAACCTCGTGGCGTGCGAACGTTAGAAAATGGTGAGCGCCAAGGTTACAATACCTATGTTTATTCAGAATCTGAAATTAAGCGCATTGCGCATGTTGCTTTTCAAGCAGCAATGAAAAGAGATAAGAAGCTGACTTCTGTTGATAAAGCCAATGTTTTAGAAGTAACCGAGCTGTGGCGTGAAGTGATGGAAGAGGTGGGTAAAGAATATCCAGAAGTTGAGCTGAAACATATGTATGTTGATAATGCGGCGATGCAGTTAGTTTTGAATCCTAAGCAATTTGATGTGTTGGTAACGGGTAATATGTTTGGTGATATTTTATCTGATGAAGCTTCTATGCTAACGGGATCTATTGGTATGTTGGCTTCAGCCTCTTTAGATGAAAATAATAAAGGCATGTATGAGCCTAGCCATGGTTCAGCACCTGATATTGCAGGGCAAAATATTGCAAATCCATTGGCAACTATTTTGTCTGCCGCTATGATGTTACGTTATAGCTTAGGGCAAGAAGTTTTGGCAGTTAAAATCGAAAATGCAGTGAGCACAGTATTAGATAAAGGCTTAAGAACAGGCGATATCTACTCAGAAGGCATGACCAAGGTGTCAACTTCTGAAATGGGTGATGCGGTCGTCGCAGCACTTTAATTATTTAATTGTTTTTTTAAGCAAGGTAAGCAAAAGATGAAAGATCGCTTTACGATTACGATTAGTGATGTTCATGGTTCGAGAAACTTTTCATTTAACCAATTGGTTCGAAAGTTTGCCTTGTTCTTTATTCTTTTTATTGTTTTGGTTATCGTATCGGGAGGTACGGTGATTTGGTGGTTAAACCAAGAAACCGTTAATATTGAAAACCAACGTATGGAAGCCCAACTCTCCTTTAAAGGAGAGTTGGAAAAAAATCAAGCCAATTACCTTTTGTTAAATGATGCAAAACAAAAGTTACAGTCAGAACTGGATAATAAGTCTAAGCAAATTCAGTTTTTAGATCAAACTTTGCAAGGGTTAGAAGACTTGATTGGCGTGAGTTCAAAGGCTGAAACGCCGGTTCGAGATAGAGTGAAGTTAGTGCAGCTAAGCACTTTGGAAAAACGTATTATGCTATTGGATTTTCCAAATGGGCGTCCAGTTAAAAATTTTAAAGGACTTAGTAGCGGTTTTGGCTGGCGTATTCACCCAGTAACAGGTAAAAAAGAGTTTCACCGTGGCTTGGATTATCGTGGGAAAATAGGCGATCCTGTTTTAGCGACGGCTAATGGTACTATTGAGTATGCGGGCTACCATAAGCGAAGTGGTTACGGTAACCTAGTTATTATTAGTCATCGGAATGGCTTTAAGACCTTATATGGCCACATGAGTAAGCTACGTGTTAAAACAGGTCAAGTGATTAAAAAAGGTGACCGTATCGGTGATATTGGTTCAACTGGATTGTCTTCTGGTCCGCACTTGCACTATGAGGTGAGCTATGTACAAAGAAAATTAAACCCTGTTCCTTTTGTGGACTGGAATATTAATAAATATGATGAAATTATAAAACGTGTAAAGGGGGTCCCATGGGGGTCTTTAAGTCAAGCCGTACAAAATCGCGTCCAGATGGTGGAAAAACAATTATTGCTGAGGGATGTAAAATAAGCGGAGAGCTAACCGATTTAGATGGCGCTTTACATATAGATGGTCGTATTGATGGCATTGTAGAAACTGAATATGATATTTCCATTGGCGATACAGGTGTGGTAACTGGCTTAATAAAAGCCAAGACTATTGTTGTAAGCGGCGTGGTTGAAGGCAAGGTTGCTTGTGAAAAAATTGATATTCTTTCAACGGGTAAGTTACTAGGTGAAGTGATTTGTGGAGAGATGATGATTGAGGCCGGCGGTAAGTTTATTGGTGAAAGCCGTGAACTGACCGAGGGTGGGCTCATTGTTAGCTTTCCTGAAACCGAAAGAACTCGCTTGGCTACACAGTTAGCGGATAAGTTTGCCACTAGTGGTGAAAAGTTGACGCAAAAAACCACTGAAAATATATCAGAACAATAAAAACTAATTTAATTTTAAAAGTAGTTAAATAAAAGCTTTTGGAAACAGATAAGAGAATAATATGACAAAGAAATATGATATTGCCGTAGTTGGCGCATCAGGTGCAGTAGGCGAAGCCATTTTGAAAGTATTAGAAGAGCGTGAGTTTCCAGTTGGAAATATCTATCTTCTAGCCAGTAGCCGTTCTGCAGGAAAGAAATTAGAATTTAACGGTAGCTGGATTACGGTTCAAGATTTGGCTGAATTTGACTTTTCTAAAGTTCAAATTGGTTTATTTTCACCAGGTGCAAGCGTCTCACGTGAGTATGCGCCTAAAGCAGCGGCTGCGGGTTGTATCGTTGTTGATAATACTTCTGAATTTAGATATGACGATGATATTCCGTTAATCGTACCTGAAGTAAACCCTGAAGCCGTTATTGGTTATAAAAATCGTGGCATTATCGCTAATCCAAACTGCTCAACTATTCAAATGTTGGTTGCGTTAAAGCCTATTTATGATGCAGTGGGAATTACTCGTATCAACGTATCAACCTATCAAGCCGTATCAGGTTCTGGTAAAGAAGGCATTGATGAGCTGGCAAGACAAACGGCTAACCTGCTAAACCTTAAGAAAGTAGACGTGGAAGTTTATCCTAAGCAAATTGCCTTTAATGTTATTCCGCAAATTGATGTATTTATGGAAAATGGCTACACCAAAGAAGAAATGAAAATGGTGTGGGAAACAAAGAAAATTATGGGTGATGATTCTATTCAAGTCAACCCAACGGCAGTCCGAGTGCCGGTTTTCTTTGGTCACAGTGAAGCGGTTCATATTGAAACAAAAGAAAAGATTACTGCTCAAAAGGCCAAAGCATTATTAACTAATTTTGATGGTATTGAAGTGATTGATGAATTGGTTGATGGCGGTTATCCAACGGCAGTCTCTGATGCAACGAATACCAACCCTGTTTATGTGGGGCGTATCCGAGAAGATATTTCTTGTGATAAAGGCTTGAACATGTGGGTGGTGGCAGATAACGTTCGTAAAGGTGCTGCGACCAATACTGTGCAAATTGCAGAGCTATTAATTAAAGACCATATTTAAAGTTGAACGATAGCTCGTTATGAAAATGGCACTAGGGATTGAATACCAGGGCACGCAATACTGTGGTTGGCAAAGCCAAGAGCATTGTATAAGTGTTCAGCAATTGATTGAAGCGGCCTTAAGCAATATTGCAAACGAGCCAGTATCAGTGCAATGTGCAGGGCGTACCGATACAGGTGTTCATGCCATTGGTCAAGTGGTTCATTTTGAAACCACCGTTGTGCGTCATGACAATGCCTGGATAGAAGGTGCAAATACTAAGTTACCTAGAGATATTCGTATCACTTGGTTACGCCAAGTACCCGATGAATTTAATGCTCGTTTTCGAGCCTTTGCAAGGCAGTATCGTTACGTGATTTATAATCGTAATGTTCAAGCGGCCATTTTAGCCAGCAGAGCAACTTGGGTGCGACAACGACTAGATGAAAATGCCATGCATCAAGCGGCACAAGCCTTAGTGGGCGAGCATGACTTCACCTCTTTTAGGGCGTCGTCTTGCCAGGCCGCACATGCTAATCGTGATATGCAATCTATTAGTGTGATTCGGAATGGCGATTTTATTTTTATTGATATCAAAGCGAATGCTTTTTTACACCACATGGTTCGCAACATTGCCGGCAGCTTAATTAAAGTGGGTAAGGGCGCGAAGCCAATTGATTGGATGGCAGAAGTGTTGGATGCTAAAAATAGACGACTTGCCGGCATGACCGCGCCGGCTGATGGTTTATATTTTGTGAATGCGTTTTACCCTGAAAAATATGATTTACCCGAGAATTTGTTAGATACTTTATTGTGGAACCCTTAAGCATGGCTAGAACCCGAATAAAAATTTGTGGTATTACTAATGTTGCTGATGCGTTGGCCGCAGCGAATGCGGGGGCGGATGCAATTGGTTTGGTATTTTATCCTAAGAGTGTTCGACACGTTAGTATTGAACAAGCAACTGAAATAGTGGCGAGCTTACCTGCTTTTGTGACCTCGGTTGCTTTATTTGTGAACCCTGAAAAAGCATTGGTTGAAAGTGTGATTGCCAATACGCAAGTTGACCTGTTGCAGTTTCATGGTGATGAGCCAGAAGATTTTTGCCAGCAGTTTAACCGCCCTTATATCAAAGCAATTCGTATTCAAAGTGATACGAGCTTGTTAGAGGTTATGTCTGGTTATCCTTCAGCACAAGCGGTTTTATTTGATACCTATGTAAAAGGTATCCCTGGTGGAACAGGTGAATCCTTTAATTGGCAATGGTTGAATGAGCAGGCGACGAGCGAGTTGAATATACCCATTGTGCTTGCGGGTGGTTTAGTGGCAGACAATGTGCAAGAGGCTATTAATATCATTCACCCTTGGGCAGTCGATGTCAGCGGCGGCGTTGAAGCTTCAGAGGGTGTTAAGTCTGCGACCAAAATACAAAATTTTATAGCCAACTCGATGAGTTGCTAACCAAAGAATAAAGATGAAAAAAGATATGAACATAGATTATTCCCAGTATCCAGATAAACATGGCCATTTCGGTATCTATGGCGGCAAGTTTGCGCCAGAAACCCTAATGACGGCTTTAGCAGAGTTAGAACAGCAGTACGAGTCTGTTAAAAGTGATCCCGACTTCCTAAAAGAGTTGAACGATGACTTGGTTAATTACGTTGGACGTCCTAGTCCGTTGTATTATGCCAAGCGTTGGTCAGATTCATTGGGTGGTGCTAAGATTTATCTTAAACGAGAAGATTTAAACCATACTGGTGCGCACAAAATAAATAATACCATTGGTCAAGCTTTATTGGCTAAACGTCTGGGTAAAACAAGAATTATTGCCGAAACCGGTGCAGGGCAACATGGTGTTGCCAGTGCCACCGTAGCGGCTCGATTAGGGTTAGAATGCGTTGTTTATATGGGTGCTGAAGATGTTATTCGTCAAGCACCTAATGTGGCTCGTATGAAAATGCTAGGCGCTAAAGTCGTGGCCGTTGAATCGGGTACACAAACCTTAAAAGATGCCTTGAATGAAGCGATGAGAGACTGGGTAACCAATGTTGATGATACCTTTTATATCATTGGTACTGTTGCAGGTCCACACCCTTATCCAGCGATGGTGCGTGATTTCCAGAGAATTATTGGTGTGGAAGCAAAAAAACAGCTTCAAGCGCACGAAGGTGCTTTACCCGATGCGCTTGTAGCTTGCGTTGGCGGCGGCTCTAATGCCATTGGTTTGTTTCATGATTTCTTGTCAGATGAGAGTGTTAAAATGTATGGCGTAGAGCCAGCGGGTCGTGGTTTAGATACGCCAGATCATGCTGCTCCTTTATGTAAAGGTAAGCCGGGTGTCTTACATGGCAACCGTGTTTATTTAATGCAAGATGAAAATGGCCAGATTTTAGGCACCCATTCAATCTCTGCAGGGCTAGATTACCCAGGGGTGGGCCCTGAGCATTGTTGGTTGAAAGACATTGGTCGAGTAGAATACGTGGCAGTTACAGATGATGAAGCCATGCAAGGGTTTAGAGATTTAACGCGATTGGAAGGAATTATTCCTGCGCTAGAATCTAGTCATGCCATTGCGTATGCAACTAAATTAGCACCAACTATGAACAAAGAGCAAACTATTATTGTGAACTTGTCCGGACGTGGAGACAAGGACATGGACACGGTTGCCAAAATTGAAGGGTTTGAGTTTTGAGTAGAATACAAAGTACCTTAGCCGCTTTAAAATCGGCTAATAAAACAGCCTTAATTCCTTATATTACCGCGGGTGATCCGCATCCAGATATGACCTTGGATTTAATGAGGACCTTAGTTAAAGAAGGGGCGAATATATTAGAATTAGGCGTGCCTTTTTCAGACCCAATGGCAGATGGTCCGGTTATTCAAAAAGCAGTAGAACGTGCCTTAACACATAACGTGAGTTTGACGGATGTGTTGGTCATGGTTAAAGAATTTAGAAGTTTTGATGATGTGACGCCGGTGGTATTAATGGGGTATTTGAACCCGATCGAAGCCAAGGGCTATGAAACCTTTGCTAAGCAAGCCCGCGAATCCGGCGTAGATGCTGTGTTAACGGTTGATATGCCGCCAGAAGAAACGGCAGGCTACTTAGAAGCTTTGTCGTCACAAGATTTAGATCGAATTTTCTTGGTATCACCAACTACGCCAGATTCACGCTTGAAAGCGGTGAATGAGCAAGGTGCTGGATTCGCCTACTATGTCTCTTTAAAAGGTGTGACCGGTTCTAAAGATTTAGATGTGCAGGGTGTTACCCAACATGTAAACCATATTAGAGAACGCCTAGGCTTACCGATAGGTATTGGTTTTGGTATTCGAAATGGTGAAGCCGCTTATCAAATGGCTAAGGTTGGCGATGCCATTATTGTGGGCTCCTCTTTAGTGCAGTTAATTGAAGATAATATGGATGCAGGTAAGTCAGCCATTATTGATGCTATTACCCAAAAAATGATCGAATTTAAGCAAGCTGTTGATAAGGCAGATAACGAATTATAAGTTAATATGTAAGGGGATGAATCCCTTATGGTTTGGAGAAGAAGATGAGCTGGTTTGAAAAAATATTACCGAGCATTAAGCAAGTAACAGATAGAAAGAAAACCGTGCCGGAAGGCTTGTGGGTTAAGTGTCCTAAGTGTGAAAGTACGCTGTATCGTTCAGAAGTATCTCGCAATAAAGAAGTTTGCCCTAAGTGTGATCATCACATGCGTTTAGGTGGCAGGGCTAGATTGGCGGCCTTTTTAGATGAGGGTTCAAGCCTAGAGCTAAATGCAAACTTATCTCCTGTCGATAGATTAAAGTTTAAAGATATCAAAGCTTATAAAACACGTCTTGCACAAGCCCAAAAAGCAACGGGTGAGAAAGAGAATTTTATTACCTTAAAAGGTAGAATTGACGGGCTAGAAGTTATTGCTGGTGCTTTTGACTTCCGCTTTATGGGCGGTTCAATGGGCTCTGTGATGGGTGAAAAGTTTGTCAGAGCGGTAGATGAAGCAATTAAAGATCGCTCTCCTTTGGTGATTTTCTCTATGTCTGGTGGCGCACGAATGCAAGAAGCCTTGTTCTCATTAATGCAAATGGCCAAAACCAGTGCGGCACTAGGTAAATTACGAGCAGCAGGTTTGCCTTTTATCTCTGTGCTAACCGACCCAACTATGGGTGGTGTTTCTGCTAGTTTCGCGATGTTAGGCGATATTAATATTGGTGAGCCTAAGGCCTTAATTGGTTTTGCTGGCCCTCGTGTTATTGAGCAAACAGTACGTGAAAAATTACCAGAAGGTTTTCAGCGTTCAGAGTTTTTATTAGAACATGGAGCTTTAGATATGATTGTCCATCGTCATGAACTGAATAAAGAAATTGCTTCTGTTTGTCGCATGTTGCTACAAAAAACAGCTTAACTCGATAAAAGTGATTTTCTGGTGAGGTAGCCCTCTCCTTTTTAAAGTTCGATAATTTACAAAGAGTATACCCTTGCCCCCTACGCCTGAATCTTCTTTGCAAACTTGGATTGACTGGTTGCTTGCCTTGCACGCAACTGAAATTGATCTCGGTTTAGACAGGGTCTCACAAGTTGCAGAACGCTTAAATTTATTGTCATCTAATGCTTATGTTATTAGTGTTGCCGGTACCAATGGCAAGGGTTCTAGCGTAGCGACTTTATCGGCTATTTATCGTGCAGCTGGTTACCAAGTGGGTTGCTATACCTCGCCTCATATTTTACGTTTTAATGAGCGTTATCAAATTAATCAAACGCCCGTTGTCGATCAAGTCATTGTTGATGCTTTTGTTGAAATAGAGCTGGCAAGAGGTGACACCAAACTTACTTATTTTGAATTTTCAACCTTGGCTGCCTTGGTCATCTTTGCCAAAATGCCTTTAGATGTTTTAATTTTAGAAGTTGGTTTGGGCGGGCGATTGGATGCAGTGAATATTATTGATGCAGATGCCAGTTTGATTACGCCTATTGATGTTGATCATAGCGATTGGCTGGGATCAGATAGAGAAGTAATTGGCTTTGAAAAGTCTGGTATTATGCGTTCAGGTCAACTGAGTGTCTGCTCTGATATGAACCCACCAAATTCGATTGCGAAACATGCCAAAAAGCTAGGCATTAAACTTTGGCAAGCCGGCAAAGATTTTCAGGCAATCAGCCTGGCAAATCAACAGTGGGACTTACAAAGCAATCAGACATCTATACCTCCTTTAAAGGCTTTGCCGAATCCTAGTTTAAAAGGCCTTTTTCAATGCCAAAATTCGGCAGGGGTGGTCGCCTTGATTCAGTTGATCGCTAAGTCAACGGCCTTGCCTGTTTCTAGAGAGGATATTGAAAAAGGGTTGCAATCTATTCAGCACCCAGGGCGTTTGCAGTCTTTATTGTTAAACAATCAAAACTGGTTGGTTGATGTGGCACACAATCCCCAGTCAGCAGGTGTGTTGGCTGACTATTTAGCTGAAATAAATTTTAAGGGCGAAGCCGTTTTTTCCGTGTTGGCAGATAAGGATTATCAGGCAATGGTTGAAAAAATGGCGCCTTATATTAGATGTTGGCATATTGCAGATTTAAACATCCCTAGGAACAGTAGCTTGTCTAGGCTCAAAACAATGCTATTAGATGCTGGTGTAGCCGAGGAGGCTATTCAAAGTTATGATTCGGTAGCACTGGCTACCCAGAGAATGCTAAAAACCTCTGTTCAGTCGGTGCTGGTTTGGGGTTCTTTTTTTACCGTTTCTCAAAGCTACCAAGCTTTAATTGAACAGGGTATGTTGATTGAAGGAATGGAAAAATGACAGAAGAAAAACACGGTCAGTTACAGGGTAATATTCCTGATAACATCTTGCTCAAATACCGTTTAACGGGCACGGGTGTGTGGTTGTTACTACTTATTATCGTCGTGCCATTTTGGTACAACAATCCGGTTAATTTTAAGCCTGATGGCGTGGTGGACGTCGAGGACTCTTCACAGCCTGTGGTCAAAAAAGCTTATCTAATTTCTGATGATGTGAAAGCGTATTCTACACCCAGGCCTGTCGCGTCAGTAAAAAGTGACAATGTAAAGCCGGACGTGGCGAAAAAATCGCAGGGTAAATTGACGGTCAAGCCAATAGAGAGGCGGATAGAAAAAGTAGCCGTAAAATTGCTCACTTCCGAGAGTAATAGCAATGCTTTAGCAGCTAAGCCAAGTTGGATTATTCGTCTGATTGCCTACAAAGAAAAAGTAGATGCAGAAGATATGTATCAGCGCCTAAAGTACGATTATGAAGCCTATATTAAGTTTTTCCCAAAAAGTAAGTATTACTCTGTAAGGGTTGGCCCTTACTTTAGTAAGGATAAAGCCTTAAAAGATCAAAAAAGATTGAATTCTGGATTACATATTCAGTCTGAACTCGTTAAAATAACCCAACCTGCCAAGCAATAAATTGGCTTTGTTTATCTAAAGAGAGAATCCCATGTGTGGAATAGTCGGTATCGTTTCCAATTCACCTGTTAACCAAGGTATTTATGATGCTTTAACTGTGTTGCAACACCGCGGTCAAGATGCGGCAGGTATTGTCACCACTGAAAACGGTCGTCTGTATCAGCGTAAAGATAACGGAATGGTAAAGGATGTTTTTCGTACTAGACACATGCGTGATTTACATGGAAATATTGGTATAGGTCATGTACGTTACCCTACTGCGGGTTCTTCTTCTAGTGCAGAAGCTCAACCATTTTATGTCAACTCGCCTTACGGTATTGCCATGGCGCATAACGGTAACTTAACCAATGCAGAGCAGCTTAGCACCGAACTTTATAAGCAAGACTTAAGACACCTTAATACCAACTCAGATTCTGAAGTATTATTGAATGTTTTTGCGCATGAATTGATGCAGCAAAAGAAGCTGGTGATTGAGTCAGAAGATATCTTTAAAGCCATTGAACGCGTGCATAAAAGAGCCCGGGGTGGCTATGCTGTTGTGGGTGTTATTCCTTCTTTCGGCCTATTCGGTTTTCGTGACCCATTTGCGCTAAGACCTATTTGTGTTGGCGAAAAGCAAAATGACGATGGTTCCATGTCTTACATGATTGCCTCAGAAAGTGTAGCAATGACCGCGGCAGGTTACACTTTGCTTAAAGATTTAGCACCAGGTGAAGCAGTAGCTATCCCACAAGAAGGCGGCATTAGTTTTCAGCAGTGTAGCGAAAAGACGCAATACAGCCCCTGTATTTTTGAGTTTGTTTACTTTGCCCGTCCAGATTCAATGATTGATGATATTTCAGTTTATAAGTCTCGTTTAAGAATGGGTGAGAAGCTAGCAGAACAAATTAAAAGAGATTGGAAAGATCATGATATCGATGTAGTGATGCCTATTCCCGATACCAGTAGAACCTCTGCTTTACAAGTTGCAGAAGCGTTGGAAAGACCTTATAGAGAAGGGTTTATTAAAAACCGTTATATTGGCCGTACCTTTATTATGCCGGGGCAAACCTTACGTAAAAAATCAGTTCGTCAAAAGCTAAATGCCATTCCTTTAGAATTTGAAGGTAAGAACGTTTTATTGGTTGATGATTCTATTGTGCGCGGTACAACATCGGGTGAAATTGTTCAAATGGCAAGAGATGCCGGGGCTAAAAAAGTGTACTTTGCTTCAGCAGCACCAGCCGTTCGTTACCCTTATGTTTATGGTATTGATATGCCAACTACCAGTGAGTTGGTAGCCAGTAACCGAACTACCGAAGAAGTAGCGGAATACATTGGTGCGGATCGCTTGTTCTATCAACACTTAGAGGACTTGGTAGACGCAGTTTGGCAGGGTAACAAGTCGATTACAGAATTTGATACCTCCTGCTTTAGCGGTTGCTATGCAACGGGTGATATTACCCAAGAATATTTAGCTTCTTTAGGGTTGGTCAGAAATGATGGGGCACAGTCTAAACGTCCTGAAACCGCACAAGAGCCGGTGGGGATTCATAACGGAGAGTCCGATGAAGCTTGATCAAAATTACGATATTGAAACACTAGCCGTTCGAGCCGGCTATACGCAAACAGCAGAGCAAGAAAATAGTGAAGCTATTTTCCCAACTTCTAGCTTTCGTTACCATTCTGCCCAGCAAGCGGCTGACCGCTTTAGTGGTGCAGAAGAGGGTAATGTCTACTCTCGTTTCACCAATCCAACCGTAAGAGCCTTTGAAGAACGCTTGGCACTTATGGAAGGCGGAGAAGCTTGTGTGGGCACCGCTTCAGGTATGTCTGCCATTTTGTCTACCTTTATGGCTTTGTGCGAGTCGGGTGACCATATTATTTCATCGCAAAGTATTTTTGGCACCACGAAGGTGTTGTTCAATAAATACTTAGCGAAGTTTGGCTTGGAAGTGACTTTTGTATCACAAACCGATGTAGCAGAGTGGCAAGCGGCCATTCAACCCAATACCAAGGCATTCTTTTTAGAAAGCCCTTCCAACCCTTTAACTGAAGTGGCCGATATTAAAGCCTTATCAGTCTTATCCAAGTCTGCAAATGCTTATCTAATTGTTGATAACTGTTTCTGTACGCCTGTTTTACAACGCCCTTTAGCACTTGGTGCAGATATTATTATTCATTCAGCTACCAAGTTTTTAGATGGACAAGGTCGTGCAATTGGTGGGGCTGTCGTGGGTTCTAATGAAGTTGTTGGCGAAGAGATTCGAGGCTTTATGCGAACAGCAGGGCCAACCATGAGCACCTTCAATGCTTGGATATTTTTAAAAGGGTTAGAGACGCTGTCAGTTCGTATGGAAGCCCACTGCATTAGAGCGCAAGCTTTAGCAGAATGGCTAGATACGCATCCTGCTGTTGAAACAGTATTTTACCCTGGCTTAACCAATCATCCACAATACGAGCTGGCGAATGTCCAGCAAACGGGTGCGGGTGGCTTGTTATCGTTTAGAGTAAAAGGCGGGCAAGAGAATGCATGGAAGGTCATTGATGCAACCGAGATGCTATCTATTACCGCTAACTTAGGCGATGCTAAAACCAGTATTACGCACCCAGCCACGACGACCCATTGCCGAGTTGAACCAGAAGCACGTTTAAAAGCGGGTATTACGGACAACTTGGTGCGCGTGTCAGTGGGGTTAGAGTCAGTTAGGGATATTAAAGCAGATTTAGCGAGAGGGTTAGATAGTTTAGCTTTCTAGCTTGTTTGAAACCCAAAAATCGCCAGGGGTGGGTAGAGCTTGAAACGAGTAACATCTCCGCTCTAGTTACCTTTCCTTTTTTACCAAATCTCTTGAGCAGTCAATAGCAGGTGCAAAACCAAGCAATAAGTGGCTTTAGGCTACAATTGTCAATGTTCTTCTTCGGCACTTGATGAGTGTGCTACCGAGACATAAATACCTCTGATTTTAATTATTTACAATGTATAGCTTGATAAAAATATTGTTTAAGTAGAAGATTGCTTGTGTAGTTAATTAAACTAACGGAGTCGGTACCGAAAATGAAACTCAATCAAGTCCTTTCAAGTCTCAATCAAGTAGAAAAATCTAAGTTCATTTCTTGTTTAGATAAATTATGCTCTGGTGCTATGCTTAATGATCACCAGCTGGAAAAATCAGTTAGTAAAATTAATGGTCACATTAAAAATGCGTCAGGGAGTGAAATCACGGTGTAATCCCCCCGAAAAATAACCGAGTTTAAAAGTAGAATTTCTATTACCCGATTATGTCAGGGGCTCAAGTTGGCTTGTTAATTAATATTTTAACTAGAGATGGCAATAGCATAGCAAGAACATCTTGGGTTGAGACTCTTTACAATGAAGAATTTAGTAAATTAAAAAAATCATCTAAAGAACTTCAAGAAAAAATAGATGCAAGTGAAAATACTGAAGACTTTAACAAAGGAATGCAATTAAGCATTTATCAAGACTGTCTTAAAGTCGCATTTCTAAATGATGAAAAAATAAATCGTGAAGCCAAAATTACAGATGATGAAATAAGTATTCTCAATGTACTGGCTGATAGATTAAATATTTCAATGGATGAAGCATCTGCAATAGAACATATGATTGACCCAGTACCACAAAATAATACATTAGAAGGTCTGAATGAACTTAGAGAAATGGGTGTGTTATTTATTAACCGTAAACGCTCAGAAGTATTTGTTGCAGATGAAGTCGTCACTATTCTTAATGAGATACAAGGCAAGGAGCTCGCTGATAAACATACCTTGCGCATTCTCCGTTGCTTTAGTGATTCAGAGCTTTCGAATATATTAAAGCATTATGGTAAAAAAGTGCGTGGTATTGAAAGGGGGGTAAAAATTCAGGAGATAATCAGTTCTCGTGTTGCTATTCGACACATATTACATCGTGATATTTTTGGTTCAAATGAAACTCAAAACCAAAGAAAAGAAAGGCTCAAAACATTAATAACTGATTTAGATTTGAATCTTGATAAGATAGGTACGACACTGGACGATAGGATAGATGTCATAATAAATACACTAAATGAATCAGCCAATGGTGAGTTTGAAGCATTGAGTGCAGCAGGTTTTAAAGAGCTATACTCAACACTGCAAGTCCACTTTCCAGAACTTGAAGGATTGTTGAAAAATGAATTTGAACTTGAAGATACAGAAGAGCTTGATACAGACAAGCTTCGAGCATTAAGTATTACACCAGTAGATATTTTATTTTTATTAACCAATGAGCAAGTTAAAATTATACGAAATAAAATGTCATTATCAAAAAGAGGTAATGCGCGACAATTAATTTTAGAGTCATTCGCTAATGCGAATGACAAGCTAATCGAAAATTATTGCGCGCTTGCCAGAAGAGATTTAGCCAGTTTGAAAACAGCAGGCATTGAAATAGCAGAAGCTGAGATAGGGGTTAAGTTTGAGGAAATAACAAAAGAGATATTTGAAGCACTTAACCTTGTTGTTGATGAAGATTTCCGAAAGGTAATTAATACAGCTAAAGATAAAGCCGATATTATTATTGCACTAAGTGATGATGATGTAATTATAGGTGAAGCAAAAACTTGTAAAAATGGTGATTTTGCTAAGTATTCATCAACATCGCGACAAGTTAAAGCATACGTCACTAGATGTGAAAGCCAAGGTCGGCGAGTTGCACAGGTGCTGATTATTGCTCCTAGTTTTTCTGATGATTTTGTTGAAAGCGCTGAAATGGATACAGAAGTTAATATTTCTTTGCTTGAAGCACAGGGGTTAAAGTTGATTTATGATGCTTTTAAAGCTAGGCGCCATCCTAAATTTTCAGCAAGACTATTAACCAAGGGTGGTTTGTTAAAGGCTGAGCTAATCGCTAAAAATATATAGTCAAGCCCATTCTTTTTTAGTGGATAGTTCGTCTGACTTGTTGTATTTTACTATTTTGATAAGTATCTGGAGGGATGGCCATTACGTTGTCTAATTAGTAGCGAAGGTTTCTAATGAGGTTAATCTAAATTATTAGCCATCCAGAAATACAGTAAACACCTGTATGCTATGAGGGTAAATGCTATAATTATAGTGTGATATAATCATACTTTCTTTAGAGAAGGAGTTCGTCATGGCAATGCAACGCAAAACAATTACCGTCACTGAGCAACAAGAGGTGTGGATTAAGTCGCAAATTGATTCTGGTCAGTATGGAAATGATAGTGAATATCTACGAGCATTAATTCGCCATGACCAGGAGCAGGAATATAAAATTGGATTACTTCGTTCTGCCTTAATTGATGGTGAGAAAAGTGGCGTAAGTGCAAGAAGCATGGCTGATATTATGGGTGATGCGAAAGAAAGGCACTGCATAGATGTATAGCCTTTCAAATAAGGCCTGTACTGATTTAGATTCTATTCTTGATTATTTCATTATTAATTTTGGTTCTGCGGTAATGCTCAATTACCATGAATCGCTAGAAAAATGTTTTGAGATTCTTAGTGAAAACCCTGATTTAGGGAACGAAATTGAATATGTTCGTTTAGATTACATGTGCTTTAAGCACCGTTCTCATTTAATTTTCTATAAAAAGATAAGCCAAGGAATTATGATTGTACGTATTTTGCATAAAAGTATGGATGCCCCGAGATATTTTTAAATTAAAGAGACTCTTTTTCTTAATGCTAAATACAGCTTACACAATTATTTAAACCTAAAAATCGCCAGGGGTGGTCTTATCTTTAGACCACCCCTGGCGATTTTTAATGTTCAACTATGGTGACTGTTTTACTAGCCTTTACTTTGGTAAAGGTAGCTCAGTCTCATCGTTTGCACGGAAAATAACAAATGTTTTACCAATTGACTGCACTAAGTCAGCCTGTGTTTTTTCTAACACATAGGCCATTAATTCTTTACGATCTTCTCTTTCGGCGCTAGACATTTTTACTTTTAACAGTTCATGGTGGTCAAGAGAAGATTCTAGTTCTTCCATCAATGATTCAGTGATACCATTTGCACCAATGATAATAACTGGCTTAATGCCATGAGCAAGACCACGAAGGTATTTAATTTGAGTATTTGATAAGTTTTTTGATTTTGGCATTGAAAATCCTGAAGTTGTCATTATTTAATAAGATTAAAGTATTGTATAAGAAATTAAGCCATGGCAAGAAGTAAATCTAGCGCGAGTTGGTTAAAAGAGCATTTTGACGACTACTATGTTAATAAAGCGAAGCAAGATGGCTACCGTTCGCGGGCTATTTATAAGCTTCAAGAAATTGACGAAAAAGATAAGTTGTTCGAAAAAGGCATGGCTGTTGTTGATCTGGGTGCGGCACCGGGTGGTTGGTCACAATGGACCACCCACAAGGTAGGCAGTAATGGACGCGTGTTTGCGTTAGATATCTTGCCAGTTGAACCTTTTGCAGGCGTGACCTTTATTCAAGGAGACTTTCAAGAAGATGAAGTTTACCAGTCACTGGTTGATTCTTTAGCGGGTAGAGAGGTTGATTTAGTGATGTCCGACATGGCGCCTAATATGACGGGTAATAGTGCAGTAGATATTCCTCGTGCTATGTACTTGGTGGAATTGTCGGTTGATTTGGCGGATCAGGTACTTCGTAAAAAGGGCGACTTGTTAATGAAAGTTTTCCAGGGCGAAGGTTATGATGTTCTATTACGGAATTTAAAAAAGAAATATACAAAGGTCGTAACACGTAAGCCAAAAGCCTCTCGTCCCCGTAGTAAGGAGATTTATGTGTTGGCACGTGGAAAAAAAGAAGCGCCTTAGCTTATTTAGCTTCGGGAACAACCAACTGAACGTAAAAATATGGTAAAGTTTACCAACTAAATTGAACTAACAAATGGCCAATGCCATAGGTGATAAATGAAAAATGATATGTTAAAAAATCTACTAATTTGGGCGGTGGTTGCTACTGTAATGTTGTCGATTTTTAATCACTTTAGTGATCAAAAGCAGGCGAAAGACACACAGTTAGCTTATTCTAGCTTTATAGACCAAGTCAGAAATGGGCTGGTTAGTCAGGTTACTATTGAAGGTACCATCATTAAAGGTATCACTTCAAATGGAAAGACATTTAAAACGATTAACCCTGGTGATGTGGGTTTAATGGGCGATTTATTGCACAACGGTGTTAAGGTGACGGCCAAAGCGCCAGAGAAAGAAAGTTTGTTAATGCAGATGTTTATTTCATGGTTCCCTATGCTGTTGTTAATTGGTATTTGGCTATTCTTTATGCGCTCTATGGGCGGTGGCGGTATGGGTGGCAAAGGCGGGCCTATGTCTTTTGGTAAGTCCAAAGCCAGAATGCTAACTGATGACCAAGTTCAAATTACCTTAGATGATGTTGCGGGTTCAGATGAAGCTAAGCAAGAGGTTGGCGAGGTTGTCGACTTCTTAAAAGACCCTGAAAAATACCATAATTTAGGCGGAAGCTTGCCACGTGGTATTTTGATGGTAGGCCCTCCTGGAACCGGTAAAACATTATTAGCAAAAGCTATTGCGGGTGAAGCGAAGGTGCCATTCTTCAGTATTTCAGGTTCAGACTTTGTTGAAATGTTTGTGGGGGTTGGTGCATCACGAGTGCGCGATATGTTTGAACAAGCAAAGGCACACGCGCCTTGTATTATCTTTATTGATGAGATTGATGCGGTGGGTCGTAGTCGTGGAAGCGGTACAGGGGGTGGTAACGATGAGCGAGAGCAAACGTTGAACCAAATGCTGGTTGAAATGGATGGTTTTGAAGCCAATGCTGGGGTAATTGTTATTGCAGCGACTAACCGTGCAGATGTACTGGATCCTGCTTTATTAAGACCTGGGCGCTTTGATAGGCAAGTAACCGTAGGGCTGCCTGATATTCGCGGTCGTGAACAAATATTAAAAGTACACATGCGTAAAGTGCCTTTAGGGAATGACGTAAAGCCATCTGTTATTGCCAGAGGAACGCCTGGTTTTTCAGGTGCTGACTTAGCAAACCTTGTGAATGAAGCGGCTTTATTTGCGGCACGTTTAAATGACCGGACTGTCACGCAGGCGCACTTTGAACAAGCGAAAGACAAAATTCTAATGGGTGTTGAGCGCAAGAGCATGGCAATGAGTGAAGAAGAGCGCCGTATGACAGCTTGTCATGAAGCTGGTCATGCTATTGTAGGTTGTTTGGTGCCAGAGCACGATCCTGTTTATAAGGTGAGTATCATGCCAAGAGGGCGTGCTTTAGGGGTGACGATGTACTTGCCTGAAGAAGATTCTTACAGTTATTCTAAGCGTAAGTTAGAGAGTCAGCTTTCTAGTTTGTATGGTGGTCGTATTGCTGAAGAAATGGTCTTTGGTGAAGATGCCGTGACGACTGGTGCCAGTAATGACATTATGCGAGCGACTCAAATTGCACGTAATATGGTCACTAAGTGGGGCTTGTCGACTGTATTAGGGCCGTTAATGTATGAAGATGAAGAAGATAATACTATTTTAGGGTCTTCTCGTAATGCAAACGTGTCTAATGATATTTCTCAGCAAATTGACACTGAAATTCGCTTCTTTATTGATAAGAACTATCAACGTGCCGAAAAGTTGTTGAAAGAAAACGAGTCTGTTTTACATGCCATGACGGAAGCACTGATGGAGTATGAAACCATTGATGCTGAGCAGGTTAAAAACTTAATGGCAGGTAAAGCGCCAGGTGAGCCGAAAGATTGGGGTGATCTTGGTGATTCAAAAGACGATGATACTTCAGCGCCAGAAGATGGGCAGAATGTTGAGTCGGCTGATGACTTGGTTAAATCTGATTTATCTGATGATTCAAACTCACAGGAGGGCGAAACTAAGCTTTCTTAATTTCGTTTCAATTGGTGAATAAGCCCCTTTTAAGGGGCTTTTTTATGGGTTTTTAATCTGTAATTTATTGATGCTCGTTGTGGTAAGTCATGTTTTGAATAATGATATCTTTTAAACAAAAACTTAGTCAAGCTTCTGTCAACAACCCCGTTTTGATGGGTGTATTGAATGTCACGCCCGATTCTTTTTCGGATGGAGGACAGTATCAATCCTTGGATAAGGTTCGTGAACAGTTAAGTTTGTTTACTAAAGCCGAGGTCGATATTGTGGATATTGGTGGCGAGTCTACTCGCCCTGGTGCCAATCCGGTTGGTTTGTCAGAAGAACTAGATCGTGTTTTGCCAGTTATTGAGGTAGCTATTCAAGAGTTTGGTTTACCCGTTTCAATCGATACTTATAAAGTACCTGTTATGCAGCAGGCAATTAAATTAGGTGTATCGTTGGTGAATGATGTTAATGCACTTCAATCACTGGGTGCGAAAGAACTGATTGCTAGTACCGGTGTAATGGCTTGTTTGATGCATAAGCAAGGTGACTTCTGTTCGATGCAACAGTCACCCAGTTATGACAACGTAGTATTAGAGGTCTGTCAGTTTTTTAAAGAACAGGTTGCTGCTTGTGTGGCGATGGGTATTGATAAAAGTCAGCTAATCTTAGACCCCGGTTTTGGATTTGGTAAAACACTTGAGCATAATATGGCTTTATTTCAAAATTTAAGTAAATTCACTAGGCTTGGTCTGCCTTTATTGGTAGGCGTTTCTAGGAAGAGAATGATTGCGGAGATTACCGGTGAAGATAAGCTTTCTGGTAGAATGGTCGGTAGTGTTGTTTCAGCGTTATTGGCTGTGCAGCAAGGTGCTAAAATTATTCGAGTACATGACGTCCTTGAAACACGTCAGGCTTTAAAGGTATTAACCTGTTTGAGTCAGCCTAGTAATGAGCAAGCCCTTTTCAAAAAAAGAAGACACTAAATGAGTAATAAAAAGAAGTATTTTGGGACAGATGGTATTCGTAATCATGTTGGTAGTGGCATGATTTCACCTGATAAAGTGTTAAAGTTGGGTTGGGCAACCGGAAAGGTTATTAAAGATCATGGTGAAAGTACCGTAATGATTGGGAAGGATACTCGACGTTCCGGCTATATGTTTGAATCTGCTTTAGAAGCAGGCTTTATTGCCGCAGGAGTTGATGTATATTTATTAGGCCCTATGCCAACGCCCGCAGTAGCTTACTTAACGCAAACTTTTTCAGCTGATGCTGGTATTGTTATCAGTGCTTCGCATAACCCGCATTCTGACAATGGCATTAAATATTTTTCCGCAAAAGGTAAAAAAATTACCGATGCCATTGAGTTGGAAGTAGAAAAGGCTTTTGATGAAGAAATGGTGATTGTCGATTCCGCTAAGCTAGGCAAAGCCATGCGAATTGATGATGCCGCAGGCCGTTATATTGAGTTTTGTAAAAGTACCTATTCAGCGCCTAAAAATTTAAGTGGTCTTAAGGTTGTTTTAGACTCTGCTAATGGTGCAACTTACCACATAGCCCCTTCGGTGTTTAAAGAGTTGGGTGCTGATGTAGTCTCTATTTGTGATCAACCGGATGGTTTGAATATTAATGCGGGGTGTGGTGCAACAGACTTGGCCTTGTTGCAACAAACCGTTTTAGCTGAAAAAGCAGACTTCGGTGTGGCTTTTGATGGTGATGGCGACAGAGTGATGTTTGTTGACCATGAAGGCAGTGTTGTTGACGGTGATTATATTTTATATATTCTTGCGCAGCACAATCAGGCTGACTGCGAAGGCGTGGCGGGAACCTTGATGAGTAATTTAGGGTTGGAAATAGCGATTAAAGAGCTGGGGATGGGCTTTATTCGAACTCAAGTGGGTGATCGCTATGTGATGCAAGCTTTGGTTGAAAATAATTGGTTGTTTGGTGCGGAAGCATCTGGCCATGTACTCTGTTTAGATAAAACCTCTACTGGTGATGGTATTGTTGCGGCATTACAAGTTATTTCAATTTTGGTTGAAAAAGAGGTTAGCTTGAAAGAAATTTGTTCTGGTATGACAAAGTTTCCGCAAATTTTAGAAAATGTAAAAGTTGTTGGCAAGGTTGATTTGCTAGAAAGCGAAAAATTAAATCAAGCTGTCGCAGAAGCTGAAAGAGGCATGGCTGGCAAAGGAAGAGTCTTGTTAAGGGTCTCAGGAACCGAGCCTTTAATTAGAGTTATGGTGGAAGGTGAGACCTTGCAGATGATTGAACCGGTTGTCGTAAAGTTAGTTAATTTGGTTAAAAGTGAGTTTTGTTGATTTGTCAAGATTGTAATTTAATGAATAAGTCGCTAGAATGGGCGAAATTTTGTGTTTGGAGACCAAGGAAATGAGACAGCTTTTTGTCGCGGGTAACTGGAAAATGCATGGTAGTAAAGCTTCTATCATGAACCTTATGACAGGTTTGAATAAAAAATCTGCTGAAATAGGGGCTACAAAGGTTGCAATTTGTCCTCCTACTATTTATATCGATTACGCACAAAAGTGTTTAGCGACAGATAAAATCGCGCTAGGGGCTCAAAATATTGCGATTGAACCTGTTCAAGGTGCTTTCACTGGCGAAACATCAGCAGAAATGTTGAAAGATTTTGGTTGTCAATATGTTGTGATTGGGCATTCAGAGCGCAGAGCCATTTATGGCGAAACGGATTCAGAGATAGCACAAAAAGTAGTCACTGCTTTAAAAGCAGGGATTACGCCTATCTTATGTGTAGGTGAAACGCTAGAAGAAAGAGAAGCGGGTAATTTAGAAAAGGTTATCTCGACGCAATTAAATGCCATTATTCAGGCTGTAGGTATTGATGCGTTTGAACGCATTGTTATTGCTTATGAGCCAGTTTGGGCTATCGGCACAGGCAAAACAGCTTCATCGGCTCAAGCGCAAGAAGTTCATGCGTTTATTCGTGGTCAGTTGGCTGTTTTAAATGCTGCTGTTGCAGAAAAAGTCATTATTCAATATGGTGGAAGTGTGAAGCCAGGTAATGCAAAAGAGCTTTTTGCTCAACCTGATATTGACGGTGGTTTGATCGGTGGGGCATCTTTAAATGCCGACGATTTTATTGCCATTTGTACTGCTGGAGAATAGTATGTTTTCAATCGTTTTAGCCATTCATTTGGTATTAGCTTTTATTTTAATTGTTTTAGTTTTATTACAACATGGTAAAGGTGCCGATGCAGGTGCCAACTTTGGAGGTGGTTCATCACAGTCTGTTTTCGGTAGTGGTGGTTCAAATAACTTTATGCTTAAAGCAACTTCTGTGATAGCCGCATTATTTTTTATCACAAGTTTGACTTTAGCTTATTTAGGGGCTCAGCAATCTAAAGGTTACAAAAGTGTTACCCAAGCTCCTGCTGTCGTTAAGATGACAGAAGAGCAGAAGAATGTTCCTGTTGTACCAGAATAACGCATTTGCCGATGTGGTGGAATTGGTAGACACGCTACCTTGAGGGGGTAGTGGCGCAAGCTGTGCCGGTTCAAGTCCGGCCATCGGCACCATACAAATTTTTTTAGTAGGCTCAAAAAGCTATTGTTAAAAAAAATCAAGATGATCATTTTAATAATGGTCTCACTAAAACACGGGTTACTTAGTATCTTAGTTGAACCAGTGTTTTTCAGAAGAAGTTAAAGGTTTCATGACAGTTATCATGAACTTAGGTTAAAAGAGGTTGTAACCTATGCTTGAAAATTATTTACCCGTTATCGTCTTTATTGCACTAGGCATATTTTTTGGTATCGGGCCGATGTTGATTGGTTATCTTTTAGGTCCACAAAACCCGGATTCTGAAAAGGATGCTCCTTACGAGTGTGGCTTTGAAGCGTTTGAAGATGCTCGAATGAAATTTGATGTTAGATTTTATCTAGTGGCTATTTTATTTATTATTTTTGACCTAGAAATTGCATTTCTGTTTCCATGGGCAATTGTTTTAGATGAAGTGGGTACCTTTGGCCTATTGGCTATGTCAGCATTTTTAATGTTACTGGTCGTTGGATTTATTTATGAGTGGAAGAAAGGAGCGCTGGAATGGGAATAGAAGGCGTATTAAAAGAAGGTGTGGTTACTACTTCTGCTGACAAACTCATTAACTGGGCACGTACGGGTTCGCTTTGGCCGATGACCTTTGGTTTGGCTTGTTGTGCTGTTGAAATGATGCACGCCGGTGCTTCACGTTATGACTTAGATAGATTTGGTATTATTTTTAGACCTAGTCCTCGTCAGTCTGATGTGATGATTGTTGCTGGGACCTTGGTTAACAAAATGGCGCCTGCCCTGCGTAAAGTTTATGACCAAATGGCAGAGCCACGTTGGGTTATCTCAATGGGTTCTTGTGCAAACGGAGGAGGTTATTATCATTATTCTTACTCTGTTGTACGTGGTTGTGATCGTATTGTGCCTGTTGATATTTATGTTCCAGGTTGCCCTCCAACAGCTGAAGCCTTGTTATACGGTATTATTCAGTTGCAAAATAAAATTAAACGTACGAATACCATCGCACGCTAAGACAAGCTGAGAATAGTCGATTATGAAACAATCTATATTAGATTTACAAGCTCAAGTGAATGATGTCCTAGCCGATGCGGTTATTAGCTCGACGATTGCACTTGATGAATTAACGATTGAAATTGCACCAGCAGACTCTATTGCTTGTTTTACAAAGCTAAAAGATGTCGTGGGTTTTGAACAGTTAATTGATATCTGTGGAGTGGATTACCTTATTTATGGTGATGCTAACTGGGAAACCATGGCGGCTGCGAATAAAGGCTTTAGCCGTGGCGTATTTGATTTCGTTGAAGAAGAAAATGTTGAAGATCTAAATAAGCCTCGTCGTTTTGCTTCTGTTTATCACTTGATTTCAATTTCAAGAAATCTACGTATTCGCGTTAAAGTTTTCCCGGAAAATACTCAAATGCCAATCATTCCTTCTGTTGTTTCTATTTGGAATTGCGCAGACTGGTTTGAGCGTGAAGCATTTGACTTGTTAGGAATTATTTATGAAGGTCATCCCGATTTACGTCGTTTATTAACTGACTATGGTTTTATTGGTCATCCATTACGCAAAGACTTTCCTTTGGTCGGGCAAGTAGAGATGCGTTATGATCATGAAGCTAAGCGCTGTATTTATGAGCCTGTCACCATGGAAAACCGTGTGAATGTCCCGCGTGTTATTCGTGAAGATAAAATTGCTGAAAGCAACGAAGGTGTTTAGGAAAGTATATGTCTGAAATTCGCAACTACACACTTAACTTTGGTCCGCAGCATCCCTCTGCTCACGGTGTATTACGCCTGATATTAGAGTTAGATGGTGAAACCATTGTTCGTTCTGATCCTCATATCGGTTTATTGCACCGTGGGACAGAAAAGCTGGCTGAGTATAAGCCTTATAATCAGTCTATTGGTTACATGGATCGTTTAGATTACGTTTCTATGATGGCAAATGAACATGCTTACGTGATGGGTATTGAAAAAATGCTTGGCGTTGAAGTACCTGAAAGGGCGCAATATATTCGCGTTATGTTTGATGAAATTACCCGTGTACTGAACCACTTGATGTGGCTAGGTGCGCACGCATTAGATATTGGTGCGATGACAGTATTCCTTTATGCCTTCCGTGAACGTGAAGACTTAATGGATTGCTACGAAGCGGTTTCGGGTGCTCGTATGCACGCAACTTATTATCGTCCGGGTGGTGTTTACAGAGACTTGCCCGATACGATGGCAAAATATGAAAAGTCAAAATGGCACTCGGGTAAGAAGCTAGATAAATTGAATGAAACTCGTGAAGGTTCTTTGTTAGATTTCATTGAAGCTTTTACAGAGCGTTTCCCTGGTTATATTGATGAATATGAAACTTTACTAACCGATAATCGTATCTGGAAGCAAAGAACGGTTGATATTGGTATTGTTTCACCTGAAAGAGCTTTGCAACTAGGCTTTACAGGTCCGATGTTACGTGGTTCTGGTATTGCTTGGGATTTACGTAAAAAACAGCCTTATGAAGTTTATGACAAAATGCAGTTTGATATTCCAGTCGGCGTCACCGGTGATTGTTATGATCGATATTTAGTACGTGTTGCAGAAATGCGAGAGTCAAACAAAATTATTAAGCAGTGTGTCGAATGGTTAAAAGCACACGATGGTCCTGTTATGACGGATGATCATAAGGTGGCACCACCTAGTCGTGAAGATGCAAAATCTAATATGGAAGCATTGATTCATCACTTTAAGTTGTTTACAGAAGGTTATACCGTGCCAAGCGGTGAGTCTTATACTGCTGTTGAACATCCTAAGGGTGAGTTTGGTATTTATATGGTATCAGATGGTGCGAACAAGCCTTACCGCTTGAAAGTACGTGCGCCAGGGTTCACTCACTTGGCCTCGTTAGATGAAATGGTGAAGGGGCATATGATTGCAGATGTGGTTTCTATTATTGGTACACAAGATATCGTTTTTGGAGAGGTTGACCGATGAGCGAAGTATTTAAAGATGTGATTCAAGGCGATCTTAAAGCTAGGATTGATCGTTGGATTGCCAACTATCCTGCAGGTCGAAAACAGTCTGCAGTGATGCCTGCATTAAGAATTGTGCAAGAAGAGTGTAATGGGCGTTTAACCACCGAGTTAATGAATGAAGTGGCTGATTATTTAGAGATGACGCCAATCGCTGTTTATGAAGTGGCAACCTTTTATTCTATGTATGAGCATAAAGATGTTGGTCGTCATAAGTTTTGTTTGTGTACTAATATTTCTTGTATGTTGCGAGGCAGTGATGATATTTTAGCGCACCTAGAGAATAAGCTAGGCATTAAGCCTGGCCAAGTAACAGCAGATGGTAAATTTTCGATTAAGAAAGTTGAGTGCCTGGGAGCTTGTGGTGGTGCGCCAATGATGATGTTAGGGAAAGATTATCATGAAAACCTAACACCAGAATATCTTGATAAATTAATCACAGAGTTGGAGTAGTCAGATGGTTATACAAAACGAAAACTGCTATCGCCTAAACCATCTTGAAAACTCTTGGGACTTAGATGTTTATGTCGCCAACGGTGGTTATGAAATCTGGAAACAAGTTTTAGCTGGTGAACTTACGCCTGCAGACATTATTGAAGAAGTAAAATTATCTAATATCCGTGGTCGTGGTGGAGCAGGTTTTCCAACAGGTCTTAAGTGGAGTTTCATGAACAGAAACGCGCCTGGCCCTAAATATATTGTCTGTAATTCAGACGAGGGTGAGCCTGGAACCTATAAAGATCGTGATATTATGCGTTACAATCCGCATGCCTTGGTTGAAGGTATGATGATTGCGGGTTATGTAATTGGCGCAAGCGCGGGTTACAACTATATCCGTGGCGAATTTTGGGAGCCTTATAAGCGCTTTGACAATGCCATTAATCAAGCACGTGAAGCAGGGTTGTTAGGAAAAGATATTTTAGAGTCAGGTTATGACTTTGATCTTTATACTCACCTAGGTTCTGGTGCTTATATTTGCGGTGAAGAAACTTCGTTGATTGAATCTATCGAAGGTAAGAAAGGGCAGCCACGTTTTAAGCCGCCTTTCCCTGCAAGCTATGGCTTATATGGTAAGCCAACAACCATTAACAATACAGAAACACTGGCCTCTATTCCAATGATCTTGGCAAAAGGTGGCAAGTGGTTCTCTGATCTAGGTGTCCAAAATGCGGGTGGTACAAAATGCTATTCGGTTTCTGGACATGTCAATAATCCTGGTAACTTTGAAGTCAGAATGGGAACACCATTTAAAGATCTTTTAGCGTTAGCAGGGGGTGTTTTGGACGGCCGTAAGCTAAAGGCTGTTATTCCTGGAGGTTCATCAACATCGGTTCTGCCTGAAGAGGCGGCGATGGCGATGAACATGGACTATGATTCCATTGCAAAAGCAGGCTCTTTTTTAGGGGCCGGCTCAGTCATTATCATGGATGAAACCACAGACATGGTTAAAGTATTAGAACGATTAACTTGGTTTTATTACGAAGAGTCTTGTGGGCAATGTACGCCTTGCCGAGAAGGTACGGGTTGGATGTATCGAGTGGTACATAGAATTGTGCAAGGAAAAGGTCGCCCAGAAGACATTGAATTACTAAAAGATGTGTCAGGAAAAATTATGGGTCGTGTCATTTGTGGTCTGGGAGATGCAGCCGCTATTCCGGTTGAGAGTTTCTTAGATCATTATGAAGATGAATTCCGTCATTACATTGATCATGGATGCAGTATTTTTGATAAACAATAAAAATACTCGCACCAAATAATGAATTATGGTTCTTACTTTAGAGCCCCTAATGTTTAGGTTATAACATGGTTAAAATTGAAATTAACGGACAAATAGTTGAAGCTCGTGAAGGGGACATGTTAATTGATGTCGCTGATGATGCTCAAATAACGATTCCTCGTTTTTGTTATCACAAAAAACTATCGATTGCTGCCAACTGTAGAATGTGTTTAGTAGAAGTAGAAGGGGCGCCTAAAGCGGTTCCTGCTTGTGCTACACCGGTTACAGATGGTATGAAAGTCCAAACAAAATCAGCAAAATCGATTGCCGCACAGAAGTCGGTAATGGAGTTTTTGCTAATCAACCACCCTTTAGATTGCCCTATTTGTGATCAAGGTGGTGAGTGTGAGTTACAAGATGTTGCTATGGAATATGGTGATGATGTTTCTAAATACTCAGAAGCCAAACGTATTTTAGGGGATAAGGATGTAGGTCCACTTATTCATACGGATATGACTCGTTGTATTCACTGTACTCGCTGTGTTCGATTTGGACAGGAAGTGGGCGGTATTATGGAACTGGGTGCAACAGGTCGAAGTGAGTGGATGGAAATTGGAACTTACATTGAAAAATCTATTACCTCTGAAATGTCAGGTAACATGATTGATTTATGTCCAGTAGGGGCTTTAACCTCAAAACCTTTCCGTTATTCAGCTCGTCCTTGGGAGCTAAAGGCTCACCAGGGAATTTCACCGCATGACAGTGTGGGTTCACACCTTATTTTGCATTCAAAAAATAATGAAGTAAAACGTGTTGTGCCTGGTGATAAAGAATCTATTAATGAAATTTGGATCTCAGATAGAGATCGTTATTCTTATGAAGGTTTAAACAGTACCGATCGTTTCACAACACCGATGATTAAAGAAAAAGGTGTTTGGAAGCAAGTAGATTGGGAAACCGCTTTAGCATTTGTATCTGATAAGTTATCGGCTTTAAAAGAAACCGCTGATGAGGTGGGCGTTATTGCTTCACCTTCGTCAACCGTTGAAGAGTTACAGTTGCTACAGAAGCTAGCTCGTGGTTTAGGGATTACGAGTTTAGATACTCGCCTACGCCAGCAAGATTTCTCATTAGATTCTGAGGGGTATATTCAACCTAAACTGAACCACCGTTTTGAAGAAGTTGAAAAGCTAGATTCAACGTTGTTAGTGGGTTCTTATTTACGTAAAGAATTACCGTTATTAAATCACCGTTTACGCAAAACTCAGTTAGCGGGTAGAAGTGTTTCTTCGATTAACCCTGAAAGCTTTGATGTGAACTATGACTTAACGCAAGATGTGGTAAATATTGATATGTCTGCGGAACTGGCAGGCGTTGCTAAAGCACTAGAAGAAATGAAGCAAGAAGAAAGCGCTTTGTTCAGTTCTATTGTGGCAACCGATGCACAGAAAATGATTGCGAAGTCATTATTAGATTCGGCTAAAAGTTCTATTATGTTAGGGCAAATTGCACAAATGGATTCACAGTTTGGGCAGTTGGTGAAGCTGGCAAATAGAGTGGCTACTTTATCGGGTGCGACTTTAAACGTTTTACCTTTAGCAGCTAACGATGTAGGCGCGTATGCGGTTAACTTCTTACCTGAAAATGGTAAAAATGTTGCCGATATGATGCAACAAGGCATGAAAGCTTTCATCAACCTAGGGGTTGAAGTTGAATATGATATCGCTAAGGGTTCACAAGCATTAGAGGCTATGAACAAGGCAGAGTTTGTTTTGAACTTGACCGCATTTGATTCAGAAGCTCAGCGTGAATATGCTGATGTCATGTTACCCATTGCGCCTTTTTCAGAAATTGCCGGAACTTATATCAATGCAACTGGCTTGAAGCAATCATTTAAAATGGCAGTAGAGCCAAAAGGTGATGCCAAAGCAGCTTGGAAGATATTTAGAGTATTAGGGAATATGTTGGAGCTGGAAGGCTTTGATCAAACTCACTCTAATCAGGTGCTTGCTGAACTATCAGACAGCCCTGCTTCATTAGCACTTGCTGAACTTTCTCTTCCTTCAACTTTGGTTAAGGTAACGGAAGCTGCAGATTCCATTTCTATCTATTCAGTCGACGCACTGGTTAGACGTTCACCATCACTACAAGCATCTAACGATGCTGTCGCTAACGCGTAAGGGGTTAAGTATGTTTGATTTATTACAAAGCTGGCTTTCTTCTTTCCTATATGACTGGTTAGCTATTCTGATTACGCTGGTTATACAAGCAGTCGCGGTGGTGTTACCACTTATGTTAGCAGTGGCTTATTTAACCTTGGCAGAACGTAAAGTTATTGGTTTTATGCAAGTACGAATGGGGCCTAACCGAGTTGGTTACTTAGGGATGTTGCAGCCAATTGCAGATGCTTTAAAGCTAATGTTAAAAGAAATCGTATTGCCTTCACAAGCAAACCTATACCTTTTCATTATTGCGCCTGTTCTCGCTATCGCACCTGCTATTGCTGCTTGGGCGGTTATTCCGTTTAACGAAGATGGTATGGTCGTTTCTAATATTAATGCGGGTGTACTTTATGTATTAGCCATTTCTTCTATTGGTGTCTACGGTATTATTATTTCAGGTTGGGCTTCCAACTCGAAGTATGCCTTCTTAGGCGCAATGCGAGCATCGGCGCAGAAAATATCTTATGAAATTGCGATGGGTTTTGCTTTGGTAACCGTATTAATGGTTGCCGGTTCAATGAACTTAACCGAAATTGTAGAAGGACAAAGAGGGGGGCTGGTTAACTGGTACTGGATTCCTTTGCTACCTATGTTCTTCGTTTACTTTATTTCAGGGTTAGCAGAAACTAACCGTGCACCGTTTGATGTGGCAGAAGGGGAGTCTGAAATTGTTGCTGGCTTCCACGTAGAGTATTCAGGAATGGCTTTCGCCGTCTTCTTTTTAGCAGAATATGCGATGATGATTTTAATCTCATTTATGACCGCTATTATGTTCTTAGGCGGTTGGTTATCTCCTTTTGAGGGGATCCCTGTTCTAGAGACTGCCTTTGCATGGGTTAATGGTTTTGTATGGCTTGCTTTAAAAGTAGCTTTCTTACTGTTCTTATTCTTATGGTTCCGTGCAACCTTCCCGCGCTATCGTTATGATCAAATCATGCGATTAGGTTGGAAGGTGCTTATTCCGCTCACCATCGTTTGGGTCTTTGTCGTTATGTTGATGAAGTACACAAACTTTGGCCCATGGTTCAATTAATAGGATTAATTATGATTGCATTTGTTAAACATCAAATTAAAACCTTTGGACTAATTGAATTATTCCAAGGGCTGGTGCTAACCGGAAAATATTTCTTTAAAAAGAAAATTACCGTCCGTTACCCAGAAGAAAAAACACCTTTATCACCACGTTTTCGTGGGCATCATGCTCTTCGTCGTTATGACAATGGTGAAGAAAGATGTATTGCTTGTAAATTGTGTGAAGCAGTTTGTCCTGCTAATGCGATTACCATTGAGTCTGAAGAAAGAGAAGATGGTTCTCGTCGTACCACGCAATATGACATCGATATGTTCAAGTGTATCTACTGTGGTTTCTGTGAAGAAGCTTGTCCGGTAGATGCGGTAGTTGAAACCCGTGTTTTTGAATATGAGTTCCATGAGCGTGGTCCTAGTATTATCACCAAAGAACGATTACTTGAGTTTGGTGATCAGCACGAAGCACAAATCGCAGCGGATAGAGCTGTTGATGCTAAGTACCGTTAATAACGTAATATAAAGAGAGAAAGAATGACATTTTTAGAATTTATATTTTATGTACTTGCTACCATAGCCAGTATTTCAGCGTTGATGATGATTAGCGTCAAAAACCCTGTTAAAGCTGCGCTATGGTTAGTGTTAAGTTTCATTGCAACGGCAGGTGTTTGGCTAACAGCACAAGCCGAGTTTTTAGGCTTGGTGCTTATCCTCGTGTACGTAGGGGCATTAATGGTCTTGTTCTTATTTGTGGTCATGATGCTTGATATTAACGTTTCACAAATTAAAGAAAAGTTTGCAAGCTATTTACCTATTGGAATTTTAACTTCCATCGCGGTTTTTATCATATTATACATGGTCGTTGGTCCAGGGCATTTTGGGTTAGAGAAATATCTACCGCCAGAACCTTTTTCGGCGGGCTACAGTAATACAGAAGCCTTGGCCATTCCTTTATACACTGAACATGCTTATGCCTTTATTTTGGCAGCGGTTTTATTATTAGTGGGTATTGTGGCAGCGATTACACTCACCTTACGGCGTCAGTCCACGACAATGGTTTTATATCAAGATATTGACAAGCAGGTTAAAACGAATGCGAAAGATCGCTTTAAAATGGTCAAAATGGATGCGGTGGTTGAACACGATATCCCTAAAGTTGAGGAAGACAAATAATGATTGCCTTATCTGACTATCTAATATTTGGTGCTGTTCTGTTTACGATCAGTATGGCCGGTATTTTTCTAAATAGAAAAAATATCATTATTCTTTTAATGTCGATTGAGTTATTGCTACTGGCAGTGAATACTAACTTTGTTGCTTTTTCATATTATCTAAATGATGTGACAGGGCAAATATTTGTGTTCTTTATTTTAACGGTCGCGGCTGCTGAAGCAGCTATTGGCTTAGCAATTATTGTCTTAGTGTTCCGTAATCGTAAGAGCATTAACGTTGACGACCTAGATTCTCTAAAAGGATAAGAAAGCATGGCATTAAAATTTATTCTAACGCTGATACTGCTATCCCCTTTGTTTGGGGCTGTAGCGGCGGGGCTATTTGGTAGACGTATTGGTCGCCGTGGTGCACATACTATTACTATTTTTGGGGTGGCTGTGTCTACTCTACTATCCGCATATGTTTTCTATCTATTCGTATTAGAAGGGCGTAGCCCCTTTAACGACTCACTTTATACTTGGCTAGTGTCAGATGGTATTAAATTTGAACTAGGTTTCATGATTGATAGCTTGTCTGCAACCATGATGTTGGTAGTAACATTTGTTTCATTAATGGTTCATATTTATACGGTAGGCTATATGGATCATGATGATGATTACGGTCCTAATAATCCGTACTATCAGCGTTTCTTTAGTTATATCTCACTGTTTACCTTCTCCATGCTTTCATTAGTGATGGCCAATAACTTTTTACAGTTATTCTTTGGTTGGGAAGCCGTGGGTCTGGTTTCATACCTTTTAATTGGCTTCTATATGAAGCGAGAGTCAGCTATTCAAGCTAACTTAAAAGCTTTCTTGGTTAACCGAGTAGGTGACTTTGGGTTTATTCTAGGTATTGCCGTTGTAGTGATGTATTTTAATACACTTGATTATAATGAGTTTTTTGCCGGTTTAGCCGCGCATAAAAACACCATGATTACCATTATCCCAGGTGTGGAGTGGTCGATGATCACTGTGCTAGCGATTATGTTATTTATTGGTGCGATGGGCAAATCAGCACAGATGCCATTACACGTTTGGTTACCAGAATCAATGGAGGGGCCAACACCTATTTCGGCATTAATTCATGCGGCGACCATGGTAACGGCGGGTATCTTTATGGTTGCTCGTTTATCGCCAGCTTATGAAATGTCTGAAGCGGCGTTAAGCTTTATTATGATCATTGGTGCCTTAACGGCCTTTATGATGGGACTATTGGGTATTATTCAGGATGATATTAAGCGTGTGGTTGCTTATTCGACTTTGTCTCAATTAGGTTATATGACGGCAGCATTAGGAGCTTCGGCTTATGCGGCAGGTATGTTCCATGTATTAACACATGCTTTCTTTAAAGCCTTATTATTCTTAGCAGCAGGTTCTGTTATTCTTGCAATGCATCATATTCAAGATATTCGCCAGATGGGGGGCTTGAAGAAGTATATGCCGATTACCTATTGGTCCATGCTAATTGGTTCTTTAGCCTTAATCGGTTTTCCAGGCTTCTCAGGCTTCTTCTCGAAAGATAGTATTTTATTGGCGGTTAGTGAATCTGATACTTATGGTGCTAGCTTTGCGATGGTCTTATTGTTGATTGCTGTATTTGTCACTGCTTTCTATAGCTTTAGAATGTTCTTTCTTGTCTTCCATGGTAAAGAATCTGAATATGTGAAGGCTCATGAAATCAAAGAATCGCCAGGGGTGGTCACATGGCCACTTATCGCCTTATCCATTCCTGCGCTTATGATGGGTTGGCCATTAATTGGGCCTATCTTATCAGGTACTTATTTTGCTGATGCCATTCAGGTAACGGGTGAACATGATGTGTTGGGTAGAATCTATGAAGGACAGTATCACGGTGCTTTCAATATGGTAATTCACTCATTAACCACCTTGCCTGTTATTTTGGCTCTGTCTGGTGTGTTCTTGGCGTGGTTACTTTATATTAAGAAACCAGAGATTCCGGGCAAAATTAAGAAGGCTTGTCCGCGAGGCTTTTATGTCTTAGACAATGCTTTTGGCTTTGATCGTTTAAATGAAATTGTTTTTGTAGATGGCATGCGCAAGCTAGGAAGCTTCTTTACAAATTCAATTGATATTAAAATGATTGACACAGGTATGGTTCGTAATACATTTATGTCTGTAGCACATAGTGCGGCAGCATTGAAAACAGCGCAAACTGGTTACCTATATCACTATGCTTTTGTGATGATTTTTGGCCTGCTAGCAATGCTAGCTTGGGTCCTTTGGTAATTAAGAAGTTAAGGAAATAATAAAATATGTTCGGTTTTCCTATATTAAGCACGCTAATTTGGTTACCCATTATTGGTGGTTTATTCGTTTTATTTATAGGGCGAGATAAGCCCTCGCTCGCTAAGTGGTTATCGCTTGCTATTACAGTGGTCACCTTTGTCGTGTCTATTCCGTTATGGACAAACTTTGATACCACAACAGCTTCTATGCAGTTTGTTGAAAAGACCCCGTGGATCTCACATTTTAATATTATGTATCACCTTGGTGTAGATGGTCTTTCAATGCCATTGGTCTTGTTAACGACCTTTACTCAGGTATTAGTCATTGCTTCTGCTTGGGATATTATTAAAGAACGTGTTGAACAGTTTATGGGTGCCTTCCTGATTATGGGCGGTATTATGGTCGGTGTCTTTGTTGCACTTGATTCAATCTTATTCTATGTGTTCTGGGAAGCTTTGCTTATTCCAATGTTTATCGTGATTGGTAAATGGGGTGGAAAAGATCGCGTATTCGCCACTATGAAGTTCTTCATCTATACTTTCCTTGGGTCTGTATTTATGTTGGTAAGTTTCATTTACCTATACTTTCAGTCAGGTAGCTTCTCTATCCTTGGCTTCCAAAGCATGCATATTGGCATGACGGCTCAGATTCTTATTTTCTTAGCTTTCTTAGCAGCATTTGCGGTAAAGGTTCCCATGTTCCCTGTACATACTTGGTTACCAGATGCACACGTACAGGCTCCAACAGCAGGTTCTGTTGTACTGGCCGCCATTATGTTAAAAATGGGTGGTTATGGCTTTGTACGTTTCAGTTTACCTATTACACCTGATGCAGCGATGACCTTAGACTGGTTAGTGATTGGCTTATCCCTAGTCGCCATTTTCTATATTGGTATTGTGGCGCTCGTTCAATCTGATATGAAGAAACTGGTTGCTTACTCTTCTATTTCCCATATGGGCTTCGTTACGCTAGGTATGTTCTTAGCGTATGACATTATCCAAAATACCGGTGGTATACAAGGTGCAAGCTTAGGTATGGAAGGGGCGATGATTCAAATGATTTCTCACGGGTTTATTTCAGGCGCCATGTTCTTAATGATTGGTGTGTTGTATGACCGAATGCATACTCGTGAAATTAGTGCCTATGGTGGAGTGGTCAATAAAATGCCATGGTTTGGTTTCTTTGCGGTCTTATTTGCCATGGCAAATGCTGGTTTACCCGGTACCTCTGGTTTCGTTGGTGAGTTTATGGTTATCCTGGCTTCATTTAAAGCCAATGTTTGGTACGGAATTGTTGCGGCTTCAACCTTAGTGATTGGCGCGGCTTATACCTTGTGGCTGATTAAACGAGTTTATTTCGGACCTGTCAGCAATGAAAATGTTGCAAAGCTTGAAGATTTAAATGCACGTGAATTTGCTATTATGGGAACCCTTGCTGTTGCAATTGTGCTTGTAGGTGTCTTCCCGGCTCCAATTATAGATGTGATGCACACATCTGTTGCGAACCTATTGGTTCAAGCAACCACTTCAAAATTATAAGAATTAGGTGAGTTAAACATATGAACTTTGTTATCCCAAGTTTTGCACCAGCCATGCCTGAAATAGTATTGCTAGTGTTGACTTCATTATTGTTAATTGCTGATACTATCTGGTCAAAGCGTTTTCAGTTTGCAACCTATTATGCTGCACAGGTAATTTTAATTGTTACTGCGGTATTGATCTTTATGAGCTTTAGCTCTGAAGAAGTTATTACCTTTAATGGTAGTTTTATTCATGATAGTTTTGCGGATGTAATGAAGCTGTTTATTCTTTTAATCACCTTCGCAGTCTTTCTGTTCTCAAGAGAGTACTTACTACAAAAGCAATTTTATAAAGGCGAGTACTTCACTCTAGGCTTGTTCAGTATCTTAGGTATGTTTGTGATGGTGTCTGCCTATAATTTGATTACCATGTTTATTGGTTTAGAGATTATGTCATTGTCTTTATATGCCATGATCGCCATGCGAAAAGATAATCAAGCCGCACTTGAAGCTGCCATGAAGTACTTTATATTAGGTGCTTTAGCAACTGGAATGATGTTGTACGGTTTCTCAATGATTTATGGCGCAACGGGTAGTGTGCAGTTTGATACCATCTCTGGTGTGATTGCTAGTGGTAAGGTTGATAGCACCGTTCTATCATTTGGTTTGGTTTTTGTGGTGATTGGTTTAGCCTTTAAGTTGGGTGCGGCTCCATTCCATATGTGGGTGCCTGATGTTTATCAAGGTGCACCCTCTTCAATTACCTTATTTCTAGGGACGGCGCCTAAAATTGCTGCCTTTGCGATGATGTATCGTATTTTGGTAGATGCGCTGCAAGGTTTGTCTGGAGAGTGGCAGTCTTTATTAATTATGCTGGCGGTACTGTCTTTAATTGTCGGTGCTGTCGTGGCGATTGTTCAGGACAACTTAAAAAGAATGCTCGCTTACTCAGGTATTGGTCATGTAGGCTTTATCTTGTTAGGTGTTATTGCAGCTAACCCAGATGGTTACTCTTCAGCCATGTTTTACACTATTGTTTACGCAATTACGGGTGTAGCAGGTTTTGGTATGATCGTTGCACTCGCTAAAATTGGTAATGGATTTGATAAAATTGCTGATTTTAAAGGCATGAATGCACGCAACCCCTGGCTGGCATTAATGTTTTTGTTTGTCATGTTTTCAATGGCAGGTATTCCTCCTTTCATTGGTTTCTATGCAAAAATTGTTGTGTTAGAAGAGGTGATTAATGCAGGTTTTGTTTGGTTAGCCGTCTTTGCAGTTATCATGTCTGTTATCAGTACCTACTACTACCTGATGGTAGTGAAGGCCATGTACTTTGATGCCCCTGAAGATAGCTCTAAAGTAGAGCCGATGAGTAATCAGCTAAATATTGTAGTGAGTATCGTTGCCATCTCACTACTTGTGCTAGGATTGATGCCTTCAAGCCTAATTGATTTGGCTTACAATAGCTTATAGTTTTTAAGTTATTACACTCAAAGCCTATCTTGGAAAGATAACCTTTGATAGGTTTTTTATTGGAGAGAAAAAATGTCTGTTGAATTTGCTGTTAACCTATTATTGATTACTGCGATAGTATTAGCCAATGTTCCTTGGTTGCTTTCAAATAGAGTCTTTATCTTTGTTACCGTGAATACCAAAAGTATTTGGGTTGGCCTGATAGAGTGGTTTAGTTACTTTATCTTAATGGGGTTGATTAGTACCTTATTAGAAGAAAAAGTCATGGGGCATGTTAAAGAGCAGGGGTGGGAGTTTTATACTATTAACCTATTCATGTTTGCTATTTTTTCATTCCCTGGATTTATCTATCGTTATAATTTAAAAGCCTTTTTAGGGAAAGGGAAAGCTTCTAAATAGGCTAAATAAAATTTAATAGATAAAGTGCTTGCAAAAGCTAGCTAAGCCTATATAATACGCCACATCAAGAAGGACAGCGTCAGTCTTGATAGCAACAAATTGTCGCGGGGTGGAGCAGCTTGGTAGCTCGTCGGGCTCATAACCCGAAGGTCATTGGTTCAAATCCAGTCCCCGCTACCACATTCTAAAAGCCTGATTTCTATACGTTTTTAACGTTTTAGAAGTCAGGTTTTTTTTTACCCAAAATTTGTCCTTGTGGGGGGATTTGTGGGTATGGCGCTCGGGGGCTTATTTACATACTGCTGTAGATGCTGGTGAGTAAAATGAGCATAACGCTTAACCATTTTATAATCAGACCATCCACCTAACCCTTGAAGTACTTCTAAAGGCGTTCCTCTTTGGATATGCTAGGTTGCCCAGGTATGCCGTAAGTCATGCCAACGTAAATGTCCTATGCCAGAGAGAGTACAGGCTTTTTTAAAAGACTTTGTGTTGGCTCTACGAATACTTTTACCTTTATAGGTAAATACATTGGTAGGGTGCTTCCCCTTTTGTCTTCTAACCACTTCTATCGCTATCTCTGATAGTGGCACCACAAAATCACGTTCACTTTTAAGAATATCATCCTCCTCGATATAAACAATGCCTTGAGAAAAGTCAACTTGCTCCCAGCGAAGTAGGGTAATGTTAGATTTTCTTAGATTTGTCTCTAAGGTTGCCATATCGGCTAAGTGGGGCGGTAGTGCCATAACTAGCTTTTGTGCTTCAGGTTCTTTTAACCAGCGTATACGTTTTTTAAGGGGGTTACACTTAACCTCCCATTCTTTATGCGCTTTGTTTAATACGGCTCTAAGTTTTTGAAGTAATCGATTAACAGTTGCATTTGTTACCCCTTCTTTCAAACGTTGTTGAATGATGGTATCTATGTGCATCCGTCTTATTTCATCAAGATGGATAATAAAAGAGATATGGCTCTGTAAAGAAGGCTTTGTATAAAGCTAGGTTTGAAAAAGGGGCTTTCAAAGCTAAAAATCGCCAGGGGTGGTTGTTAAAGCCTAGTTTGTTTGAAGTCTATTTTCGCTTCTTTATGGTGTTTAAAGTATTGTGCGCTTTCTAAAAACGAAAAAGGCTAAGGAAGCAGCACTTCATTAGCCTAAAAATAAGGTGGAGAGGGCGTGTAAGCCGGGTTCTGTAACCATTTCTGGTGACAATCATTCATCTGGAAGATACATCGCTGCACTCCTCAAGCAACCTACCCGAAAACAAGGTGCGAGCCGCACCTTGCTCTTATAAATAAGAGCCTGTTTCCCTATTTGGTCTTGCACCGGATGGGGTTTACCTTGCCATAAGCTGTTGCCAGTTATGCGGTGCGCTCTTACCACACCCTTTCACCCTTACCTTGCTATAAATAACAAGGCGGTCTTCTCTCTGCTGCACTTGCCGTCAGTTCACACTGCCCAGCCGTTAGCTGGCATCCTGCTCTATGGTGCCCGGACTTTCCTCCAAGTGTAAAACACTCCGCGATTGTCCAGCCTTCTCCGAGCGAGACTATACTGAATATTCATAATCTTGTCCAGCAGTACCTCTGTTTTTAACGGAATCATAAAAAGTTCTTTTTGAGGGATAGAGGTCCTTTTAGGCTTTTAACCCACTTTTTTCATTTTTTTCAAAAAAAACACCACTTTACATCACACGGGTTTTTAAAGTAACTTGGAGCACTATATGCAGGTTTATTTATAAACTTTATAACTATATGTTGTGTTTTCGGGTATTAGATAAGCTAGTAGTGATGTGTTGAAAATTAGTTCATTTGCTTACTAACTCTAGTTTATTTTTTTTATCAAAGAGCTTTATAAGTCGTTGAAATAAAAGGTTATAAGTTTTTATAGTTCTGTGAGTATTAATGAGCGGATAAACTGTAAGTCGTTGGTCTATAACGAAAATACCCTGTTTCCCTTCTAGCCACTTGCTTGACAGTGGGGAGTAAGTTGCCTATAGTGGTGCTAAGTGGAGATAAGTGGCGATAAGTGGGAGATAATGTTGTTTTTTAGAGGTATCAATTCAATTAACATGGATGCGAAGGGCAGAATGGCTGTTCCGAAGCGTTATCGTGATTCAATTGAAGAGGCAAGCGGTAGTCAATTGGTGATAACCATTGATTTGCATAGCCCATGCCTGCTAATTTATACACTAGACGAGTGGGAGGTGATAGAGCGTAAGCTAATGTCATTGCCTAACATGGATCCACAAGCAAGAATGGTTCAGCGCTTACTATTAGGGCACGCTTCGGAAGTTGAGATGGACTCTCAAGGTCGTTTGTTGTTGCCGAGTATGTTGCGTGAGCATGCTAAGTTAGAGAAAAATATTATTTTATTAGGCCAAGGTAACAAGTTTGAACTTTGGTCTCAAGAAGCTTGGGATGCATCGCGTCCTGAAATGTTAGATAGCGCCGCATTGGGTGACGTTAGTAATGCCTTGTCGGATTTGAGTTTATAGGTATGGAAGCAATAGAAAATAAAAATGAACACTATTCGGTTTTGTTGTCGGAGTCTGTTGCGGGCTTGAATATAAAACCTGATGGTATCTATATTGATTGTACTTTTGGGCGAGGCGGGCATAGTCGAAAAATTTTAGATGAATTGTCATCAGAAGGTCGCTTACTAGCAATAGACCAAGACCCAGAAGCCATTGAATTTGCTCACAAGCACTTCCAAGATTCAAACTTTGAAATTCAATTTGGTAGTTTTGAGCAGGTAGTTAATTATTGTAAAGATAGAGGTTGGCTGGGTAAGGTCGATGGTCTGTTAATTGACCTAGGCGTTTCATCTCCACAGTTAGATGATGCTAGTCGAGGGTTTAGCTTCATGCGTGAAGGGCCTTTGGATATGAGAATGAATCCAAGTACAGGTCAAAGTGCAAAAGAGTGGCTAGAAAAGGTAGAAGAAAAAACCTTATCACTTGTTCTAAGACAGTATGGCGAAGAAAAGTTTTCAGGTCGTATTGCGCGACAAATTAAAGAAGCTTTGCAGGCTGGCAGAATAGAAAATACTTTAGATTTGGCAGAGGTTATTAAAAAGGCTTCACCAAAAGTGGATAGAAATAAGCACCCTGCAACCAGAAGCTTTCAGGCTATTCGCATTGCCGTTAACCGTGAGTTGGACGTTTTAAAAACAGTCTTGGAATCATCTGTTGAAGTGCTTAAGTCTGGCGGGCGTTTATCAGCAATAAGCTTCCATTCGTTAGAAGATAGAATCGTAAAACAGTTTATTAGAGACCAGTCGACGATTAAAGACTTGTTTCCAGACTCACCTGTGTTGATAGAGGTGTCTGTGCCGGTGTTAAAGAAAGTAGGTAAGCCTATTTTTCCAAGCAAAGCAGAAACAAAAGAGAATGCTCGTTCAAGAAGTGCCGTTTTGCGCTTAGCAGAAAGAATTTAAAAAAGAATTTGGGTCTTATGGCCCGATGTTTGAAAACGTGATCAATTAAGGGGAGTGTCACATGTCTTTAAAGTTTAACCTGAAGGAAACACTTGCGGATGATGCAGGTATGCCAGTCATAAAAGTCATCGGTTTAGGTGGCGGCGGCGGTAACGCAGTCGATTATATGGTTCGTTCAGAAGTAGAGGGCGTTGATTTTGTTTGTGCCAATACAGATGTTCAGGCTTTAAAAAACTCAGTTGTTGATACTTGTATCCAGTTGGGTCATAACGGACTGGGTGCCGGTGCAAACCCTGATAAAGGCAAAGAGGCAGCTCTTGAGAATATTGAAGAGATTAAAGAGTCTTTAAGTGGTGCAGACATGCTTTTCATTACCGCAGGAATGGGGGGTGGAACTGGAACGGGTTCAGCACCTGTTGTCGCGGAAATAGCTCGTGAGATGGGTATTTTAACGGTCGGCGTTGTTAGTAAACCTTTTAGTTTTGAAAGACGTAATAAAGTGGCTGATGTCGGTATTGAAGAACTTGCTAAGCATGTAGACTCTTTGATCACGGTACCAAATGATAAGTTATTAAAAGTATTGGGTAGAGATTTCGTGTTAGCCAAAGCTTTCGATTATGCTAACGAAGTTTTACATGGTGCTGTTCAGGGTATTTCAGAGTTAGTGACTCGCCCAGGTTTGATTAACGTAGATTTCGAGGATTTACGTACCGTTATGTCTGAGCGTGGTGTGGCCATGATGGGAATGGGGTATGCATCAGGTGAAGATCGCGCTATTAAAGCCGCTGAACAAGCTATTGCAAACCCTTTATTAGAAGATATTTCAGTTTCAGGTGCTCGTGGTTTATTGGTTAACGTTACTTCCGGCTTAGAATTCACCTTAGGTGAGTTTAATGAAGTTGGAGATGTTATTAACAATGTTGTTGCTGAAGATGCGAAGGTTATCATGGGTACAACCATTGATGAGTCTATGGATGGTGAAGTGAGAGTAACGGTTATTGCGACAGGTTTATCTGAAGAAGGTAGCTTTTCAACACAAGATAAATCTGAGCTACTTAAACCCAACCTAAAAGCGGTAGAAGTTAGTAAAGCGGCAGAGAAAGAAGATGTTGTTGGGAATGACTCAATGGTTTTTGAACTCACTCAACCCGTCGCGCCACAAAAAGCACCAGAAGTGGTTAGGCCTAAAATGGTTGTCAACGGTGGTGTATCTGCTAGTGTGGACTCAAGTTCAAACTATTTAGATATTCCGGCTTTCTTAAGAAGACAAGCAGACTAGCTTATTTAGACTGCGCCTGATGATGGCCGTGCACTCTCCTCCTAAACCTGAAAGATTACATTTATTTAATCTTTACCGGGTTGTTGCATTGGCTGTTTTAGGCGTTATTTTCGTCACAACAATGGCGATTATTCAAATTCAACATCAAATCAGACACTTAGAAACAGGCTATGCAAAAGCCCTGTTAATGCAAGTAAATCTTCAAGAAGAAAAAGGTAAATTATTACTTGAGAAGTCTCATTTAACTGCACTTTCTCGTGTGGAAATTATTGCTAAAACACAGCTTCATATGCATCGAATTGGGCAAAAAACCGCTGGCCAGCAAACCATCTACTTGAAAACAATTCCCCAGCCTTTTAAAAGCAATGCCAATGTTGAAGTATTAAACAAACGTATTGGTGCAAAGGGTTCAAATGAACTATAGCTCAAACAAGTGGTTTCAACGAGACATCTTGGTGTATGGGTTAGTTGTATTGTTGTTTGTAGGTGTTGCGGTTAAGGCTGTAGATGTTTTAATTGTTCAATCTGATTTCCTTCAGTCAGAGGGGAACAAACGACAAATCCGAGCTTTAACCATTCCTGCGCCAAGGGGCGATATTTTTGATAGAAATGGCGTGCTGTTGGCATTAAGTACACCGATTGATTCTATCTGGGTTGACCCAAAAATCCTTTCTTTTTATCTAGATAAAACTCAACAAGAATCGGCCTTGTTATTAGACCTTAATAAGGCAAAATTAACGGACACTCAGCTCAAAAAACGCCAAGCTGATATTGAACGTAATATTGAGCGTTATCATGAAATGCTAAGGGCTTTAAACTTAGCACCCAGCACACTTACGCCTAAAATTATTAGCCATCATAAACGTCGTTTTATGTATATAAAACGTGGCGTTTTACCGAGCGTTTCTGCTTTAGTTTCTGCTTTAGATGTACCAGGGGTTTTTATTCAAAATCAATATAAGCGTTACTATCCAACAGGTGCTGTTAATGCACATGTAATAGGGTTTACTAATATTGATGGGCAAGGTATTGCGGGTTTAGAAAAAACTTATGATGATTGGTTAAGAGGAGAGGAGGGCAAAAAAGAAGTGATTAAAGATCGTGCGGGAAGAGTGATTGATTTCGTACGTAATATTAAGCCAGCGAAACCAGGTAAAGATTTAAATCTTAGTATTGATAACGATATTCAGTATTTCTTATATCATGCGCTTAAAAAAGCTTTCGTACTACATCAAGCTAAGTCAGCACAGGCAGTTATTTTAGATGCTAAAACGGGTGAAATATTGGCAATGGCTGCTCTGCCAGGCTTTAACCCTAATAACCGTGGGCAGTTAAAAGGGGTTCGGCTTAGAAATGGTGTGGTTGCCAACCGTATTGAGCCGGGTTCGCCGACCAAGCCTTTTGTGATTGCGAAAGCCTTAGATTTAGGCGTACTAAAAGTGGATGATATTATTAATACTAATCCAGGCTCTATCACGGTTCAAGGGAGTAGGATTAGTGATACCCGAAACCATGGGGAATTAACCCCCGCGGGTATTCTTAAGAAATCGAGTAATGTGGGCGCTTCTAAAGTTGCTTTTAAAATGAGCCCTAATCAACAGAGACAAATGATGGAGGATATTGGTTTTGGGCAAGATTCAGGCTTATACCTTCCTGGCGAGGCTTTGGGTTATGTTAGGCCGGCTTCAGAATGGCATAAAATTGATCAAGCTTCAGCTTCATTTGGTTATGGATTCGATATTACTTTAATGCAACTGGCAAGGGCTTATACCATTTTCACTAATAAAGGAGTGCTACTCCCTATTTCACTGTTAAAAAATGAAGTGAATGATGGTGATACCGAAAAAGTTAAAAATGTAAAACATGTGGTTTCAGCTGAAGTAGCAGCTAGTGTCTTGCAGATGTTGAAGGGCGTGACTGAAAAGGGTGGAACGGCGCCTAAAGCAAGTTTAGAGGGTTATCAAGTAGCTGGTAAAACAGGCACGGTTCATAAAACTAAGTTGGGCGGTTATGAAGAAAATAAATATCTCTCCTTGTTTGTGGGTATCGTTCCAGTAAGCAACCCACGCTATATTATGGCGGTTTCAGTGAATGAACCCAGTAGAGGTGTTTACTATGGTGGCTTAGTTGCCGCACCCATCTTTAAAGAAGTGATGGAAGATGTCCTTAGGCTGAAAAATATTCCCCCCGATAAATCTATTGAAGATGTGATGGCGACAAAATGAAAACATTAGCCGAACTCTGCCAGTTTTTAAAAATAAAGTCAAGCTCAGTGGTTCAAGAGATGAGCATAGAACACCTTTCAATAGATTCAAAAAATCTAAACAGTCAAACCATTTTTGTTGCATTACAAGGTGAGCAAAGTCATGGTTTAGATTATGTAAAGCAGGCAGAAAAGTTACAGTCTAAGGTTGTTTTAATTGATGTTTCTGATACTTCTCTCGTACCTAAAACAGTCTTGCAAGTGCTTGCAGTTGAGAACTTGGTTGAAAAGCTTCCTGCGTTAGCACAATGGTTTTATAACGACCCAAGTCAACAGCTTAAAATAGTGGGTATTACCGGTACAAATGGTAAAACTTCGGTGAGTCATTATGTGGGTGAGCTCTTAAATAAAACGGTTAAAACGGCTATTTTAGGGACGCTTGGCAATGGCTTAGTTGGGCAGTTAACGCCCTCTTTAAATACCACCTTAGAGCCACTGGCTTTAAACCGCTTGTTGGCTAGTTTTGTGGTTCAAAGCGTTGAAGTGGTGGTGATGGAGGTTTCCTCACATGCCATTGCATTAAAACGCATAGAAGGCTTAACTTTTGATGTATTGGCTTTAACGCAGGTCAGTCGAGATCATTTAGATTTTCATGGTTCTGAAGAGGCTTATGTGGCTTGTAAAGAAGCCTTATTTATTACCTATAAAGCTAATAGCTGGGTGTTAAATTCGGTCGATTCGTTGGGCCAAAAATTAGCTAGCATGGTTGGCTATGAACCGTCTCAAAAAATAACCTACGGTCTTTTAGACGAAGATAATATCGTTGCCAATAATATTGACCTAACTTTGAATGGCTTAGATTATAAAGTCAGTTATGGCGAGCAAAGTCAGCTTATTTCATCTTCTTTGTTTGGCTGGTTTAATATTGAAAATAGCTTATGTGCTTTAGCCATTTGTATGGCGCTTGACCTTAAAACAAAGCCTAGTTTTGTTGACTTGTGTTTAGGGTTGACTGACATAAAACCAGTTGCGGGGCGAATGGAACAGGTTCAGAACCTTCCTAAAGTGATACTAGACTATGCTCATACGTCTGATGCTTTAAAAATGGTGCTAGAGTCGGTAAAAAAACATATTGATTTAGAACAAAATAAACTTTGGGTTATTTTTGGTTGCGGCGGCGATAGAGATAAAGGCAAGCGACCGTTGATGGCAAAAGTAGCAGAAACCTATGCTGATAAAATTATTTTAACGGATGATAATCCACGATTTGAATCTCCTGAACAAATTATTGTAGACGTGATGAAAGGGTTTAGTAAAGCTTGTTTGACGGCTTCACCGGCTAAGTTATATACCCTAAATGACAGGCAAGAAGCTATTACTTTCGCACTACAGCAAGCCAATAAGAATGATGTAATTGTGGTGGCAGGAAAAGGCCATGAAACTTACCAAGATATTAAAGGCATAAAGCACCCAATGAGTGATTTAGACTTAATACAAAATGCTGTAAAGCGAGCTAACAAATGAAAAAGTGGCGTATTGAACAGTTGGTTGAAGCCACTCATGGTAAGGCTTTTCCTGAACAAACCACTTTAGATATTGGTTTTGATTCGATAAGTACCGATAGCCGTTGTATCGATAAGCATGGTTTGTATGTTGCCATTAAAGGTGAAAACTTTGATGGTCATGCTTTCATCGCTTCTGCTATTGAGCAGGGAGCGGTTGCGGCTTTGGTATCAGAAGTTTCTACTCAACCCTTGTCTATTCCACAAATATTGGTGGCGGACACGCGTTTGGCATTGGGTGATTTTGCTCGCTGGCATCGTAACCACTTATCACAAGTTAATATTGCGGCTATTACGGGTAGCAATGGCAAGACAACCTGTAAAGAAATGGTGTCGTATTTATTGTCTCAACATTATTCAAATGCTCAAATACTTTCGACACAAGGTAACCTTAATAATGACTTTGGTGTGCCTAGAACTTTATTGCAGCTAACCGCTCAGCATCAATTTGCAGTGGTTGAAATGGGTGCGAATCATCTTAAAGAAATTGATTACTTAAGCAAAATGACCCGGCCTAGCGTAGCGTTAATTACGATTGCTGCAGGCGCGCACCTAGAAGGGTTTGGTTCCTTGCAAAGTGTTATTGAGGCCAAGTCTGAAATGATGAATGGTATGGCTAAAGGCAGTACCATTGTGTTAAACATGGATTCGCCTGGTTTCGAGTTTTGGGTAGAAAAAGCCAATAGACTTTCTTTAAAAGTGGTGAGCTTTGGGCTGAATGCAAAAGCGGACTATGTTGTCAGTGAAGTAGCGCAACAAGCTACTAGCTTACAGTTTATGTTTAAGTACCAACAGCAAAGCCATTCTGTTAGTTTGCCTATGCTAGGCAAACATAATGCTTTAAACGCTTTGGCTAGCTTAATTGTCTGTTCAAAAATGACAGGCATGGGTATCGAGCGCTTAACCCATTCTTTTGAAGGTTTTAGCGGAATCAATGGCCGTTTACAGCAAACTAAATTGCCCAATGGCCTGTTAATAGATGATAGTTATAATGCTAATCCAGATTCTGTCAAAGCGGCAATTAATGCGTTAGTTTCGATTTCCAAATCACCTTTATTGTGCCTAGGTGCAATGGCTGAAATAGGGCAAGATTCTTTGCAAGCACATGCCGATATAGCCGAGTTTGCAAAGCAATCTGGGGTAAAATATTGCCTGTGTTATGGCGAGGGTGCAAAAGCCACGCCTAGTCATTTTGGTAGCAATGCCAAGTGGTTTGAGACGCATGCAGCGCTAGCGAATTATGCGCGGACGTTAATAGACAAAAATTTAGTAGATTCTTGCCTGGTAAAAGGGTCAAGATCGGCACAAATGGATAGGGTGGTTGATACCCTAAAAACTTTTTATACAAACGACCAATAGGTTAGGAATACAGCATGCTGATATATTTAACAGAATATCTTTCACAGTACATTTCAGGTTTTGCCGTCTTTGAATATATTACGATGCGCACCATCATGAGTGTCCTAACCGCGCTGGGTATTTCTTTTTACATTGGGCCAAAGGTCATTCGTTGGTTAATTCGTTTAAAGGTTGGGCAAGCAGTCCGTTTAGATGGCCCACAAACACACTTGGTTAAAACAGGCACGCCAACAATGGGCGGTGTGATGATTTTATTTTCCGTTTCTATTGCCGTTTTATTGTGGGGTGATTTAACCAATCATTACTTATTAATAGCCCTCTTAACCATGTTAGGTTTTGGGGTAATTGGCTTTATTGATGACTATAAAAAAGTGGTTTATAAAGATCCAAATGGTATGCGTTCTCGCACAAAATATTTATGGCAATCTATTATTGGTTTAATCTCTGCTTACGCTTTATTTGCCCTGGCTAATGTTCCTGCAGAAAGCCAGTTACTGATTCCCTATATGAAGGATACTTTTATTCACCTGGGTGCTTGGACCATTGTTTTATCTTACTTTGTGATCGTAGGGACCTCTAACGCGGTGAACTTAACCGATGGTTTAGATGGCTTGGCGATTATGCCAACGGTGATGATTGCAGTCGCGTTAGGCATTTTTGCCTATGTGACCGGTCATGTTTATTTTTCTGCCTATTTAGATATTCCTTATATCCCCGGCGTGGGCGAACTGGCTATTTTCTGTGCCGCATTGGCGGGCGCAGGGCTAGGTTTCCTTTGGTTTAATGCTCACCCAGCGCAAGTCTTTATGGGCGATGTAGGTTCATTGGCTATTGGTGCAGCTTTGGGAGTGGTCGCCATTGGTGTGAAGCAAGAACTTATCTTATTCATTATGGGTGGAATATTTGTTGCAGAAACGGTATCGGTTATTTTACAAGTCGGCTCTTTCAGGCTTAGAAATGGCAAGCGTATCTTTTTAATGGCGCCTTTGCACCATCATTTTGAGCAAAAAGGTTGGCATGAATCTCAAGTGATTGTACGTTTCTGGATCATCACCATTTTATTGGTGGTGATTGGTTTAGCCAGCTTGAAGATTCGATAGCAAAAATCGCCAGGGGTGGTGTCTTAATGAGACCACCCCTGGCGATTTTACGGTTGGTTTAATATAGTTAAATAGTTTGTTAATAGAATTTAATGTTCAATGACAGGGTTGGAAATAAAGTGAAATTAGTAGCGGGCTTAGGCTTGACCGGACAAAGTGTGCTAACGTATTTAACTAGCCAAGGGGAAATCTGTGTAGCATTTGATACGCGTAAAGATTTCTCTACAGAAACATTGCAAGCACTTTACCCCGATTTACAAATTATCACAGGAACCTTACCTAAAAGCTTTGAAAAGCAGGTTAGCCAGGTTGTGTTAAGCCCAGGTTTATCTTTAAAATCTTCTTGGTTAACGCCTTTCCTTCAGGCGGGTATTCCGGTGGTGGGCGACATTGAACTCTTTTCTCGTGCAGTCGGCCAGCCTATTATTTCTATTACTGGCTCAAATGGTAAAAGTACCGTCACCAGTTTGGTTGCCGAGCTATTAACCGAAGCAGGTTATAAAGTGGGCATGGGCGGAAATATTGGCTTACCTGCTTTAGACATGCTTAATTCAGGTGATGATTACGATATTTTTGTATTGGAGCTCTCTAGCTTCCAACTTGAAACAACCCATTCCCTTCACTCTACCGTTGCGACGGTATTGAATATTTGTGAAGATCACATGGATCGATACGACAAAATTACCGATTATATTCAAGCAAAAATGACGATTCTGCATGATGCTGAATGGACGTTACTGCCCGTAGATGAAGCCAAAAATACAATTTACCAAGACAAGGCAAAGCACCTTAGTTTTGGTTTAACATCTCTTAAAGAAGATGTCTCTGAGCCCAGCCACTACTTTGGTATTCAAACCCAGCAAAATGAAGCTTGGTTATGCCAAAGTGGTGAATGTGTCATGCCTGTTAAAGAGATGGCTTTACAAGGTGAACACCATCAATTAAATGCTTTGGCAGCCATGGCGTTGACCAGCCCTTTTCAAGTTAGCAAAGCAGATTATCAAACCGTATTAAAGCAATTTAAAGGCTTGCCACACCGTACGCAAACCGTATTGGTGCAAGAAGGGGTTGAGTGGGTCAATGATTCAAAAGGCACTAACGTAGGGGCAACGCTAACGGCCATTAATAGTTTAGCCAAACAAGCTACGGGTAAAATTATTTTGTTAGCAGGTGGCGTTGGAAAAGAAGCCGATTTTTCAGCCTTAGCCCCCGCTGTTTCACAATACTGCAAGCAAGTGGTTTTGTTTGGCAGAGATGCCGATCTTATTTACCAACACTTACAGCAAACCTCACAGCATGATACGGCTTTGATGAAGGTGGCAGGATTGGAAGAAGCTATTATGGCTGCGCATCAAGCGGCAGAAGAGGGGGATATTATTTTGTTCTCACCTGCTTGTGCTTCTTTTGATCAATTTACAAACTACATTAAACGTGGCGAAATATTTGAACAGTTGGTTCATCAACATATTGGGCAGGTTGAACATGTCTGCTGATTTATGTATTTCTCGCCCACGAGACTGGAAGGCCTTAAGCGAGCAGTGGCCAGTGGATTTTTGGTTGATTGGCGCCGTGCTAGTGTTAATGACCTTAGGGTTAACCATGGTCGGTTCAAGCTCTATTGCGATTAGTGAAAAAAGATTCGGCGAACCCATTCATTATTTAGTTCGTCAAGCAATGTCAATGGGGTTGGGGGCTTTTGTGGGTTATATTGTCTTACGAACTCCACTTCGGTTTTGGGAGGATAACCGAATTAAGCTATTCTTGTTGGGCATTGTTTTATTGGTGCTAGTATTGATTATTGGTCGAGAAATTAATGGTTCAAAGCGTTGGTTACCTTTGGTTATTATGAACTTCCAAGTATCAGAGTTTATGAAAATGGCCGTGGTTATTTTCATGGCGGGCTATTTAACGCGTCATGCTAGCGAAGTGCAAGAAAACTTTAAGTCTGTTTTTCGTTTAGGGCTTCCCTTTGGAATTATGGCTGTGTTGTTATTGCTAGAACCTGACTTTGGTAGCACGTTTGTGGTGGCGGTCATTATCTCAGGCATGCTACTGATTGCGGGTGCGCCTTGGCGCTTCTTTGTTTTCACTGTTTTCCCAATGGTGGTGTTGTTAGTGGTGATGGTCATCACTTCACCTTATCGAATGGCTAGGGTAACCAATTTTTTAGACCCTTGGTCAGATCCTTTTGGAAAAGGCTATCAACTGACACAAGCTTTAATTGCCAGTGGGCGGGGTGAATGGTTTGGTGTGGGTATTGGCGAGTCTGTACAAAAACTGCTTTATTTACCTGATGCTCATACCGATTTTTTATTCTCAATTTACGCCGAAGAATTTGGCTTAATTGGTGTAATGTTATTAATAGGGCTTTACCTATTTATCTTATTTCGTTGTTTTCGAATTGGTCGTAAAGCCTTTGATAAAGCCAACTTCTTTGGTGGCTTAATCGCCTATGGTGTGGGTATTTGGATTATTTTACAAGCTATGATTAACATGGGCGTAAACCTAGGATTGTTCCCGACCAAAGGACTAACCTTACCTTTAATGAGTTACGGTGGTTCTAGTGCTTTAATGATTATTATTGCCCTAGCGTTGGTGCTAAGGGTGGACTATGAAATTCGCCATCCGGTTGAAGAATCCTAAGCGACAATAACAAAGAAGTAATAACATGCAGAAAATTATGATTATGGCAGGAGGAACCGGTGGGCATGTTTTCCCCGGCATTGCTTTGGCACAAGAGTTTTCAACTCAAAAAACAGACGTTTGTTGGCTAGGCACCGAAGGCGGAATGGAAAAAGAATGGGTTGAACAAGCTAATATTCCTTTTTCAGCCATCTCTATTAAAGGCTTAAGAGGCAATGGTTTAAAAGGCTGGCTCCTTGCTCCCGTTAATATTTTTAGAGCATTTTTGCAAGCCAGGCTGATTATGAAAGTAGAGCAGCCTAGTTTGGTTTTAGGTATGGGTGGCTTTGTTTGTGGGCCAGGTGGTTTGGCGGCAAAATCTTTAGGGATTAAGCTGGCCTTGCATGAACAAAATGCCGTTCCGGGGCTAACCAACCGTTTGTTATCCCATATTGCAGACATAGTGATTACCGCCTTTCCGCAACAAACAATTAAAACTAAAAATGTATTACAAATTGGTAACCCTGTTCGCACAGGTCTTGAGCAGGTTCCTGTTCTTATGTCCGCTAATAATGCTAAGAAAAAGGTGTTTCATATTTTGGTGGTGGGTGGTAGCCGTGGCGCCTTGGCATTGAATAAAAGCGTACCAGAAGCCTTAGCTTTGTTAAACACATTATGGAGCGATAAAGTACAAATTAAGGTGCTGCACCAAACCGGTAGCAAAACCTTAGCAGAGGCACAAAGCTTTTATCAACAAGCGGGTTTGTTAAGTGATGCAACTGCCGACAATATTCAAGTCGTTCCCTTTATTGATGACATGTTGTCAGCTTATCAGACGGCAGATTTGGTTATTTGTCGTTCAGGAGCCTTAACCGTTTCAGAATTGATGGCTACCGCAAGGCCTGCCATTATGGTGCCTTACCCTCATGCTGTTGATGATCATCAAACGGTGAATGCACAAGCTTTGGTTGCATTAGGTGGAGGGGAAATTATTCAACAATCAGATTTGAATGCAGATTTGTTGGCACAAAAAATGGCAAGCTGGCTCTCAGATGAAAAAACGATAAAAGCTTCTGAGCAAATAAGAGCTAGGGCACATACAGAATCCTGTTCTAAAATTGTGAAAGCTTTAAACGATTTAGTTCAAAACTAATCTTATTCATAAGGCTCTAGGATATTGACTCAATGCAAAGCCAAAAATCGCCAGGGGTGGTGCCTTTGATTAGTCTATTGGCATTTATATTGCTTTAGAGCCAGTATCGTAAAATTAAGTCAATTAAGTGGACTCGTTATGGAAAAGTTTTTAAGCAAATTAACTCTGAAACAAAAAATGCGCTTTGGTTTTGGCGCTATCTGGATTGTTTTGGCAGTGATTACCATTCAAGCTGTGGTTAACTTATATATTGTACGAACTAATATCACTGAAGTAGTCGAAGTGAAACAACCCATTGCTTTAGATGCGAGTAAGATGTTGAATTCATTGCAAAAGGCTATGAATCAACTAAGCTTTTATATGCTAACGGGTGAAAAGCAGTTTTTAGTCGATTACCAGGCTGAATATACTCATGCTGTGTCCGTATTAAATGCGATGGAACCTAAGTTAGAAGCTTCTCAATCCAAAGAGCTTGCGAAAGCAAAAGCCTCTCTTAAAAAATTTCCTGCTATCGTTGATCAAGTTGAAAACATGACGAACAAACGCAGCCTTAAGTACCCTGCTTTTAAGTTTGTTGATGAAAATATGTCTGGCAAGGCAAAAATTATTCAACAGCAAATTAACCTAATGCTTGATTCAGAACTAAATGATTTGTCTGCTGATCGTCAAACCATGCTTCTGACTTTATTAAAGTTACAAAATTCATGGCTAAATGTAATGAGTAGCTTACGTGGTTATGTTGCCTTTAGAACGGCAGCAATGTCTTCTAATGTTGATAACTATTTAAATGAAGTTGAAAACTCTTTAATTAAAATTACAGAAGAGAAAAATTTAGAGTTAACGCTTGAAGAAGAAGAGGGTGTCGGTATTCTTTTAGAATCCTACACAGAATACCGTGAAGATTTTATGCGTTTACAAGAAATTCATCAAGGCCCTAAGTGGCGTATGGATATTTGGGTGATGAAAAATCAGTTAGCACCACTTTATAATGATGTTGAGCGTTTGGTTATTAAGATTAAAGAGCAAGCAGTTGCTGATATGGTCAATACCTCGACCGATGTTGCAGACAGCACTTTAAGGAATTTAATCTTATTACTCTCCCTGTCTTTACTTGGGCAAATCATAGGTATGATTGTATCGAAAAAAGTGACGACATCAGTGACTAAGCCAGTAGATAAAATTGTAGAAGCCATGAAAGGTATTGCACAAGGTGAGGGAGATCTTACCCGTCGCCTAACCGTAAAAGGTAAAGATGAGTTGGCAGATCTTGCCAGGTTCTTTAATATCTTTATAGAAAGAATTCAACATACTTTACGAGATGTTACCCAAACGGTTCATGACTTAGAAAGGTCTTCACAAGACTTAATGGCCGTGACGCATTCAACGAAAGAAGGCGTGATTAAGCAGGTACAGGTTTCTGAAATATTAAGTGCTTCTATGTCAACGATGGAACAAAAAGCCAAAGAGGTAGAAGATCATTCTAATAATACCTCTTTAGCAACCACTCAAGCTGTTTCAAGAGTCAAAGAGGGCGGTGAAGTGGTAAGTGGTGCTGCGGAGACTATTCAAGAAGTTTCAGATGGTATGGAAGAAATTACCCGAGCGGTGGTTCAGCTAAATGATGATAGCCAAACTATTAGTACGGTGATTAATGTTATTCGTGAGATTGCAGACCAAACTAACCTATTAGCCTTAAACGCAGCGATTGAAGCAGCGCGTGCAGGTGAGCAGGGCCGAGGCTTTGCTGTGGTCGCGGATGAAGTGCGAAGTTTAGCGCAGAGAACTCAAGAGTCGACCTTAGAGATTGAGCGAGTGATTGATAAAATTCGTTCAGCCACCGATGCAACAGTAGATGTGGTGAGCCAAGGTCAAAAAACGACTAAATTGGGTTATGACGCGGTAATGAAAGCGCAAAAGGTACTGAATCCCGTGGTGATTTTGATTGATGATATTAATAGTATGAACAATGAAATGTTGTCTTCAGCCCAATCACAAAACAACTTAGTTCAAGATGTTAACTTACAGATTAATGAAATACATGATATTTCAGAAAAGACGGTAGAAGAAACAGGGAATACTGAGAATTCAGCCATGCAATTACAACAAATTGCCGATAAGTTAGAAAACTTGGTAAAGCAGTTTAAAATTTAAAGAGTTAACATTAATACTAACGTTTAAAAAAGGTCTGTATAGGCCTTTTTTATATACGCAATCTGATACTTTTAGTACACTAGCCCGTCTAGGCTGAAAAGAAGTTAACTAACTTGCTTTTCCTAAATGTTAACAGATAAAAAGGTACTTAGTTTTATGTGGATTTACCCTGATATTAATCCGATTGCCATTGCATTAGGCCCATTACAAATTCATTGGTATGGGATAATGTATTTATTGGGTTTTTTAGGATTTTGGTTGCTGGGTACGCGTGAAGCCAAAAGGTCACAGTATTGGACAGCAGATTATGTCAGTGATTTTCTATTCTTTGGTGCACTAGGTGTCATGATTGGCGGGCGATTAGGGCATATATTTTTCTATGACCCTGGCTATTATATAAACAACCCCTGGGCCATTTTAAAAGTGTGGGAAGGCGGTATGTCTTTTCACGGTGGCTTGTTAGGCGTTACGCTAGCCATGTTCTGGTTTGCCCGTAAAAAAATGAAAGTCTCTATTTTTGTGGTATCAGACTTTGTTGCCTTAATGGTGCCAATCGGTTTATTTTTTGGGCGTATTGGTAACTTTATCAATGGTGAGCTCTGGGGTAGAACCGTAGAAGGCATGGGGAATCAATTGACTATGCGCGTTTATGATAGCCAACTAGGTGAAGTCGTGAGCAAATACCCTACTCAATTATTAGAAGCTTTTTTGGAAGGTTTGGTTTTGTTGGTTATCTTGTATATTTACACTCGCCAAAAACGAGCACTAGGTACGACAACCGCTTTATTCCTGACTGTTTATGGCGTGTTTCGTTTTTTAATAGAATTTTATAAAGTACCAGAAGAACCTTTGGGTTATCTGTTTGATGGTTGGTTAACCATGGGGCAAGTTTTATCCATACCCATGATTATCATTGGTGGAGCCATGTTTATTTGGGCGACTAAACGTGCTGTTTTTCAAAAATAATTGAGATAATTTAATGAAACAATATTTAGCGTTATTAAGCCATATTTCAAGCCAAGGTAGTGAAAAGGGTGATCGTACTGGTACTGGTACACGTTCAGTTTTCGGTTATCAAATGCGTTTTAACTTGCAAGATGGTTTCCCTATGGTGACCACTAAAAAACTACATTTAAAATCAATTATTTATGAGCTACTTTGGTTTTTAAAGGGTGATACGAATAATGCCTATTTAAAAGAAAATGGTGTACGAATTTGGGATGAATGGGCGACCGAAACAGGTGATTTAGGCCCTATTTATGGTAAACAATGGGTGAGTTGGGAAAAGCCAAATGGCGAAACCATTAATCAGATTGCTGAAATAGTCGACACCTTAAAAAACAACCCAAATAGCCGCCGTATGATTGTCTCAGCTTGGAACCCCTCCGATTTACCTGATGAATCAATTTCTCCTCAAGAGAACGTGGCGCAAGGACGAATGGCTTTAGCAACCTGCCATGCCTTTTTCCAATTTTATGTGTCGGAGGGTAAGTTATCTTGTCAGCTGTATCAACGCAGTGCAGATACCTTTCTGGGCGTGCCTTTTAATATTGCCAGTTACGCTTTACTAACCCATATGGTTGCGCAACAAACAGGGTTGGAAGTTGGTGACTTTATTTGGACAGGCGGTGATGTACACTTGTATAACAATACACTTGAACAAACCGAGTTACAGTTAACACGTAGCCCTTATCCTTTACCAACCTTAACGATTAAACGTCAACCTGATAGTATCTTTGATTATAAATTTGAAGATTTTGAAATAGAAGGTTATCAGTCTCATCCGCACATTAAAGCGAAGGTATCGGTCTGATGAAAGGAACACTCTCAGGCTATAACCTCTCTTTAATTGCAGCGATGGATGTCAATAATATTATTGGCCTAGAGGGCGATATGCCTTGGCACTTACCTGATGATTTAAAGTTTTTTAAAAAAGAAACACAAGGCAAAACGGTCATTATGGGTCGAAAGACATTTGAATCTATCGGTTCAAGACCCCTACCTAATCGCCGTAATATCGTGATTAGCCGTAATGCCGATTATGATGCAGGCAAAGCAGAGCTAATGAGTTCCATTGAGCAGGCAGTTTTATCTTGTGATTCGGTAGAGGAAGTTATGATTATTGGTGGCGGACAACTGTATAGAAGCATGCTACCTTTTGCCAATAAACTTTATATTACGAAGGTTGATGCCGACTTAAAGGGCGATACAGCTTTTCCTAAATGGAATAAGAATGAATGGGCATTAAGCTTTAGTGAGTTTCATGAAAAAGATGAGCGACACAGCTATGCCTTTACCTTTCATATTTACGAAAAGAAAAGTTAGTAAAAACAGACTGCTGTTAGCAGTTTTTTTCGATAGCGTTATTAGTATATTCAATTTACAAGACGCTTGTTTAGCCTAATCTATTTGGGTAGTATGGTTCAATTAAGTTACTTTTAAAGTGATTACAAAAATAATAAGAGTTGGAGTAGGTATGAAGATTAGAACAAGAATGTTCATTGGTATATTGGGTGCCGTTATATTCTTATTTGTTTCAAATATGATTGCACAAAGTGTTTTTAATTCAACGAATGAAGTCGTTGAAAAAGTCACTAAAGTGAATAATGTTAAAATTCAGACTTTAAATACGTTTAAAAACTTATCCGATCAGCGCGCGCTATTATTTAGAAATCTACTATTACTTGAAGATGAAACCGCCCTTAAACAAGTTAGAGCAGACTTGAAGTTGAGTAGCCAAAGAATTGGTGCTTTACTGAAAAAATTAGATGGCTTTAAGCTGCAAGGCAAAGAAGCAAAGTTGTATGCAAAAGTTCAAGGGAACTTGAAATCTGCTAATGCCTCTTTTGTGGAGTTTAAGATAGCAGTAGATGAAGATTTTAAAGAAGAGGCGCTTGAAATTTTAATAGAAGAGTTTAATCCTAAATTTATAGAGTTCTCAAATATTGTCAGCAACTTTAAACAATTTTTAGAAAATGAAAATAAAAATGCAATATCAGAACTAGAGAAGCAGCAAAACTTTGGTGTCATGATACTCTGGATAGTATTAGGAGTGAGTATTGTTATATTCTCGGTAGCAGGTATTTTTGTTGCCAGAAGCTTTACTGTTCCCATTGAAAGTATGCGTGAAACAATGCGCAATATTATTTCAAGTGGCGATTTGAATTACCGTGTTTCTGTCACCTCTAAAGATGAAATTGGTCAGACAGGCGAAGCCATTAATGATTTACTCAGTACCATTCAACATGCGATAGATGATGTTAATATGGTGATGGACGAAATGGCAAAAGGTGAGTTCGGTCGTAAAATTGAACATGAATATCAAGGTCACTTTTTAACGCTTAAAAATGGGGTTAACGAATCTTACGATCAAATCTTCAACATGGTTGTTATTTTAAGAGGCACCGCCTCTAACCTAAGAAAGGGGGTTTTATTAACCGTTAAAAATGAAGGTTTTGAGTTGCGTGGTGACTATGCTAGTGTGTCTGCTGACTTGAATCTTGCCATGGAACGTTTAAGTGGGACAGTAAATGGAATATCCACTGTTTTAGAAGCCCTTTCAAAAGGGGATTTCTCAAACCGCGTTAATTCAGAAACGCGAGGGGACTTTGTTAAATTAGAGTCGGGTATTAACCAAACAATAGAAGGGCTTGATTCCTTTGTTTCAGAAGTTTCTATGGTGCAGTCGGGGATGAGTGATGGTGACTTAACTCAACATGTTTCTGGAAAATATTATGGCAAAATGGCTGCTTTAAGTGACAGTTTAAATACCTCTATTCAAAATATTGCTTCAATGATTGCACGCGTAGAAGCCGTGACAAAACTTGTCGTAGCAGAAACCTCTCAAATTGCAATAGGTTCTCAAACCGTCTCAACTTGCATTAAAGATGAAGTACAGGCTTTAGAAGAAAATGCCGAGAAGATGGGGCAATTGACCCTAAGTGTTCAGCAGAATGCTTCGAATGCAAGTAGTGCGAACGACGAAACAAAATTGGCACAAACCCAGTTGGCAGAAGGGGTGGAAATCATGACTAACGCCTTGAATTCTATGGATAGAATGACGGCGGCTAGCGAGCGAATTAATGACATTACAACCTTAATTGATGGTATTGCTTTTCAAACAAACTTGTTAGCGCTTAATGCGGCAGTAGAGGCAGCAAGAGCGGGTGAACATGGTAGAGGGTTTGCCGTGGTGGCTAGTGAAGTTCGTAGTTTGGCAGGAAAGTCGTCTGATGCGGCTTCAGATATTAAAAAGTTAATTGAAAATTCGGTTTCTATCAGTAATGAAAGTGTCGCTTATGTACGAGAAACCAGTAGTGCTATGAAAAATATTCAAGGCTCTATTGAAAAAATGTCTTCAGTCGTATCTGATATTGCTGTGAGTAGTAACGAGCAAGCCTCAGATATTGCCTCTATCAGTCAGGCTATTCAAGAGTTGGAAGCCAGTGGTCATACTAATGTGTCTTCCATGGAAGAATCTGCAGCAGCAACACAAGACTTAACGCAGCAAGCAAATGAATTACTTCAACTGGTGAGTAACTTCAGGATAGATAGGTCCCTTATTGACAGAGTAGAGCATATGCAATCTTCAGCAGAGGGGCGTCAGTTTGGTAAAATGATAGAAGCGCATCTGGCTTGGAAAGCTAAAATCAGAAGCTTTGTGAATGACATTGATGTTGGTGTTAGTTATGAAGTGGCAACCGACCATACTGCTTGTATTTTAGGGAAGTGGTTGTATGCTGAAGGGGTTGAATTTATGCACCTTGATCTAATGAAGCAATTAGAAGTAGAGCATGCTGAAATGCATTTAGGCATTAAACATGTGATGGACGCAAAAGAAATTGAAGACAGTGAAGCGATTGAAGTTGGGCTGAAAAAAGTGGATGAGCAGTCTGATAAAGTAATTTCTTTACTTGAAGATTTGTCTGAAATGTTTGAAGTATAATTTACATTTTAAATGCGGTGCGTTAAAGAAAAAAACGAAATCGGTTCATGCTGGTTTTTTTATAACTAGAAATTAATAGGATGTATATGACAACTGACTACGGCCCCTTAACACAGCTTATTGGTACTTTTAAAGGCAACAAAGGTACAGATATTGCACCAGATCCAGATGGTATTGAAGAAAATATATACGAAGAAACGATTGTCTTTTCAGAAGCAGGTTGTACTGAGAATGCAGAGCAGCAAGAACTGGCAGCGTTGCATTACCATGTTGTGATTTACCGCATTTCAGATGGTAAGATGATTCATAACCAAACTGGTTACTGGGGATGGGATCAAGCTAAAAACCAGATAATACAGTCTATTGTTCTTCCTAGAGTAGTTTGTGTGTTGGCAACTGGGTCAGTTACCTCTCAAGATGATAATAAAATTGTGATTGACGTGGCAACGGATGCTGAGAGTTGTTCGGCAGATATTATTCAATCTCCTTTTATGCATAAGAAGGCCAAAACTACTTCATTTAAAATGACCTTAACCATTCAAGAAAATGAAATTCATTACCACCAAACAACCTTGGTCGATATTTATGGTAAAAGTAGTTTTGAGCATACGGATACCAATACCTTAACCAAGGTCTAAGGTCTAAAGTTTTAAGGCTTTGGCCTTATTAGCATTTTCCTTGGTGTGAAAACCTTAAAAATCGCCAGGGGTGGGGTACCTATTAAGCCTTACTGCGCCTTCTTAAGTAGGCTTAATAGGAACAATGCCGTGGCTACCATGACAATGCTTGGCCCAGCAGGGGTATCAAAGCCAATGGAGGTGGCTAAGCCCAAGATGACAGAAATTAGCCCGCCAACAAGAGTGAAACCTAACATTTGTTCTGGCGTGTTAGAAAGCCTGTGTGCTGCCGCTGCTGGGACAATGAGTAATGACGTAATTAATAGTATCCCCACCACCTTTATAGCCAGGGCAATGAGCAAAGCTAATAGTAAAATATAGCTTAGTTGAATGGACTTGGTAGCAATGCCTTCTACCGCTGCCAATTCTATATTTAAAGTAATGTTTAAAAGTGATTGCCAGTATTTAGCAAAAAATAATAGTGTCAGCACTAACAGGGCAGAGAGTAATTGGATGTCATCCAAATTGATGCTTAGAATATCCCCAAATAAATAACGCATTAGGTCTAGCTGAATATTGGGTTGAAAGCTAAGTAATACTAAGCCCAGTGCCAAACTACTATGGGCTAAGATACCTAATAATGTGTCAGAAGATAAGCTACTTTTTTGAGCTAAATAGAAAAGAGCAACACCAATAATGACTGACGTGACTAAGATACTTAGGGTTAAGTCTATCTGCATAATCATGCCCAAGCTAACGCCCAGCAAGGCAGAGTGTGCAAGGGTGGCGCCAAAGTAAGATTGTTTTTGCCAAACCATAAAGGTGCCAAGAGGGGCAGAAATAAGCGCTACCAATAAACCGCCTATTAAAGCCATGATTAAGAAATTGGGTGGATTTAACACTAAATCAATCATGATGATGCCCGTGACTCTGTTCGGCCGTTTGACTGTGTTGACCATGTGTATGGTCACACTGTGTTGGGTTGTGGTGGTGTTCATAGACAGCAAGCTCTTCAAACTCATTGCCAAATATTTTTTGAAAACTAGGGTCTTCTGAAAGCTGACTAGGGTGGCCAGAACAACATAAATGTTGGTTTAAACACAATACTCGGTTGGTGCTTTTCATAACCACATGAAGGTCGTGGCTAACCATTAAAATGCCACATCCCAGTTCATCTTTAATTTGGTTTATTAAATAGTAAAGTTCGGTTTGGCCTTGTAAATCGACACCTTGAACGGGTTCATCTAAAACCAGTAGGTCGGGCTTAGAGACAATAGCTCGTGCCAGGAGCACACGTTGAAACTCTCCGCCGGAAAGATTTTTAATTTGTTGTTTGGCCAGGTCTTCAATTTTTAGTAAAGTCATGGCCTGAATAACATGAGTTTGAAAAGGCGTTGCTTCAGTGCGGAGTAAGGATTTTAAGCGACTTAATAGAGGTTGCTGTGAATTGGCTAAATTTAAAAATCCTTCTACGGTTAAGGGTAAAGAAGAGTCAAGTTGCACCTTTTGAGGCATAAAGCCAATTTTTAAATTAGCTTGTCGACTCACCTTTCCTTTGGACGCGGGGATAAGTCCTAGCAATATTTTTAATAAAGTCGATTTCCCTGCCCCATTAGGGCCAATTAAAGTCACAATTTCTTTAGCTCTAATGGTTAAAGAAACATTAGATAGCACTTCTTTTTCATCATAAAAATGATGAATATGATCTGCTTTAATTAAAAATGACCTTATTTTAGGGTTTGAGTTTATTTTCATGTTAAATATTGTATGTTAAGAATGAGAAAAATAGTTAACTTGATCGTTTTTTATTTTAAAATCTATCGACTAAGGAAAATTAGTTTTTCTTTAAGCTATTTGTAGATATATTTATCCAATAAGGAATATTTTGAAAAAATTTAAGATTATTATTTTAGGGTTGCTTTTAGGTTTCGCTATGCCATTTCCGGCACAAGCCTCTACTATTGTGGTATCAATTCCGCCCATTGCTTCGGCCATTAAACCTTTGTTAGGTGAAAATGATCACGTTATTGTTTTGTTACCTAGCCAAGCATCTCCGCATCACTTTACGTTAAAACCATCTATGTTGGTTAGTATTCAGCAAGCTGATTTGTTAATTAGCGTGGGTTTGGGAGTAGACGGCTGGGCGCAAAAAGCATTTAACAATCAGAAGCAACGTAGTCAAACAGCACACTTAGTGTGGTCAAAACAGCCCAATATTCATTTATTAAAAGCAGTCGATTTATTAAATATCTCGTCTAAAAAAGTACATGAACATGAAGAGGAACAGGCTGAAGCTCACCACCATGATAAAGGGGTTGATCCCCATATATGGTGGGATGTTGATAATGTAAAAGCTTTGGTAAAAGCCGTAGCTAGTCAGCCAAATATACACTTTTCAAGTCAGCTTGCAATGATATTGCAACAGTTGACTCAGGTAGATAAGGCCAGCCAAAAAGCTTTGCTGAAGGTAAGGCATACCCCATTTTTAACGGTACACCCTGGTTTTCATTATTTTGAACATCGGTATGGCTTACGAGATATGGGTAGTGTACAAGTTAATGAAGCGGGGACAAGCATTCAGAGAATACTGGCTTTGCGTAAACAAGTGGCAATAGAAAATATACAGTGTATTTTTAGCACCGTCGATACTTCTCCTAAGCTGATTGATAACATTGCACCTAATGAAGAGGAAACATTAAAGGTTGTTGTTTTAAACCCTATGGGTAATGCAAACCAAACCACTGTTGAAGTAATGACCCAGTTAACGCAACAATATTTGAGTTGTTTACAAAGATGAATGCCTTTGATATTACCTTAGTAGGCTTACCTGGTAGCGGTAAAAAGACCGCCAAAACGGCTTTACTAAAGCAGGGTGGCGGCAAGGTCGTTATTCAAAATTTACCCGTTATTCAACCACAGATGGTTTTAAATACATTGGGTTTGGTGGTAGATGTTAGGTTTATACTGGCTGATGCCGAGGGGTTAGATTTATTGGCCTCTATTGCTTCACAAGCTAGCTTTATTATCTTTTCTTTTACGGAGCAGGCTGAGTTAGATGCTCAATCATTTTGGCAAAAATGGGTTGTACAGTGTGCTATTAATAAGCCTGTTTATCGTTTATTTTATGGTGAGTTTAAAACACGACTCTCTCTCGATAAGTGGCAGAAACTTACTTTGACTGCTTGCCGGTTACCCGTCTCTGAACCACTTCAATATGCTGTTTTTTCATTACAAACAGTTCAATTAGAACATTTGTTAGCCGCTTTAGATGCTTGTCAGAAAAATTTAGGTATGGTATTTTGGCGAATTAAAGGCTCTATGCAGACAACAGAATATCAAAATCCCATTCAAATAGAAGGTACTTTAGCTAAGATTGAAACCTATGGTGCAGAGCTAGATAGTCATCAAGTTGCATTTTGGGGACGAAACTTAGATAAGGTATTTATTAAACAAATTGTACAAGCTGCACAGCTTTAAAAAGAAAGTTTAATGCGTAAAGCCCACTGTATTTGCTCATTTGGCGCTTGTCTATAAAAATAAATTTTTGGTGTTTTATGGGTATTCATTCTGTCCGAAACTAGACAAAAACTGAATAACCGACTAGAATACTAGGATATTAAAAATTAGATAGAAATAAGTTATGTCCGGACCGACTCAGTACCAAGAAATTGATGATTTAATTGGCAGTAAATCTAGCTATAAAGAAGGGTTTATTACTACTACCGACGTTGAAACCTTTGCAAGAGGATTAAACGAAGAGGTTGTGCGCGCTATTTCAGCGAAAAAGAATGAGCCGCAATGGATGCTAGATTTTCGTTTAAAAGCTTACCATCACTGGTTAACCATGAAGGAGCCGCACTGGGCACATCTAGAGTATCAGCCCTTAGACTACCAGGACTATAGTTATTACTCTGCCCCTGAATGTTCAGCTTGCGACACTGCTACACCTGAAGAAAAAGCCGCTGAAATTTCAGAGCAAGATGATGAAATAGCCAAAACTTTTGCAGCCTTAGGTGTGCCTGTTGTAGGTAATGATGATGAAAACACTAATATTGCCGTAGATGCTATTTTTGACTCGGTTTCGGTTTCAACTACTAAACGTGCTGACTTAGAGGCATTGGGTATTATCTTCTGTTCTTTTTCAGAAGCGGTTCAAGAGCATCCTGAATTGGTTCAAAAGTATCTGGGAACGGTTGTGCCTTATCATGACAACTTCTTTGCTACCTTAAATTCAGCCGTTGCTTCCGATGGAACCTTTGTTTATATTCCTGAAAATGTACGTTGCCCGATAGAATTATCAACCTACTTTCGTATTAACGAAGCCAAAACAGGTCAGTTTGAAAGGACTATTTTGATTGCCGAAAAAGGTAGTTATGTAAGTTATTTAGAGGGGTGTTCTGCACCCGCAAGAGATGCTTATCAACTGCATGCCGCGGTAGTCGAAGTGGTGGTTCATGAAAAAGCAGAAGTAAAATATTCAACCGTACAAAATTGGTACCCTGGTGATGAAAACTCTGAAGGGGGAATTTTAAACTTTGTCACCAAGCGTGGTATTTGCGAAGGTGATTATGCCAAGTTATCTTGGACACAAGCCGAAACGGGTTCTGCCATTACCTGGAAGTACCCAACCTGCATTTTAAAAGGTGACTATTCCATTGGAGAGTTTTATTCTGTTGCCCTAACGAACCAGCGTCAGCAAGCCGATACGGGTACAAAAATGATTCATATTGGCAAGAATACCAGTAGTACGATTATTTCTAAAGGGTTGTCCGCCGGTAAGTCACAAAACACTTACCGTGGTTTGGTTAAAATTTTACCTTCAGCGGACAATGCGCGTAACTTTACACAGTGTGATTCGATGTTGATTGGCGATAAATGTGGTGCGCATACTTTTCCTTATATTGAAGTAGAAAATGCCACTGCCAAGATGGAGCATGAAGCCACAACATCACGAATTGGTGAAGACCAGTTGTTTTATTGCAAGCAGCGAGGCATTAGTGAGCAAGATGCCATTTCAATGATTGTGAATGGTTTTTGTAAAGACGTATTTAAAGAATTACCACTAGAATTTGCACAAGAGGCCGAAGAATTGTTGGCCATTAGTTTAGAAGGCTCGGTAGGATAACCCGCCTAACTTCCCGTTTTTAAGGACAGAATTAACCATGTTATTAGATGTACAAAATTTAAAAGCCCAAGTGGCTGAAGATGAAAGTAAGCAAATACTTAAAGGCTTAAACTTGCAAATTAAAGCGGGTGAAGTGCATGCCATTATGGGGCCAAATGGTGCCGGAAAAAGTACACTTTCTAGTGTGCTAGCGGGTCGTGAAGACTATGAAGTGACCGAAGGGTCTATTCAGTTTGATGGCGAAGACCTATTAGATATTGATGCAGAAGATCGTGCGCGTAAAGGGGTGTTTTTAGCCTTTCAATATCCGGTAGAAATCCCTGGTGTTAGCAACAAGCTATTTTTACAAACTTCTGTTAATGCTATTCGTGAAGAGCGTGGTCAGCCTGCGTTGGACATGTTTGACTTTGACGAGTTTGCACAAGAGAAGATCGAATTAATGGGCATGCGTAAAGATTTACTAGAACGCTCTGTTAATGTTGGCTTTTCAGGTGGTGAAAAGAAACGTAACGACATTTTTCAAATGGCATTGTTAGAGCCTAAGCTATGTATTTTAGATGAAACCGATTCAGGCTTAGATATTGACGCGATGAAAGTCGTTGCTAATGGTGTGAACTCGTTGCGAAGTGATGAGCGTAGTTTTATTGTCGTAACCCACTACCAACGTTTATTGGATTACATTAAGCCAGATTTTGTCCATGTTTTATATGATGGTCAAATCATTAAAACAGGTGGTTTTGAATTGGTTCATGAGCTTGAAGAGAATGGTTACGATCAAATCGTCCAAGCATTTCATGCACAAGCCAACATTTAACGTTAAAGACTTTTTTATATGACGACAAAAATTAACAAGCCTGCACCTAAGCAAAGTCCTATTGCTTTAAAAGCCATTGAACATTACCTTGGTGTATCTAACGAGTTAATGGCGCAAGAGCCTGCAGATGTTCAGCGTATTCGTAAAACAGCACAAGCTTATTTGAGTGAACAAGGCTTGCCAACCAGAAGGCATGAAGACTGGCAGTATACGCCTTTGAGCGGTTGGATGAATGCCTTGCAAAGCCAAAAATCGCCAGGGGTGGTATTAGCTAATCAGCTGAAAGACCACTTGCCTAGCTTTGATTGTTTTAAACTTGTTTTTGTAGATGGTGTTTTTTCAGAAACCTTGTCTGATACTTTATCGAACGCCCCTAAAGGTTGTGAAATTACGTTGCAATCTGCTCCTTTAAGCTTTCAGCCACAAGATGCCTTTCAAGCCTTGTATGCCATGCTATCGACTCAAACACTTTCTGTTCAAGTTCAACCAAAAGCTTGGGTGGAAACTCCTATTTTGATTGCTCAAGTATCAACTCAGCCTGGCGTAGAGTCGTTGGGTATGAAGGTTGTGGTCAATGAGCAAGCACAGTGTAGCTTTATTCAGCAGCATATTACCTTAGATAATTCTGTCCAGTTTTCAAATGGCTACCAGCAGTTTGAATTAAAAGAGCAGGCGCAGGTTAAACAGTATGTGTTGCAAAACTTGAACGGGCAGAGCTTTTACTTTAAAAACCAAGGGGTAACCCAAGGTAAGCAGTCTGACTTTCAGAGTTTTTATATCAGCTTAGGGGCTTTGGTTTCTCGTCATATGAATGTAGTGGAAATGAATGCAGAATACTGCGAAACCAGTCAGAACTCTGTTGTATTAGTGGAAGGCAAGCAAGTTTGTGATTCAAGAACCATCACGCAACATAATCAACCGCATGGCAATAGTCAGCAGTTGCATAAGTTTGTCCTTTATCAGCAAGCACGAGGTGTGTTTAACGGCATGATTTATGTGGCAGAAGATGCTCAAAAAACCAATGGTTTAATGGAAAATAAAAATCTGTTGTTGTCTAATGAAGCCAAGATGGACACCAAACCTCAGTTAGAAATTTATGCCGATGATGTGAAGTGCGCGCATGGTTGCGCTTCTGGTCAAATAGATGAAAATCAGCTGTTCTACTGCCAAGCAAGGGGTATTAGGAAAGCCGATGCACTAAATTTAATTACTCAAGCTTTCTTGTTAGAACCTTTAGACCTAATTGGTTCGGCTGATATTAAAAAATGGTTAACCCTGCAGGTAAATAATAAATTAGCTTCTTTGGCTGATGTAGCCCGTTAAAATTTAAAGGTTTTTATGAGTATAAATTTCACTGATATTCGAGCACAATTCCCTATTTTGCAGCAGACTGAAAATGGTCAGCCTTTGGTCTATTTGGACAATGGTGCGACCTCTCAAAAACCTCAATCTGTGATTGATGCCATTACTCGTTATTACACCTCTGAAAATGCCAATGTACATCGTGGCGTTTATGGTTTAAGTGAACGAGCGACCGATTTATTTGAAGGTGCACGTAAAAAAACGCGCCAATTTTTGAATGCTTCAGCCACTCAAGAAATTATTTTTACAGCCGGCACAACAGAGTCTATTAACTTGGTCGCCAGTAGTTGGGGAAAACAAAACCTAAAGCCAGGTGATGAAGTTATCATTACTGAAATGGAGCATCATTCTAATATTGTGCCCTGGCAGTTTTTGCGTGATGAATTAGGTATTATCTTAAGTATTCTGCGCATTAATGATTTGGGTGAAATTTGTTTAGATGACTTTAAAAGTATGTTATCGAGCAAAACTAAGTTTGTATCTATTGTGCATGTTTCAAATGCACTAGGCACAATTAACCCTGTTAAAGAAATGACCGCCTTAGCCCATGCTGTAGGCGCGAAAGTATTGATTGATGGCGCGCAATCTGTGCCGCATTTAGCGGTTGATGTTCAAGATATTGGCTGTGATTTTTATGCTTTTTCAGCACACAAAATGTATGGCCCAACCGGTATAGGGGTATTGTTTGGTAAGCAAGCCTTGTTGGAAGAAATGCCGCCTTACCAAGGTGGGGGTGATATGATTTATTCAGTTACCTTTGAGCAAACCAAATTTAATGTTTTACCTTATAAGTTTGAAGCGGGTACGCCTAATATCTCTGGTGCTATAGGTTTAGGTGCAGCGATTGATTTTGTTCAAAGTATTGGCTTAGCTGAAATAGCCGAATATGAAGATGGTTTGCTCAAGTATGCAACCGAACAGCTATTAACCATTGATGGCCTGCGTATTATCGGTCAGGCTAAGCACAAAGGAGGGGTTGTCTCTTTTGCGATTGAAGGTGTGCATCCGCATGATATGGCAACCTTAATGGATCAAGATGGGATTGCCTTGCGTGCGAGTCATCATTGTGCGATGCCGGTGATGCAAAAGTTTAAGGTGCCTTCTACAATGCGAGCCTCTTTTGGGGTCTATAATAATTTAGCCGATATTGATTGTTTGGTCAAAGCTATTCAAGAAGCCAAAGAAATGTTGCTGTGAGATGTTGCTGCAATTCTTTTTTAAGCTATCGTGCTTAAGTAGGTTAAACCTAACCTACTTCCTTTATGTCTCTTGATTACTTTCTACCACTTTCTTCCCACCCTTTAATAACGCCTGCCCATTCGTTTTAAGTTTTAGCTGAAAACTGGCACAGGCCGACCTAGTATTTTGTATCATATAGCCTAAAATATACGTAAGTGATTAGGCATTGAGCAAAACATGAAAGATTATATAAGCAAAATTCATTTTGTCGGTATTGGCGGCGTTGGTATGGCAGGGATTGCCGAGGTTTGTTTAAACCTGGGTTATACCGTTTCTGGATCAGATATTAAAATGAACCCGACGGTCGTCAGGTTAAAGTCTTTAGGCGCACAAATTCAAATTGGCCATGAAGCGGAACAGGTTAAGACTTGTGATGTGGTCGTGGTATCGACAGCGATTGCTGATGGCAACCCAGAAGTAGATTATGCTCGTGAAATGCGTATCCCTGTGATTCCTAGAGCGGCGATGTTAGCCGAATTGATGAGAATGCGTTTTGGTATTGCTATTTCGGGTACTCATGGAAAAACCACAACGACTAGCTTAACAGCAGCAGTCTTAACACAAGGTGGGCTAGATCCTACTTTTGTAATAGGTGGCAAGTTAAAGCAGGTAGATTCCAATGCACGTTTAGGCGCCAGTAAATATTTGGTGGCCGAAGCAGATGAGTCGGATGCCTCTTTCCTACACCTTTCCCCTATGATGTCTGTGGTGACCAATATTGATCAAGATCACATGGAAACCTATCAAGGCGATTATCAGGTATTAGAAAATACCTTTATTGAATTTATTCACCGCCTACCTTTCTATGGTATGGCTATTTTGTGTATTGATGATGTCAATATCCAGGCTATTTTACCAAAACTCTCTCGTAAAATTTTTACCTATGGTTTCAGCGAAAATGCCGATGTGAGAGCCGTCAATGTTAAGGCGGATGGCTTGATTATGCACTTTACTGTTGAAGCCTACGATATAGACCCGTTTGACGTTACCTTGGCGCAACCGGGTGATCATAATGTTTTAAACTCATTGGCCGCCATTACCGTGGCATTAGAATTAGATGTATCGGTTGCTGATATTCAAAAAGGGCTGGCTGACTTTAAAGGGGTGGGGCGTCGTTTTGAGGTTTATCCAAATCGTATGGTTGGCGGTAAAAATATTACCTTGGTCGATGATTATGGTCATCACCCAACGGAGCTTGAAGCCACCTTAAAAACCGCAAAAGAGGCATTCCCTGGAAAACGTTTAGTATTGGTTTTTCAACCACACCGCTATTCACGAACCCGTGATTTATTTGATGAATTTGTGCAGGCCCTAATGGTGCCTGACTTACTGATTCTAGCCGAAGTTTACCCAGCGGGTGAAACGCCCCTGACGGCATTTGACTCTAAAGCTTTGTTACAATCATTGCGTTTATTGGGAAAAAAAGAAAGTGTACATGCTGAAACCTTTGATAGCTTAGAGGGCATTGCAGAAAACGTTCTAATGGATGATGATGTTGTCTTGGTGATGGGAGCGGGTGATATTGGCCAAGTCGCTAAAAAATGGACCGAAGATGCCTAGTTATTCAGCCTTATTATCTAAAGTAAATGGCGCTGCTCAAATAGACTTAGGCAGAGTGGCCGTTATTATGGGGGGTACTGCGGCAGAGCGAGAAGTGTCTTTAAATAGTGGGAAAGCTGTCTATGATGCCTTAATTTCAAAGCAAGTAAATGCTACTTTAATTGATGTGACTCGTATTGAGCAGTTGCTTGACCTGTCTGGAAAGTATGACAGTGTGTTTAATATTATTCATGGCCGCTGGGGCGAGGATGGTGGTGTGCAAGCCATTTTAGATTCTTTAAATCTTCCTTATACAGGCAGTGGTCAAGCGGCTTCTGCCTTGGCGATGGATAAATTAAGAACTAAGTGGCTATGGAAAGGGGTAGATATTGCCACGCCACCTTTTAAAAGAGTGTCGCCTTTAAATCCTTTTGAGGCAGATACTTTTGATATGGGTTTCCCAGTCATTGTGAAGCCTGTTCGAGAAGGGTCAAGTATCGGTATGCGCAAAGCCAATAACTTAGCAGAATTAACGGATGCAGTTAGCTTTGCGCAAGGTTATGATTCTGAAATATTAATTGAAAAATGGATAACGGGTCGTGAATTTACCTGTGCCGTCATTGACGGCCATGCCTTGCCTTTAATTGAGTTAAAAACAGATCATGATTTTTATGATTTTGATGCCAAATATAAAACCCATGATACGCAGTATATTTGCCCAGTGACTTTAGCGTCTGGTGTTGAACAGCATATGCAGGCTTTAAGTTTGCAAGGGTTTGATGTACTGGGTGCAGAAGGTTGGGGGCGAGTAGATATTATGCTTGATGAAGAGGATCAGCCTTGGTTAATTGAATTGAACACCGTGCCAGGCATGACAGATCATAGTTTGGTTCCGATGGCAGCTAAGGCGATAGGGCTTTCATTCCCAGACTTGGTTGTATTGTTACTGATGTCGATTCAAGCAAAATAGGGAATGCATAAATGATGGCCAAACGTAAGCTGGTTACTGCTGTGTTAACCTTGCTAATCTTCATTGGCCTGGCTTGGTTGCTATTTTTTCAGGGTCGTATGTTGCAAGAATACCGAATTCTAACGCCTTTAAAGCAACTAAAATCAGAGCAGGTCGATCAGGTTTTACAGCCTTATATCGGCCAAGAGTTTTGGCGCTTAAATTTGAGCTCGTTGCATGCTAAATTGTTACAGTTGGACTGGGTGTATAAAGCCACCGTCACTAGAAAATGGCCGGGAACACTTGCTGTGAGTATTGAAGAGCAAAACCCTATTGTTCGTTGGGGAGATGATGCTTTATTAAACCAAAATGGTGATATTTTTTACCCTAGATCCATTAAGCCCTTTCAGGGTTACGTTATCTTAAGCGGGGAGGATAAAAACTCTAAAGATTTACTTAAACATCTTGTTGCTTTTCAAAAATCTTTTGGAAAACTCGGTTGGCTTATTCAAAGTATTGAACAGCAAGTAGATAGCAGTTGGTTAATTAATTTTATGTCAGGCACGAGTGTTAGAGTAGGTTATAAAAACTGGCAAGCTAAAATAGACCTGTTTATTGAAGCCTACCCTAAAATAAAACGCTCCCTAAGAAAACAAGCAAAATTGTATGATTTACGCTATAGTAATGGCTTCGTAGTCAAACAAAAAAACGACCCTAAGAAACTCTAAATTCAAGCATACTGAAGGCTCAAAAAAAGATGGCAAAGAAGCAACAATCTACACAATCTAACGTGGTAATTGGTTTAGATATTGGTACTTCAAAAATAGCCGCCATTGTCGGTAAAATAAAAGACGATGGTTCTATTGAAGTGATTGGTTTGGGAACACACCCCTCCAAAGGCTTGAAGAAGGGTGTGGTTGTGAATATTGATGCGACGGTAGAATCCATTCAGCATGCTATTGATGGTGCTGAGCGTATGTCTGGCGTTAAAGCTAAGTCTGTTTCAGTGGGTATTGCCGGTAGTCATATTGGTAGTTTTAACTCAAATGGCATGGTTGCCATTAGCAATCAAGAAGTACAAGAAGAAGATGTTCAGCGCGTTATTGATGCCGCACAGACCATTGCCATTCCAGGTGATCAAGAAGTACTTCATATCTTGCCACAAGAATTTATGATTGATAGCCAAGGTGGCATTCGTGAGCCGATTGGTATGTCAGGTGTACGATTAGAAGCCAAAGTACATATGGTGACAGGTTCTGTTAGTGCCGCTCAAAATATTACAAAGTGTGTTGAAAAATGCGACTTAAAGGTAGATGCACTTATTTTAGAGCAACTGGCCTCATCTGAAGCGGTCTTGTCTGAAGATGAGAAAGAGCTCGGTGTCTGCTTGGTTGATATTGGGGGTGGTACGACTGATATTGCTATTTTTCAGAATGGCGCCATTCGCCACACAGCCGTTATCCCTGTTGCGGGTGACCAGGTCACTAATGACATTGCCGTTGCTTTAAGAACACCGACAGCAGCTGCAGAAAAAATTAAACGTCAATATGCTTGTGCTTTGCCACAGCTCATTGCGACAGATGAAGAAATTGAAGTTGCCTCAGTGGGCGATAGACCTTCTCGTTGCTTATCTCGCCATACCTTGGTAGAAGTCATTGAACCTCGTTATGAAGAACTATTTCAACTTATTCAAGCTGAGCTTCGTCGAGCAGGGTTTGAAGATAAAATTGCTGCAGGAATCGTTTTAACAGGAGGAAGTTCCTTAGTTGAAGGCGCTGTGGAGCTTGCTGAAGAAGTTTTTCATATGCCTGTTCGCTTGGGGGTTCCTACAGATGTTAAAGGTTTGAAAGAAGAAATTTCTAGCCCTTCTTTTGCGACTACTGTCGGCCTGTTGCATTATGCACAGCAGAACACAGTTTATAAAGTACAGCCTGAAGAAGAGGGTTCAAAACCGATGGATGCAGGCTCTATTTTGGATAGTATGAAAAGTTGGTTTAAAGCCAGTTTTTAAGTCTATTTTTAATTGGTTTAGCTAATCTAGCTAGTTGAACTTTTGTTCCCAGAAACAAGGCGAGTCTGGTAAAATGCTTCCTATATTAAAAATAGAATGACGGGTCTTATTTCGTGAAACAAAAAACACTTTCTAACAAGATAAAAGCAAAGGGCGTTGGCCTGCATACAGGTCATGAAGCTATTTTGACTTTGCACCCCGCCCCTATTAATACGGGTATTGTTTTTCGACGAGTTGATGTTGACCCTATCGTTGAATTCCCTGTTTCCCCTAATCTTGTTGGTGAAACTACCTTATGTACCACTATTGTTCGAGATATAGCTGGCTCTAAGGTGAAGATTGCAACTATCGAACACCTTATGTCAGCCTTGGCAGGCGTGGGTATTGATAATGTTTATATTGATATTACTTCAGATGAAGTGCCTATTATGGATGGCAGTGCCGCACACTTTTTGTTCTTGTTACAAGCTGCCGGTATTGAATTACAGGATGCCCCGAAATCTTTCTTGCGAATTTTAAAGGAAGTCTCTGTTTCAAATGATAAAGGAGGCGTGGCTACTTTTACGCCTTATGAAGGCTTTAAATTAAACTTTTCAATAGAATTTGATCACCCTGCTTTTGATAACACAGCTGAAAGTATGACCTTAGATTTTTCATCAACCGCTTATTTCAAAGAAGTGAGTCGTGCTAGAACCTTTGGGTTTATGAAGGATATGGAATATTTAAGGTCTAAGAATTTAGGCCTAGGCGCAGGTCTACACAATGCGATTGGTTTAGATGACAGTGGTGTGATGAACGAAGAAGGCTTGCGTGATAAAGATGAGTTTGTTCGCCATAAAATTTTAGATGCGGTGGGCGATTTATTTATGGCAGGTCATGCTATTGTAGGTGAGTTTACAGCCCACAAATCTGGACATGCTTTAAATAACCAATTGCTAAGAGCATTAATGGCAGATAAGTCGGCTTATGAGATAGTAGATTACCGCGATCAAGAGCCACCAATTGATTATGGTACCAGTAAAATATCTGCTTAATTTTTAGCGTTTTTAAAAGGCCAGCAAATGCTGGCCTTTTTTATATTTGCATCTCATAAAAATAGAATAAATATGGTACTATATTTGCCAATATTTCATTTCTACTTAAATATGGATTTTTACAAAAATGGCCTTGTCCTTCTTCACAAAAATTTTCGGTAGTCGTAACGACCGCCTGCTTAAAAAATACAACAAAAGAATTCAACTAATTAATAGTTATGAAGCGGCTTTGCAATCGTTAAATGATGACGAACTTAAGGCCAAAACAGAAGTATTTAAGCAACAGTTAGCAGATGGAAAGACGTTAGATGATATCTTGCCAGAAGCTTTTGCTGTGGTTCGTGAAGCCAGTTTACGTACTTTAGAATTACGTCATTTTGATGTACAGATGATTGGTGGCATGGTGCTTCATGAAGGCGATATTGCTGAGATGCGTACAGGTGAAGGTAAAACGTTAGTTGCTACCTTACCCGTCTATCTAAATGCTTTAGCAGGAAATGGTGTCCATGTTATTACTGTGAATGACTATTTAGCTGCTCGTGATGCTGAGCAAATGGGTCAGTTGTATGCGTTTTTAGGGCTGAATACGGGGGTTATTTTATCGGGTCAGTCGTCAGAGCAAAAGAAGGCGGCTTACCAATCTGATATTACCTATGGTACTAATAATGAATTTGGTTTTGATTATCTTCGCGATAACATGGCCATTTTTGCTGAAGAACGTGTTATGCGCCCTCAAAACTTTGCGGTTATTGATGAGGTAGATTCAATTTTAATTGATGAAGCCAGAACCCCTTTGATTATTTCAGGTCCTGCAGAAGATAAGTCTGAATTATATAAAAGTATGCTGCCAATCGTTGATAAGCTGGAGCGTGGTGAAGAAAATAAAGAGACAAAAACTTCAACTGGCGACTATGTTATTGATGAGAAAACAAAACAAATTCACTTAACCGATGATGGTTATTCCAAAGTAGAAGGGATTTTAATTGAAGCGGGTATTTTTGAAGAATTTGATTCACTGTATTCTCCTGAAAATGTAGGGTTAATGACGCTAGTTAATGCAACCTTGCGCGCCAATTTATTGTTTGAAGTCAATGCCGATTATCTGGTGCAAGATGGCGAAGTTATTATTATCGATGAATTTTCGGGTCGAAAAATGGCCGGTCGACGCTGGGGAAGTGGGCTGCACCAAGCGGTAGAGGCAAAAGAAGGCGTTACTATACAGCCTGAAAGTCAGACCTATGCTTCGATCACGTTTCAAAACTACTTTCGTCAATATGGAAAACTGTCTGGTATGACTGGAACCGCGGATACAGAAGCGGGTGAGTTTTTATCAACCTATGATTTAGAAGTGGTGGTGGTTCCGACTAATGTAGAACCCAAAAGAGTAGATAAGCCAGACTTCATTTTCTTAGATATTGAAGGAAAATTTAATGCTATTGTCAAAGATATCATCAAAATTCATAAGACAGGGCAGCCTATTCTAGTGGGAACGGCTTCTATTGATATGTCTGAAGTACTTTCCGAACTTTTGAACAAAGCAAAAATTCAGCATAATGTATTAAATGCAAAGCAGCATGGTCGTGAAGCGATTATTATTGCAGAAGCTGGTCGTCCTGGTGCCATCACTATTGCTACCAACATGGCTGGTCGTGGTACTGATATTGTCTTGGGTGGAAACCTAGAAGTAGAGCTAGATGCTTTAGATAATCCTTCAGAAGCACATATTGCCGACGTTAAAACTGCCTGGCAGCAACGACACCACGATGTATTAGAGGCAGGTGGCTTGATGGTCATTGGTTCTGAACGTCATGAATCTCGACGTATTGATAACCAGTTGCGTGGTCGTTCCGGTCGTCAAGGTGACCCAGGTATGACTCGTTTTTACCTTTCATTAGATGATGACCTAATGCGTCGTTTTGCTTCAGAAAAAGTTAAAAATATGATGCGTCGTTTGGGCATGAAATCAGATGAAGCCATTGAGCATAATATGGTGACAAAATCTATTGAACGTGCACAAAAGCAAGTTGAAAGAATGCACCAAGACGAGCGAGCTAACTTACTGAAGTTTGATAATGTTTCAAACGAACAGCGCAAGGTTGTTTACTCACAACGTAATGAATTAATGGAAGAATCAGAAATTTCTGAAGTCATTGATTCATTAAGAGAAAGTGCTATTGATGTGATGATGGAGAAATTTGTCCCACCAGGTAGCTTAGAAGAGCAATGGGATTTAGTGGGCTTAGAAGCGTCCTTAAAAGAAGAGCTTTCAGTTGAATTAGCGGTTCAAGAATGGGTTAACAAGGATAAGTCATTGTATGAAGAGACCTTGAAAGAAAAAATTAATACTGAGCTAAAAGCACTGTATTTAGCTAAAATGAGCCCATTAGATGAAGATACTCGTCATCGTTTTGAAAAAGAAGTCTTGTTGCGAACTATTGATCAGCAATGGCGTCACCATCTAAATGAAATGGATTATTTACGTGGTTGGATACACCTAAAAGGCTTTGCTCAAAAAGACCCCTTTCAAGAGTATCGCAAAACATCAGCTGAAATGTTTGGTAATTTCTTGAATGATGTTGTTTTTGAAACCACCTTGACCCTAATGCAGGTGCAAATTCAAAGTTCAGAAGATGTAACCGAATTTGAAGAAGCGCAAATTGCAGAGCGCCCAGATCATCTAGAAGCCACGCACCCTTCAGCAGATGAAGTGAATGATGATACGGTTGTAGAAGATAGAACCTTTAAGCGAGAGATGCCTAAAGTAGGGCGTAATGAACCTTGCCCTTGCGGTTCGGGTAAAAAGTATAAGCAATGTCATGGTAAGTTAAGTTAGTCGTGTTTTGCACAAGCTTGACTCCACAATAAAAAATCGCTAAGATGAAAGTGATTAAATTTTGAAGAAGCCCTGTTTTTTGGACAGGGCTTTTTTATTTTGGAGAGAAAAATAATGAGTCATATTAATTTACATCCTGTTGCAGGTGTCTACCTTGGCACAACAGCAGCTAAAATTAAAAAGTCGGGTACAGAAGACTTTGTCGTGCTTCAATTTGTTGAAGAAGCTATTACTGTGGCCACCTTTACGCAGAATGCCTTTTGTGCCGCACCGGTGACCTTGGCCAAGCAAAACCTATTGGCAGTGACTCATCAGCATAATATTCGCGCCTTGGTGATTAACAGTGGCAATGCCAATGCGGGTACGGGAAAGCAGGGCATGGATGATGCCATGCAAACCTGTTCTTTACTAGCCGATGAGCTAGGTTGTGATGCAAATCAAGTCTTACCTTTTTCAACAGGCGTTATTGGTGAAAACTTACCGATGGACAAAATTGAAATGGCCATGCCAATGGCGGTGGCAAATCTGGCAGCTACTCATTGGAAAGAAGCTTCAGAAGGTATCTTAACCACTGACTTAGTGGCAAAAACTTACAGCAAAGTGATTGATATAGAAGGTCATACCGTTACCTTGACAGGTTGCTCGAAAGGCTCGGGGATGATCCACCCTAATATGGCAACTATGCTAGGGTTTGTGGCGACCGATGCCAAGATTACCCAAGCCTGTTTACAAACGATTATGACTTCAGCTATCAACCAATCCTTTAACCGTATTACGGTCGATGGCGACACTTCAACGAATGATGCCTGCACTTTAACTGCAACACAGCAAGCTGATATGCCGGTAATTGACTCGGTAGATTCAGCCGCCTTTAAGCAGTTTTCAGCGGCAATGCATGAGTGCATGACGGACTTAGCACAAAAAATTATTCGTGATGGTGAAGGGGCGACTAAGTTTGTGTCTATTGAAGTAGAAAGTGCCCATACCGTAGAAGAAGCTTTACAAGTTGCTAATACTGTTGCCTTGTCACCTTTGGTTAAAACGGCTTTATTTGCATCAGACCCAAACTGGGGTCGTATTTTGGCGGCAGTCGGGCGTTCGGGCGTTGAAAGCTTGAATGTTGACACGCTTCAAATTTATTTAGGCGATGTTTTATTGGTAGAGAATGGTGGACGAGCCAGCAGCTATACCGAAGAAGCGGGCCAGGCCGTGATGAATGAAACCGATATTACAATTAGAATTGTATTGAACCGTGGAAAGGTAAAGGAAACGGTTTGGACGACTGATTTCTCTTATGATTACGTTAAGATTAATGCAGAATATCGTAGTTAATATGCGAATTCAAGAATATTGTTAAAATATGATGAGTTTGAAAGTCAAAAACCGCCAGGGGTGGGTCGTTAATTAGACACCACCCCTGGCGGTTTTTGGGTTTGGCAGTTATTAAAAAGGACCTTTGTAGGTCCTTTTTACGTTTAGTGTTTAAGGCTTTAAAATATCTTTCAAGGCTTGGCAAAGCTGTTCATTTTGTTCGTCTGTGCCAATGGTAATGCGTAAATACTCATCAATTCTAGGTTGATTAAAATAGCGCACAATAATATTTTGTTTACGTAATGCTTGGGCAATGTCTTCAGCAGAATGACTTTCATGTTTTGCAAAAACGAAGTTAGCTTGTGATGGCAATACCGTAAAATTATGCTCGGTTAAAAACTGGCTAAGCTGTGTTCGTGTGCTTTGAATAGCTTGGCAAGTTTGCTTGAAATAGTCTTTATCTTCCATCGCCGCTACACCTGCTGGAATCGCTAATCTGTCCATTGGGTAGGAGTTAAAGCTATTCTTAATACGCTCTAGCCCTTCAATTAAATCAGGGTGTCCTACGGCAAAGCCAATGCGTAATCCCGCTAAGGCACGAGATTTTGAAAAGGTTTGAATGACCAGTAAGTTTGGATAGTCCTGCACCAGGCTAATAGCTGTTTCACCCCCAAAATCAATATAGGCTTCATCTACAATCACGGCAGAATTTGGGTTACTGTTTAGTATCTTTTTAATGGCGGTTAAACCCAGTAATAAACCCGTTGGCGCATTGGGGTTGGGAAAAATGATGCCACCATTTTCAATGGCATAGTCTTCGGGGTTTATTTCAAAGTTGTCATTTAAAGGTACTTTATTAAATTCAATTTCATAAAGGCCACAGTAAACAGGGTAAAAACTATAGGTGATGTCTGGAAATAAAATAGGTTTGTCTTGTTTTAACAGCCCTAAAAAAGCATGCGCCAAGACTTCATCAGAGCCATTTCCTACAAATACCTGGTTGCTGTTTAGCTGATAGTAGTCTGCAATAGACTGCTTAAGGTCGCTTGCACCTGGGTCAGGGTAAAGGGTTAGCTTGCCATTATTAGCTTTAGCAATGGCTTGATTAACCTTTGGCGAAGGGGAGTACGGGTTTTCATTGGTATTGAGTTTAATCAGGTTATCTATTTTAGGTTGTTCGCCGGGAACATAAGGGGTCAGTTTGTGAACAAGGTCACTCCAAAATTGGCTCATGATACGGTCTCAATAAAATTAAAGGCTTATTTTAACGAATAAACCTGATATAGGGGGTAAAAATTGTTTAGCCAAAATGAAAGCAAGTGGTCAACAATAAATACTATAATTCGAGATAGTCATTTTTGATTGAGTATGACGGATCATTTTGATACTGATACCACCCCTGGCGATTTTTGGCTTTATAGGCATTTTTTTCGCCTTGATAAAACAAGTAACTTTCCAATAGAGAGACTGAGTATGAAACAAATTAAAATTGTGGTAGGCGTATTGAAAAGACAAGATAAAGTGTTAATTTCCTTGAGGCAAACTCATCAAGACTATGCCAATTATTGGGAGTTTCCAGGAGGAAAGGTCGAGCAGGGAGAAGCGCTAGAGCCAGCCCTTATTCGTGAGTTTTTGGAAGAGGTGGGTGTTGAAACACATTCGTGGCAACCTTTAGTTATTATTCCTTGGCTGTATGGTCATGCCAACGTAGAGCTAAATGTATTTGTAACCGAGCACTTTAAGGGCAACCCTGCTGGCTGTGAAGGTCAAAAAATTAGGTGGGTGTCCTTGGCTGAGCTAGACAATTATCCATTTCCAGAAGCAAATGAAAAGATTAAACTTGCCCTAGGCCAGTCGTTCTAATTTATTGTTTTAAAGGCAAGTTAGTGTGAAGCCTGCTTTTATAAATCAATAATTTCTTTAAAAGTGATGCTTGGATCAGGCCCTTCAATTGTACTAACTTTAATATGGTAATAGTCTAATTGTTGAGTCATTAGCTGCCAACTGTTTTGGCCGACTGTCCAGTTGGTGTGGTAATAAATTCGGCTATTATTATGTAGTACTATTGATTCGTAAATCATATCTAAGCAGGGTTGCTGCGCCACCATTTCAGTGAAATCAGTTTCGCTGACAATCATTAAAGGGTTTGCCTGGCTTTGTTGAACAATGGTTGTTAGGTCGGTTAAGGTTAACTTTAAGGCGACTAGATTTTTAATGATGACATGTGGCAATCTTTTTTTGGCAACGATGGCGGTAAATTGTTGTTGGTCTCGTTCTGCAGTAATTTTATAGGGCATGGTTTGTCCTTAACGTAGAATTTGTTGCTTTTGAGCTATTATGGTGCTGTATGCAGTGTTCGAATATTTTGTAAAGCCTTGTCTAGTTGATTGTACATCTCATTAAGAGAGAGGTCACTATTAATCAATACGTCTGAAATTTCTTTTCTTTCTTCTCTACTCGCTTGGCTAGCAATAATTTTTTCAACCTCTTGTCTGCTTAATGTTGGCCTAGATTCTTGATCTTTTTGATTTACTTGCTGCTGACTTCTCACCATTGCTCGCTGAATTTGTGTTTCAGCTTGGCAATCCACCACCCAAACTTGATCGATATAATCTGGTTTGCCTGTTTCGGTTAATAAAGGGATTTCAATGGCACAAATAGCGGTTTGGTTTTGTTTCAAAGTAGCTAGTTGAGACTGTATTTCGGCTCTAATAAGTGGGTGTAAGATATTTTCTAGGGTTGTTTTAGCTTGCGTATCATTAAAAATAATATGCCTTAATGCCACTCTATCAAGCGTGCCTTGTTCATTAATAATTTCATGCTTATTAAAATGCTCTGTAATCGCCGTTAAGCCTGGTTGTCCTTTTTCGACAACTTGACGAGCAACTAGGTCAGCATTAATGGTTGGAATGCTTTGCGCTTCAAACCATTTTAAAACGGCCGATTTCCCGCTGCCAATGCCACCTGTAATTGCAATTGTTATCATTTGTTAAGTTTACTATCTTGTCTGTTGTTTGAATAGAAGTATATTTTAAAGGATTCAAAATATAATCAGTTAAAATAACGATAATTAAAATTTTGAAGGTTCAATTATGTGCGGAATTTGCGGTGAAATTTATTGGGATGGCCAATCAGCATCAAACTCAATTTTAAAGCCAATGTTAGCCTCCTTAGAAAAGCGTGGTCCTGATGATGGTGGTGTTTGGTTAAATGACCAGGTTGGCTTAGGACATAGACGTTTATCTATTATTGACTTAAGCGCAGCAGGCCATCAACCGATGCTGGACAAAGAACTTAGTCTGGTTTTTAACGGTTGTATTTATAACTATGAAGCTTTAAAAACTGAATTGATTGAATTGGGTCAGACCTTTCAAAGCCATTCAGATACTGAGGTCATTTTAAAAGCCTATCGTCAATGGGGAATGGATTGCGTTAGACATTTTGAAGGCATGTTCGCTTTTGCTATTTGGGATGATGACCAGCAACAGCTGTTAATGGCTCGTGATCGATTTGGCATTAAACCTTTGTATTACTCACCGGTGAAAGGTGGGGTTCGGTTTGCTTCTAATACACAGGCGTTGATTCAGTCTGGTGGCATTGATTTAGACATTGACCCAGTTGGGTTACATCACCAGTTTACTTTGCATGCGGTTATTCCTGCGCCATATACTTTATTAAAAGGTATTAAAAAATTAGAACCAGGTCATTGGTTGGTGGTGAACCCTGATGGTCAAATGTACAAAAAGCAGTTCTGGCGTTTAGAAAATAACCCAGCTCATCAGCAACAATATACCACTGAAGAAGAGTGGTTGGATGCACTGCATGAACGTTTAAAGTCGGCGGTTTACAAACGTTTAACGGCCGCCGATGTACCTGTTGGTGTGCTGCTTTCTGGTGGGTTAGATTCTAGCTTAATTGTGGCTTTGCTAGCGGAGGCAGGCGTTAAAGAGATTAAAACGTTTTCGATTGGTTTTGAAGACGTACCAGAAGAAAAAGGCAGTGAATTCGAGTATTCAGATTTAGTTGTTGAACGTTATAAAACTGACCATAAAAAGTATTTAATTGCTAATAAAGAAGTGCTGCCTCGTTTACAAGAAGCAATTGATGCAATGTCTGAACCTATGTTTGGGCAAGATGCAGTAGCATTTTATTTATTGTCTGAACAGGTGGCAAAAGACGTTAAAGTGGTGATGTCAGGCCAAGGTGCAGATGAAGTCTTTGGGGGCTATTTTTGGTATCCACAAATGGCAGAAGCGGTAAAACATTTAACACCAGAACAGCCTTTGGTTGATGCCTTTGCCCCCTTTTATTTTGACCGAAGCCATCAAGAATGGTTAGACATGATTCAGCCCAAATATCATATAGAAGATGTGACTTCTGATTTTATTAACGACAAATTAATGGAGCCAGGTGCGAATAGCTTTTTAGATCAGGTATTGCGTTTAGATTCGACCACGTTGGTGGTAGATGACCCTGTTAAACGGGTAGACAATATGACCATGGCTTGGAGCTTAGAAGCCCGAGTACCTTTTTTAGATCATGCTTTGGTTGAGCTAGCCATGTCTGCACCCGAAAGCTTAAAGCTAAAAGATTTTAAGTATGTGTTGAAAAAAATAGCACGAGGTATTGTGCCTGATGAAGTGATTGACCGACCTAAAGGTTATTTCCCTATGCCGGCTTTAAAGTATGTGCGTGGTGGCTTTTATGAAATGATGAAAGTAACACTAACCAGTGAAGTGGCTCAAAACCGTGGTATTTTCGAGCCTGCCTATATTCAAAAATTACTAGATGATCCAGAAGGGGAAGATAGTTTTACCGCCATTCAAGGCAGTAAACTTTGGCATGCAACCTTGTTAGAACTTTGGTTGCAAAAGCATGTTGATCCATTTAAATAGGTTTTTAATTTAGATACGTATAAGCACGGTTTTGATGATAAACCGTTTGTTTGCTATAATAACCAAGTAATTAACTAGGGTAAAATATATTATTGATATTACCCGTTTAACGGAGAGAAAGATGGAACTTCCAGCAGACCAAACACAAGAAACTTTAGACAGAATTAAAGACCAAGTCACTAATAATGCAGTGGTGATTTATATGAAAGGAACCCCGCAAATGCCTTCATGTGGGTTTTCTAGCCGTGCTTCAGCAGCCATGGCAGAAACAGGGGAGAAGTTTGCTTTTGTAAACATTTTAGCTGACCCTCTTATTTTTGAACATCTTCCAAAGTTTCAAGATTGGCCTACTTTCCCACAGCTTTATATTGGCGGTGAGTTACAAGGTGGTTGTGATATTACGATGGAACTAGCCGAGTCTGGCGAACTAAAGAAGATGATGGAAGCAGCAAATAAAGCTAACGAAGCTTAATTAAACCTTTCAATATTTATTAAAAAGCCCGCTTGAAGCGGGATTTTTTATGTCTGGAAATTATGCTGGCAACCTTAAAATCGCCAGGGGTGGGTAGGGCGTAATTGTTAAGCAAAGATAGTATTGAATTTAAAACTTGTTTTCAACATGGATAGGATCAAGCGGCCATTTGTTAACGATATTGCAAAATAACTCTGCAGTTTTAACGGTGTCATATTCTGCAGAATGGGCTTTTGAATTTTCCCATTCTATCTCCGCACACTTCATTGTTTTAGCCAGTACGGTTTGCCCGTAAGCCAAGCCTGCTAAGGAAACCGTATCAAAGGTACTAAAGTCATGAAAAGGGCTTTTTACTTTTGCTCTGTCAGCGGCAGCCTTTACAAAGCCTAAATCAAAGAAGGCATTGTGGCCCACTAAAATGGCTTTTGAACAGCCCGTTTCTTTTAGCATGGCATTAATCGGTGCGAAGCATTTTTCTAAGGCTATTTTTTCAGACACAGCCATTCTAAAAGGGTGGGTTGGATCTTCAACACCAATAAATTTAAGGGCACTTTTATCTAATTTAGCCCCTTTAAAAGGCAATACATTGGCTTGAATGGTTTGGTAAGAATTTAACATTCCATTCGTATCCATTTTTAAAGTGACTGCCGCTATTTCAATTAAGGCATTCGTTTTAGCATCAAACCCTGCGGTTTCAACATCAATAACAACGGGTAGAAAACCGCGGAAGCGATCTTTAATATGGATAATTTTGTTCATGGAATTTAGATATCTTTAATTAAAATTTTAGATTGTCGGTCGGCATTATAAGTCGCCTGCCTTTCTGGGGGAAGTTTTTCTAGTTTGGCTTCTTGAAAGCCTTGTTCTTTAAACCAGTGGTCGGTATGCGTGGTTAAAATAAATAGCCCTGTTTGTGCTAATTTCAGTGCCCGCTCAGTTGTTTTTAGTAACAACTGTTGGCCAACTTCTTCACCTTGATGGTCAGGGTCAACGACTAGGCAAGCGAGTTCAGCCATTTTATTTGCATAAGGGTAGATAGCACTGCAGCCAATAATTTGACCATCAATATCGGCAACAATGAATTGTTTAATATCTCGTTCAACGGATTCCTTGCTACGAATAGTCAGGATACCAGAATTTTCTAGAGGCTTAATTAAGCACAGAATAGCCGCCGTATCTTCCAAGCGAGCAGGGCGAATTTGATAGTAACGGTCATTATAAATTAAGGTACCCAGTCCTTCTCGGGTAAACAGCTCGAGCAGCATGGCATTAGGTTCTTCTTTATCCATGAGGTGAACACGTTTAACTGTGGCGCCCACTTTTAAGGTTTGGCTTAAAATATCGGCTAAACAAAGGTCAATTTCTTGGGTTAAAAACTGTTCTACTTCAGCCAAGTTTAAAGATTTTGGAAGGTTTTCTAATTGCTGTTGATGCGTGTAAATCATTAACTTGTCGGCTTGCAGGCTTGCAGAAATAGCAAAAGCTTGTTCTAAGGTATTTAGGTTAAACACTTCACCTGACTGTGCGTAGGCAAGCGGGGTAAGCAGGCAAACTTGTTTGTTGTTTAAGGCACTGTCGATCGCTTCAACATTCATTTTACGTAAAGCACCTGTTTGCTGGAAATTAACCCCGTTAATAATGCCTTTTGGTTTAGCAGTCACCCAGTTACCAGAGGTTAACGAGATAGGCGAATGTTGCTCTGCGCAAGCTAAGCTAAAGGAGGCTTCTAATTTAGAGCGCACTAGACCGATAGTTTCTTGAATGGTGGAAATATGTTCTTGTGGGGTAATTCTGATGTTTTGAGAAGAGTGCCACTCAAGCCCTTTCAAGGCCAAAGCTTTATCAATTTGTAGGGTTGCACCTAAGGCAATAACGGTTTTAATGCCTAGGTTATTGAGCAGAACAATATCTTGAACAAAACAATGTAAATTAGCATCATTTTCTATCATTTCACTGGGCAGGTAAATCACCACCTTTTTTCCTCTGTGCTGAGAAATATAGGGTGAAGTTTGACGCAGGTTTTTAATAAAATCTAATTCAGATTGCAACATAACTGTGAGAGAATATATAAATAATAAAGTAAGTATAACAGGCTGATGCTAAGACTCATGTAACTTTTCTGGTTAGCCCAGTTAAAATCGCATTGAAGTCGCTATTTGAAAGCATATCGGCCATGGTCATTAGGAGATAATAATGCCTGAATATCGTTCAAGAACAAGTACCCACGGAAGAAATATGGCTGGCGCACGTGCGTTATGGCGCGCAACAGGAATGGAAACAGAAGACTTTGGTAAGCCTATTATTGCGATAGCGAACTCTTTTACCCAATTTGTTCCTGGCCATGTTCACTTGAAAGATATGGGGCAGTTGGTTGCCGGTATTATTGAGGAAGCGGGCGGTATCGCTAAAGAATTTAATACTATTGCGGTAGATGATGGTATTGCGATGGGGCACGATGGCATGCTGTATTCATTGCCATCTCGTGACTTAATTGCCGATTCAGTAGAATATATGGTGAATGCTCATTGTGCCGATGCTCTAGTTTGTATTTCAAACTGCGACAAAATCACCCCTGGTATGATGATGGCAGCCATGCGTTTAAATATTCCTACTATCTTCGTAACTGGTGGGCCAATGGAATCAGGTAAAACGGTTTTGGGTGGTATTGAAATTAAGCTAGATTTAGTGGATGCCATGGTGATGGCTGCAGATGATGATGTATTAGATGGTGATGTGGATGATGTAGAAATTTCTGCCTGTCCGACCTGTGGTTCCTGTTCGGGTATGTTTACCGCAAACTCTATGAACTGTTTAGCAGAGGCCTTAGGCATTGCCTTACCTGGTAATGGAACAACCTTAGCAACCCATACCGATCGTAAACACCTATTTGAAGAAGCAGGGCGACGTATTGTGGAAATTACCCGTGCACACTATGAAAAAGATGATTTTTCAGTGTTGCCACGTTCTATTGCGACAAGAGAAGCCTTTGAAAATGCGATGACAGTAGATGTTGCGATGGGCGGTTCAACCAATACCGTATTGCACTTGCTAGCGATTGCACATGAAGCAGAAGTTGATTTTACCATGTCAGACATGGATCATATTTCACGCCGAGTACCTTGTTTGGTTAAGGTTGCCCCTAATTCTAAAAAGTACCATATGGAAGATGTTCACCGTGCCGGTGGCATCATGCGTATTATGGGTGAGCTAGATAGAGCTGAGCTAATTCACCGTGAAGTGAGTACTGTACACGCCTCTACTATGGGCGCGGCTTTAGCACTATGGGATATTGCACAAACTGAAGATAAAGGGGTTGAAACCTTCTTTAAAGCAGCACCAGGTAATATTCGTACAGTAGAAGCCTTTAGTCAATCTAAGCGCTGGAAAACGGTAGATATAGATGATGAAAATGGTTGTGTTCGTAGTGTTGAACATGCCTACACCAAAGAAGGTGGTTTGGCTGTTCTATACGGTAATATTGCCCAAGATGGTTGTATTGTGAAAACGGCAGGCGTAGAAGAAGAGTTATTTGTCTTTACAGGTGTTGCCAATATTTTTGAAAGCCAAGATACTGCCGTAGCAGGTATTTTGGCCGGTGATGTTAAGCCGGGTGATATTGTGCTGATTCGTTATGAGGGGCCTAAAGGTGGGCCAGGTATGCAAGAAATGCTTTACCCAACCAGTTATTTAAAGTCTAAAGGTTTGGGTAAGGCTTGTGCCTTATTAACCGATGGTCGTTTCTCTGGCGGTTCATCAGGCCTGTCTATTGGGCACGTTTCACCTGAAGCGGCAGAAGGCGGTAATATTGCTTTAATTGAAAGTGGAGACACTATTACGATTGATATTCCTAATCGCTCCATTAATGTAGACTTAACCGATGAGATATTGGCAGAAAGACGTCAAGCCATGGTTGCTAAAGGCAAAATGGCTTGGAAGCCCGTTGAAAATCGTCCTAGAAAAATAACACCTGCTTTGCGTGCTTATGGTGCGATGACGACTAGTGCTGCATTTGGTGCGGTACGCAATGTTGAACAAATTGAAAAATAATTAATCTACGGCTTTTAAAGCACAAGGGGAAATACAAATGTTTGCAAATAGACTTTCACACGAGCAAAGACAGGTTATATTTGATTTAGCAGTTAATTTAGCAAATGCAGACAATGACTTGTCGAAAGAAGAGATTAGTTACTTAAAAGATTTTAGTGCTCGATTTGATATCGAGTATGACCTAAATAAAGACGATATGAATGTTGATGATGTTTTAGTAGTATTTAAAACAGCACCCTGTAAGATTATTTTGTTACAAGAGTTAATTAAGTTATCGTATAAAGATGGGCATTTCGGACAAGAAGAGCAGGATAAAGTCTTTATGATTGCACAGAAAATAGGAATGAATGATCCAGAGCTTATTTTACGGATTGAAAAATGGGTTCGTGACGGAGTGGATTGGATTTATGAAGGTGAGCAGATGCTACAGTATTACTAAGCTCCCAGGCTGTTTAAAATAATTAACCACACTTGTTGTGGTTTTTTTATGCTTGAAAATAATACATTGATAGGATATAAACTTGTGTGATTGCTAAAGAAGAATGGTAGGTAGATGAGTGGTATTACTTAAAGAATTACGCTGATTTAATGAAGCTTGCTGAAAGAGCGTTAGAAGTATAAAAATAACCAGGGGAGATCTATGTTTGGTTGGTTTATGGGGTTATTTATAGGTAGGTATAAAAAAACCCAGCATAACTGGGTTTTTAGAGTTATTAGATTAAAAATCTAATATTTATTCACGGTAACCTGGACCATTAATTTCTAGTCCGTTATCCATGTAAGCCTCGAAAAATTCTAAGTTCTTGTAAGTAGTACTTTGAACTTTGAAAGGCTTAGCGCGCATGTTTTTGTTACAACCAGTATAACGATACTCTAAAGTACCTAAATGCTTCCACTTAGCACGATACACAGGGAAGTGTGTAGTGTGACCCAAGTTTGCAGAAAGGATGTTAGAACGAGCTTTACGTCCTGCATTGTAAGTGTGACATTTTGCACAAGAAAGGTTAAATTGACCACGAGGCTGAACGTAGAAGTTCTGACCTGCTAAGAAAGCTTTTTTAGCGCCTTCAGAGTTAATTTTAACGTTAATCTTCTGACCACGAGCGTTATAAGCGTAATAGGCAGAAACTTGAGCGATAGGCCCTTTTTTCCACTTATAGGCTTTTAAGCCAGCGTCTGTACGACACTTGTTGATTTGCCCTTCAAGGGTTTCAACTTGGTTCGTTTTATCATTGAAGCGTGGAAACTTAACACGTACTTTAGTTATGTCAGAACCAAAACACTTGTCAAATGTAGCTTTATCTTTTTCATATAAAGCCTCACCCGCATCAATAGCATCTAAGTATGGAGGGAACTCTTCAGCAGCTTCCCATTGTGACATTTTGTCTGCACTAAATATATAGGCACCATTCTTATAATCTGCAATGTTAATAGTTGGATATTTAGCTTTAAAGTAGTCTCTTAATTGTTGACTGCTTTGCTCTGGATCCGTATTCATAGTTGCAGCCATAGAAACTGTAGCTGTCGCTGTTGCACCTAATGATAAGGCTACTAGCAATAATTTCTTCATCCTATTCCTCCGAAGAAAACTCTTTCTTAAAAAGTATTATTATATGTATTTATTTTTATACCCACTGCCGAAACAGTGAGTACTCAATTAACTTAATTATTTAAGTTTAATTGACTTAGTACCTGTACCACCAGTGTTGTCAGCGACAGTAACAGTAACTTTGTCACCCTTACTAGCTTTAACTTTAACACCCATGTAAGGGTTAGCAGAAACTGAACCAGACCACTGAGCATCAATTTCTGTTTTACCATTTACAGCAACTATAACAGTGTTAATGTACTTAGCTGGATATGGCTTGCCAGTTTTCTTGTTCATACGAGCACCTGATTCCATAGGGTGCTTGATTAGCGCTTTAACTTCAGCGATTCCGCCTTTAATTTTTCCACGCATTCTGATTTTAATAGACATGTGTATTCCTTTAATTTTTCAGTATAAATATAACGTTCAATGAATGGAAGATTAACCTCCACAACCACCGATGGTTACTTTAACTTCTTGTTCTGCTTGATATAACTTGCCACCAGCTTTAACAACTGCGACTACGTTCTGTGTTTTAGCCATTTTAATACGAGTAGAAACATAACCTACTGCAGAGGCAGCAAAGCTATATTCACAGACTAAAGGTGTAGGGTTTTTAGCGGCTAGGATTGAGATAGACTCAACACCAGACATTTTAGAAGCATCAACAGTGATAGGTGTTACAGCACCATTTTCAGCAATAGCTGGCGCTTTAAGTTTGATATCACCAGACTTAGCTGTTGAAGAAGAACCATACATACTATCAAGCGCGGCGCTAGTTTTTTTAGCTCCAAATGCTTTTTTATTCCAATCTGCAGCTAATACAGTTGATGGTGTTAATAGGCCAGCGTTTACTGCAACTGCAGCGGCACCGGTTGCTAATGTACCTTTTAAGAAAGATCTACGTTTCATTAGGCTTTAAACTCCCGTTTATGAGGATTAAAATTAAAAATTACAGTGTATAAATGAAATCAACAATTTTGTTGATGTCTGCATCTGTAAGTACTTCGTTTCTTCCGAAAGGGGGCATCATGCTATTTGGAACTTGTAAGTCCAACTTCCCCCAAACTTTGTCAACTAGCTTTTGTTTATCAGGAAAACGCAATTTCATTGCGATAAGAGCAGGACCGATATTACCGGCCATAGCCCCACCTTGCATTGCATGACAAGCAAGGCAGTTTCCTTTTTTCTTAGAAAAAGCTATTTTTTTACCCGCTTCAACTGAACTCATGCCTTTGTCAGCTGCATTAGCCGCCATAGGTGAAGCCATAATAGCTGTTGAGAAAGCTAAAGCAGTAAGTAGTTGCTTGGTTTTTGATTTCAACATTCTTATCCTCCTGGAAAGGTTGTTAGTCCTTTTATACCGAATCCCTATTTTTAAATATAGGTTTTTATTTAAAGCTTTTCAGCTCTTGTGCACATAGATTACCCATATTCAAAATATTCGCAAGTATTTTGTGATGTTTAGATATTGTAATATTTAATGCTCTTAAAAAAAAATTTATAACAGCTCATTAAAAGTATTATTATTTCTCATTATTTTTTTGAATTTTTATAACATTATCATTGAGTTCGGACTGAATCCTAATGAGTTGAGTATAAAACTTAGTATTTTTGTCTTTGGTAAGACGTTTTGCTTGGTTAATTAAATATTGGCTCTTTTTCCAGTTTCCTATGTTGTAGTTTGCCAGGGCATCATAGTAATAAACTTTATCCTTTTCTCTTTTATCGGAATAAAATCGCGCTAGTTTTGAATAAAGTAAAAACTGATAATGGAAAGAGGGGGTAATATTTTGTAAAACTTGGATGGCCTCATTTTTTTTATTGTCTCTATTTAATGCAGTGGCATAGAAATAAGGAATACTGAAGTCTGAAGGGTATATTGCTTGTAGGTATTTATACTCGGTGAATGATTTTTTAGGGGCTGTGAATGAGAGTAGATTCGCTTTTTGGATTTTATATAAACGTTGGGTCGGGTGATTAGATATAGCAGTCTCTAAGCAGTTTAGGTTTGGCTTTAAAGGGGAAGTGTCATTGTAGCGTGCTTGTAGATTATTTTCATAGCACTTCTCTGAGGGTGTTAACGAAATATTTTGGTAATTATCAGGGCGAGTTCCTTCAAGCTTCACTAGGCGTATTTGAATTAAACGTAATGTTTTTGTTTTAAAGGGTTTTTTTTCTGTTTGAACTTGGAAAGCTCTTTCTTTCGCTCTTGCCATTCGGCTAGCGGTAACAGGGTGTGTTTGCAATATCTCTGGAGGTTTAAATTCATATATTTGAGCAGATTTTGAAAGTCTGTCAAAGAAATTTGCCATGGCTTCTGGGTTGTAGCCTGCGTCTTGCAAGTATTTGATCCCAAAGTAGTCAGCCTCACTTTCATGGATTCTTGAATTTTTGAGTTGATGCTGAATGGAAAGGCCTTGGGCTCCTAAATAGGTGGCTAAACCTGCAGAGGGATCTTGTGTGCCAATTAATATGGCTGCAATTAAGGTGGCAATGCTGGTGACACTGGTCGCATTTTGGTATTCATAAGTTCTGGATAGGTGGCGCTGGGTGACGTGGGCAATTTCATGAGCAATAACAGAGGCTATTTCATCTTCAGATTTGGCGGCATTGATTAACCCAGTATTTATGCCAATGATACCATTTGGGCCGGCAAAGGCATTAATCTCACTATTGTTAATAACGTGAAAGCTGAAATGTCGGCTATGACCTGTTTCTGAAGCAATTTTATTACCAATGCGTCGAATATAACTTAAAATGACAGGGTCTTTAACTAGGTCATAATGTTGGTATAAGGCGGTTGAAAAAGCTCTACCTAATGCTGTTTCGGTTTGTTTGTTATAGTCTTTTAAATCACTGGCGCCTAAGTCGGGTAGTGTAGACGCATTACTTATATTTATAGACAGTAGGTTTAAAGTAAGGATGATGATTAGGGTAGAATGTTTCATGCAGTTAGCAGTATCTCTGTGTAAAATTAAGTTCTAGCCAAGGTTTGGTGTATTTATCTATTGTAGAGCAAGGCTGAAGTGATGTCATTGCTAAAGTGTGACGGTAAGGAGAGTATTAAGTGATGGTTGTTGTTGATGCGGTGAACTTAGGTTGTCCGATGCCTATTTTGAAGTTAAAGAGAGCTTTGTCTGTGCAAAAAGAGTCTGTGCAGTTTTTGCTAAAGACAACTGATGAAGGGGCGAAAAAAGATGTGCCTGCTTTTTGTCAACAGCAAAGTTTAACGGTATTTTTAAAAGAAGAAAAGGGCGTGTTAGCCTTTTACATTAAAAGGGAAGTTTAAATGAATTCTAAAGGCTCTTTAAGTTTAATTATGACCAAAGGCTCGTTAGATGCTTTTTACGCTTGCTTGGTGTTGGCCTCTACGGCTGTGGCGATGGATAAAGAAGTACGGGTTTTTTGTGCAGGCAATAGTATAAAATGTCTGTATAAAGATTTAAGTGCTTTGAGGCTAAACCCTATTGAAAATGAAGGCATGGTAATGCGCCTACCTTTTGGCCCTAAGTGGCTTAAAAAGGTAGATTGGAATGCTGTTTTGCCCAGATTTGTTTGGTTGTTACCCGGTGCTCGTTATTTAGCAACCACTTTTTTCAGGAAAGCATTGCAGGCAAAAAACCAGCCCTCTATTGTAGAGATGCGAGATATTTGTTTGGAACTAGGCGTTCAGTTTACTGTTTGTAGTATGACGCTTGATTTAACAGGGCAAGATAAGGAATACTTGATTGATAGTATAGAGGTTGCTGGTGCAGCTAGTTACTTTGCCGACAGTATGCCTTCACAGTCATTATATTTATAATGTGATAAAGTTTATTCGTTGAGTGGTGCTTAGAGTCTAACTTTAAGTCGTACTGAAACGGTTTGCAAAGCAATTTCTGCCCGCGTTACTTTTTTGTTAAAATAACGCAAAGTATTGACATCAAAAATAAAGAGAAGATTATGAAGCCTTTTGAAAAGGGGATTTACCTACTGCCAAATCTAATGACCACAACTGCTTTATTTGCTGGTTTTTATGCCGTTATTGCCGGTATGAATGGTCAATATGAAATGGGGGCAATTGCTATTTTTGTCGCCATGGTGTTTGATGGTTTAGATGGTAGAATTGCTCGGATGACCAATTCTTGCAGTGCCTTTGGTGCCGAATATGATAGTTTGGCAGATATGATCTCTTTTGGTTTAGCGCCTGCGTTATTAATGTACCAATGGGCGTTACACGATTTTGGCAAGTTAGGTTGGATTGTTGCCTTTATTTATACGGTTGCGGCGGCATTAAGATTGGCTCGATTTAATACTCAGGTAGGTGTTGCAGATAAACGTTACTTTCAAGGGTTGCCTAGCCCCGTTGCCGCCGCTTTACTGGCTGCATTTGTTTGGATGATTGAAACCAATGAAATTGATACAAATATAGCGCCTTATTTGGCCTTAGGCTTTACCCTAGTTGTTGGTTTGATGATGGTCAGTAATATCCGTTTTGAATCATTTAAAGAGTTGACGTTAAAAGGAAAAGTACCTTTCGTTACCTTGCTATTAGTCGTTTTAGTGCTATCTATTATCGCGCTAAAGCCGGCAATGATTTTATTTATTCTTGTGATGGCTTATATTATTTATGGTCCAATTATGACCTTAAGAATGCTTCAAAAAAAGCGTTTTTGTCGTAATCAAACGGCAGAAACAAGTGATGAAACGACGGTTAACGAGCAAGTTTCTAGCGAAGACACGGCTGAGAATGCAGTTGCTCAACAAGGCATGGTTGCTGATCAAAATATCGAAGCAATAAGCGAGAAAGTATCAGAATCAACTGCTATTCAAGAAACCCCGAAAGCTTAATTAGTGAATACTGAAGACTTAACCCAGCTAGGCTTAGCAGCGTTTTCGCTTAAGCCTGCATTTTCATCTTCTCAAGAGGTTATTGAGGTTATGCAGGAACCACTAAAGTCGGGAGAGAATGTGTCTTTGATGAATGCGTTAGAGGAAACCAGTTGTGTTTTGGTAGGGTCAGGTTTATCAATACTTTGGCAGGACGATATGAACGTATTGTGGAGACTGCTGGAGAATATTTTTCAGTCGGTGAGTATTGATCTTGAATCGGCAAGTTATTTTGATACAGACATTGTACAAACTGAAGAGGCTATTTTTAGCTGTATTGAAGAAGTGATTGAGTCCGGCGTAGAATGTATTTATGCCTTTGAAGAAGAGCATGAGTTGGTCTATCAGTTGCAAGAAAGCTTGTCAGTCATCTTTTTACCTTCCCTTGAAGTTCAAGCTCAATCTGGCGCCAGTAAGCGTGAGTGCTATCAAGCGCTTCAGCAAGTAAGCTAGTTTCCACTTTGTACAGTTACTTTCGCATTATGGATGCTTCTGATTTACCAGAGGTATTGGTTTTAGAAAAGCTGTGTTATGACTTTCCTTGGTCAGAAGTAGGGTTTAATAAAGTACTAGATGATGGCCTTGCTTATGTCTTTTGTAGTGTCGAAGGTACTATTCTAGGCTTCGCTTGCTTTTTATCTGTGCTGGATGAAATTCATTTATTAAATATCTGTATTCACCCGCAATATCAAAAATGCCAAATAGCTCAGAAAGGCTTGTTGGGTTTAATGAAATACTTTTATGCAGCTAATTTTGTGACGATGTTTTTAGAGGTAAGAGAAAGTAACTCGGCTATTTTTCTGTATCAAAAACTTGGTTTTCAAAAAGATGGGGTGCGAAAAGGTTATTACCCGACAGCTTTACAAACGGAGAGAGGTTGTTCTGTTAAAGAAGATGCGGTATTGATGTCTTGTGTGTTAAAAAATTGACTGAGAGAAGGTTTTCGAAAGAAAGGCTTGGCTTAGTAAGGTTTACAAGGCTTAGAAACGTAAAAATCGCCAGGGGTGGGTCTGTTGTTGAGACCACCCCTGGCGATTTTAGCCTTTAGCCTATTTGGTCTATAAATGCTAAGGGGATTCTAGTAAACCTAAAGGTTTAGTTTCTAAGTTCTTTTGGAACGGTTTGGCCAATTACTTTCGCCATGGCTTGTAGCATTTTAGGGCTAGCCGCTACAATGTTTCCAGATTCCAGGAAGTTATCTCCACCGGCAAAGTCGGTAGACAGTCCGCCAGCTTCCATCACGATAAGTGCACCTGCGGCAATATCCCATTCTTTCAAGTTAAATTCCCAGTAACCATCTACACGGCCACAAGCTACATAAGCTAGGTCTAAAGCCGCTGAGCCTGCACGACGAATACCTGCTGTTTTTAGTATAAAGCTTTTTAAACTATCCATGTAAGGGTCAATGTAGTCAAAGTTTGTGTAAGGGAAGCCGGTAGCTAATACAGAGTTTTTAAGAGCTTTTTGGTCAGAAACACGTATTTTAAAATTATTTAAACGTGCGCCATCGCCTCGAGAAGCTGAAAACATTTCATCTTTTATAGGGTCGTAAACTACGCCATGCATTAACTTACCATTCTCTTTCACAGCAATAGAAATGGCAAAGTGAGGGATTTGGTGCAAAAAGTTAGTGGTGCCATCTAATGGATCAATAATCCATTCGAACTTAGAAGGTGTTGAATGTTTGCCAGATTCTTCGGCGGTAATGTTGTGGTCTGGATAATACTTGCGGATGGCAAGCATAATCATTTTTTCAGATTGAAGATCAACATAACTAACAAAGTCATTTAGGCCTTTTTCTTCAATTTCAACGCGCGCAAGATTGTCTCGCTGTTCTTTGATGTATTCGCCAGCTTCTTTAGCGGCAATGATAGCGACGTTTAAAATAGGGTTCATTTAGTGGTTTCCAGTAGGTGTTCACCCAGCATTTGACTTTAGAAATTAAACCTAAAGGGCTTGTTTTGGGTAGAATATAAAAATTAATAAGGTAATTATAGCGAAAACTGATGCTTAAAGATTATAGAAACCACTCTAAATTGCAAAAAATTAAAATAGTCATGATTGAAACCTCTCATCCAGGCAATATTGGCGCGGTGGCAAGGGCAATGAAAAACATGGGTTTATCACAGCTGGTTTTGGTTAATCCTAAAGATTTTCCGAGCCAAGAAGCCTCTGCAAGGGCTTCAAGTGCGGCAGATATTTTAAGTTCGGCACAAGTGGTACCGACTTTGGAAGAGGCGGTTAAAGATTGCCAGTTGGTGGTGGGTGCAAGTGCTAGGCTACGTAGAGTATCTTGGCCACAGCTAGATGTCAGAGAGACGGCCAACTTAATTATGGAAACTACGCAAGATGAAGCTGCAACGGTTGCGATTTTATTTGGCAGAGAAGATTCTGGTTTGAGTAATGTGGAAATGGATCAATGTCATTATTTGGCGAGTATTCCCACGAATCCTGCTTATAGTTCATTAAATATTGCGGCGGCGGTTCAAGTGTTTGCTTACGAATGTTTAATGGCGACTGATATTGTTCAAGCGGAAGTAGAATCGAAAATTTTGAAAGGCTATAAGCACCCTTTGGCTTCTGCAGAACAGTTGGAAGGGTTTTATGGTCATTTATTTCAAATGTTGCAGGACATCGGTTTTTTAGATGTGGCAAAAAATGCTCAATTTATGAGGCGAATGCGTCGCTTGTTTAATCGTACGCAGTTAGATATTAAAGAAGTGGATATTCTGCGCGGCATTTTAACCGCTTCTCAAAGGCAAAGTAAGAAATTACTGGCTTTAATGGGTAAGTCGGCTGAAAATGAAGTTGATTCAAATAATGTTAAACCCAAAGAAAAGAGTTAAGTGATGTTTAAACGAATTAAGTCAGATATAAAATCTGTTTTTGAACGAGACCCCGCGGCTAGAAATACCTTTGAGGTATTAACAACTTACCCTGGCTTACATGCTATTTTGTTCTACCGATTTACCCATTGGTTGTGGGGAAAGGGGTTGAAGTGGTTGGCTCGCTTTATTTCAGGGTTAGCACGTTGGTTTACGGGGGTTGAAATTCACCCCGCAGCAACTATTGGTGACCGTTTTTTTATTGACCACGGTATGGGTGTAGTGATAGGGGAAACAGCAGAAATTGGTGATGATTGCACCTTGTACCATGGCGTGACATTGGGTGGCGTCAATACTAGTGAAGGTAAGCGCCACCCAACATTAGGCAACCGTGTTGTGGTGGGGGCGGGTGCGAAAGTGCTTGGGCCAATTGATATTGGGCATGATGTACGAATTGGCTCGAATGCGGTGGTGTTAAAGTCAGTGGTATGTAATAGAACGGTGGTAGGTGTTCCGGGTAGAGTGATAGAACCAGATAAAGAGGTCAGTTCAAAATGCCAAGAAATGGCGGATAAAATTGGGTTTGATGCCTACGGTGTCACAGCTAATGCAACAGACCCTGTTGAGAAGGCGATTTATAGCTTACTCGATCATATTCAAGGGCAGGATGAACAGTTAGCAAAATTGAACGCCGCGGTTCAAGAATTAGGCTGTAAAGATACCAGTGTTAAAATGACTAGCTTGGAAGACGTCGTGTTAGAGCCTAATGATCCAGAGCAAATGGCTCATATTAAGTAATTCTTGAGTTGTTTGCTAGGTTATTGTATTATTGCTAGATAGAAAAGTAGTTATAAGACAATATTTGTTTGAAAAAAGGTTGGTATTAAATGAAGTTAACTTCAAAAGGTCGCTATGCGGTTATTGCGATGCTAGATATTGCTATTAAGCAGTCTGAAGGGCCAATTACCTTATCGATGATTTCTGATAGACAAGAGATTTCACTTTCTTATTTAGAGCAGATTTTTGCAAAGTTAAAAAAGTCAGGGTTGGTATTGAGTGCCAGGGGGCCTGGCGGTGGTTATCGCTTAAGCCGTGATGCCTCTGATATTTCGATTAATGATATTATTAGTGCGGTTAATGAAACGCTTGAGCCTAGAAAATGTAGGGGTAAAGAAAACTGTAAAGGCGGGTCGCCTTGTTTATCCCATGCTTTATGGCACGACCTAAGTGAAACGATTGAACGTTTTTTAAGTGGCGTTAGCTTGCAGCAAGTGATTGATAGAAAATCGAATATTAAAGAAGTAACTTTTATGTAAAATGCGCCTTGTAGACGCATTTTACTAAAGAGCTAGGAGATGATATGAGTATAACTTTAACGGAAACAGCAGCAAATAGAGTCGAAACCATGTTAGCAAAGCGTGGGTCTGGTGTTGGTCTGAAGCTTTCAACTAAGGTAAGTGGTTGTGCAGGGTTTTCTTATGTTGTTGATTATGCCGATGAGATTACCGATGCCGATGAGGTGTTTGAATCTTACGGTATTAAAGTGGTCGTGCCTAAAAAGTGTTTATCTCAAATTGATGGCATGGAACTAGATTATGTTAAAGATGGCTTGTTAAATGAAGGGTTTGAATTTAACAATCCTTTGGTGAAAGATGCTTGTGGTTGCGGTGAGTCCTTCTCTGTTTAACCTTGTTTAAGCAAATAAAGTGGCGTTCGAATGCTTTATTTTTGTAAAAGCCTCAGTATTTAACTGGGGCTTTTTTATTTTTAACGATTTATTCTTTTGAATTTGATGTAAAAAGCTACTCTTAAAGAGCGAATTAGTTCGGCAAAAAACTGCTTCTCTTGTTAAAATAGCAAATTATAAAAAATATTTAGGCACCTTTCATGCAGCAAAGAACATTTTCGATCATTAAACCGGATGCTGTACGTAGAAATTTAATTGGTTCTATTCTGTCTAAGCTAGAAGCTAACGGCTTAAAAGTAGTGGCTTCTAAAATGATTCTCTTAACAGCAGAACAAGCTGGTGGGTTTTATGCGGAGCATAAAGGAAAGCCTTTTTACCCAACTCTAGTTGACAACATGACCGCTGGGCCGATTGTTGTGCAGGTTTTAATGGGTGAAAATGCGGTTGAATTAAATCGAAAAGTGATGGGCGCAACTAACCCTGAAGAGGCTGAAGAAGGTACTTTACGTAAGTTATTTGCTGTTTCTATGCAAAAAAATTCGGTACATGGTTCTGATTCTGTGGTCAGTGCAAAACGTGAAATTAAATACTTTTTTAGCGAATCTGAAATTTGTGAGCGATAATCCGTGCCTTTGAAATTTGAAGATGAAAATATTTTAGAAGACAATAGTATTGTCTATGAAGGCCTAACTGATTTATTAGGGTTGGATAAAGCAGGGTTGGCTAAGTTTTTTACTAGCATTGGCGAAAAACCTTTTCGTTCTACTCAAATCATGAAGTGGATTCATCAATTTGGTGTTAGTGATTTTGATGAAATGACTAACTTGAGCAAAGCGCTACGAGAAAAATTAAAGCAAACCGCGATTATTCGTACCCCTAAAATTATTGCAGAGCAAAAGTCTGAAGACGGCACCATTAAATGGTTGCTAGAAGTGGATCAAAAAAACTCAGTAGAAGCGGTATTTATTCCAGAAAAAAATCGTGGTACCTTGTGTATTTCTTCTCAAGTAGGTTGTGCGTTAGATTGTAGTTTTTGTGCGACAGGTAAGCAGGGTTTCAACCGGAATTTAGAAAACTGGGAAATTATTGCTCAAATGTGGGTTGCTAATAAAGCGTTAGGTTGCAAGCCAAAAGAAGAACGTATTATTTCAAACGTCGTGTTTATGGGGATGGGTGAGCCTTTATTGAACGTTACCCATACTTTTCCGGCAGCCAGAATACTAATGGATGACAATGCTTATGGTTTATCGAAGCGTCGCGTTACAATTAGTACCGCGGGCGTTGTGCCTGCGATTGAAAAAATTAAAGAAGCTTTAGACGTTAGTTTGGCGATTTCCTTACATGCGCCTAACAATGCACTGCGTGATGAGTTAGTGCCCATTAACCAGAAGTATCCACTTGAGAAACTAATGCCAGCCTTGTATGACTATGTTAAAGATGGCCATAGTAAGAAGCATGTCACAATTGAATATGTGATGTTAGATAAAATAAACGATCGTGTTGAGCACGCAGAAGAATTGATTGGGTTATTAGGTGAATTGCCTTGTAAGATTAATTTAATCCCCTTCAACTCTTTCGAAGGTGTTGACTATGTGCGTTCTTCAAATAATGCTATTCATCGCTTTCAAGATAAGTTGGTTCAAGCGGGTTTAAAATGCACGGTAAGACGAACTCGTGGAGATGATATTGATGCTGCCTGTGGTCAGCTTGCGGGTAAGGTATCTGATAGAACCAAGCGTACCTTGAAAGCCATTGAAATTAAAACAAAATCTTGATTAAAAGTTTAAGGGTAGTCTAAAAATGTCAAAACAAATTGCCTCTATTCGTGGAATGAATGATTGGTATGGTCAAGAATCAGCCGTACTAGATTATATTGTCAGCACCGCTGAGTCTGTGTTGAACCAGTATAGCTACCAGTCTATTCGCTTGCCGATTGTTGAGAAAACAGAACTATTTAAGCGCTCAATTGGTGAAGTAACCGATATTGTTGAAAAAGAAATGTATACTTTTGAAGACCGTAATGGTGACAGCCTAACCCTTCGTCCAGAAGGAACAGCAGGCTGTGTTCGCGCGATTATTCAAAATGGTTTATCACATAATCAAATCCAGAAGCTATATTACACTGGCCCCATGTTTCGTCATGAACGTCCTCAAAAAGGGCGTTACCGTCAGTTTAACCAATTTGGTGTGGAAGTATTTGGTTTGGCCGATGCCGATATTGATGCAGAGCTTATTATGCTGACAGCTCGCTTGTGGGAAAAATTGGGGCTAGATAATTTAGAGCTTCAAATTAACTCACTGGGCAGCGCAGAAGCACGCCAAGCCTACAGAGTAATTTTGGTTGCTTACTTAACAGAGCATAAGTCTTCTTTAGATGAAGATAGTCTACGCCGTTTAGACAGTAATCCGCTTAGAATTTTAGATACCAAAAATCCTGCGTTAAAAGAGATTGTAGAAGGCGCTCCGAAGTTAATTGATCACTTAGACGAAGAATCTTTAATGCACTTTAATTTATTGAAATCCTACCTTGATGACGCGGGTATTGCCTATGTTGTGAATAGCAATTTAGTGCGTGGTTTAGATTACTATAATAAAACGGTATTTGAGTGGGTCACCACCGAGCTAGGCGCACAAGGTACGGTATGTGCCGGTGGGCGTTATGATGGTTTAGTTGAGCAAATTGGTGGAAAGCCTGTTCCTGCCAGTGGTTTTGCAATGGGACTAGAAAGGTTAATGTCATTGTTGATTGATAAGTCATTGGTTGAAGCTAATAAAATGGCCAATATCTTTATGGTGATGGTGGGTGAGTCAGCATTGCGTCCGGGCATGGTCATTGCAGAACAAATGAGAGATAGTTTTTCTGGCTTAAAAGTACAAATGAACTGCGGGGGCGGTAGCTTTAAAAGTCAGTTTAAAAAAGCCGATAAGTCAGGTGCAGACATTGCCTTGGTATTGGCAGAAGACGAAGTGGCCAATCAGCAAGTTACGATTAAGTATTTAAGAGTCGATAAGCCGCAGGAAGTTGTTTCCTGGGCAGCGCTACATGATAAAGTAGCAGAAATTTTTAACCCTAAATTAGATTTATAAGAGAAGAGAGAAGTTGAGATGAGTCGTTATGAAACAGATGATGAGCAAGTTGCCGCAATTAAAGACTGGTGGAAAAAGAATGGTAGTCAGGTTTTAATCGGTTTATTAGTGATTGTACTGGGGTGGTCTGGTTGGACTTATTACCAGAAAAATCAGCAGGTTAAAGCTGAAACAGCATCTGCTATTTTTGAAACGATGCAAATTCGTTTAGCGCAAGGTAGCTTTGGTGATGTTGCTCGTGAAGGCTTAAAATTAATGAATGAACAGCCAGATAGTCCTTATTCGGTTGGTGTTTCTTTGTTAATGGCGAAAAATAGTATGCAAAAGCATAAGCCTGAAGAAGCTTTGGTGCATCTGCAGTGGGTTTTAGATAATTCTAAGGATGCTTCTTTAAAACTAGTTGCTCAGTTAAGAATGGTCAATATTTTAATTGATACCCTTAAATATGATGAAGCAAGTAGTTTGTTATCAGGTATTAATTTAGCTAAATTAGTGCCTGCTGAGCAGGCAAATGTAACCTATTCAAAAGCAATGCTTGCTTTAAAGTTAGGGAAATTTGATGAGGCGACTAAAGCATTAACTGCGGTGGTTGATAATAAAGAAACGTCACCTAACTTGTTGAATTTAGCACGTTTGCAGCTTGATGATTTGGCTAAGTAAAATAAACTGATGAGCTTAAATTTGAATACACTAAGTCGAATACTTTTATGGGTCACTTTATTGGCGGGGTTGCAGTCTTGCTCAACGTCCCCTAAAATTGTGAAAATACCTGCTCCACTGGTAGCACTATCTTCGCCTTATAGTCTTAAATTACTTTGGCAACTTCGATTTGATGCTTTGAAATATTCTGATAGTGAAGGGCTATATTTTGCGGAAAGCAAAACTCACCTTTATTTTGCTAACCCGGATGGTGTATTAACATCTGCATTGAAAGCGGGTAATGTTCGTTGGACAGATCAAGTTTCTTGGCAACGTAAGTTCGGAGAATCCATTGTTTCAGGGCCTACTTTAGCTAAGCAAGGTTTAATTATTGGGACAGCAAAAGGGCATCTTTTACTGGTTAAGCCGGAAAATGGCGCACTAATCTGGGAAGCACAACTGTCTAGCGAAGTACTTAGTCGCGCAGTTGTAAATGATACGACTACTTTTGTTAGAACAGTCGATGGCAAGCTTTATTCTGTCAACTTAGCAACAGGACATATTAATTGGGTAGCAGAGCACTCTTTACCGAGTTTATCGTTACGTGGTATTGCCCCTGTTACCTTGGTTAATAATGTCCTTTATGTGGGTTGGGAGGATGGACAGGTTGAAGCCCTTGATGTGAATACTGGGGAAATGATTTGGCAGGCTCAAGTTCTTATTCCACATGGTCGTACAGATTTAGAACGTTTAATTGATATTCAGGCTAAATTGATTTATGAAAATGGGCGCTTATATGTATTAGGCTATCATGGTAAATTGGTTTCCTTAAATCCTGAAAATGGCAACTTATTTTGGGCTAAAGATGTATCTGGGTTCCGAAATTTTGTAGTCGATAAAACAGCACTATATATGGTAAATGAAAATGATATTTTAATGGCGTATGACTTGTACAGTGGCACGATGCTTTGGAAGCAAGAGAATTATAAGTATCGTAGGTTAGTCGATTTAATCTTTTACGGTAAAAATCAATTACTATTAGCAGATGGCCTTGGTTATTTTCATTGGGTAGATAAGGTTGATGGTACTGAAATAGCACGTGCGAAACATGTAGAACAGGGTATGCCTGGTCAAACAATTGTTCGTATTTGGTCTAGCGGCAATGAAATCTATACGCAAGACATTCAAGGTTATATTTCTGTTTACCAAGTCGTCATATCTGACTGGTATCAATTTAACCATCCAAATGGGGATATTAAGTTGGCCAAACAACCAAAATCACCGAAGCCAAAAAATGATAATTAAAAGAGATAATACGTGAGTAAACCTGTAATCGCCCTAGTGGGCAGACCCAATGTGGGGAAGTCTACTTTATTTAATCGTCTGACACGAAGTCGAGATGCGATTGTCGCTGACTATCCTGGGTTAACTCGTGACCGTCAATATGGAAGTGGCCGAGTAGGTGATATCCCTTTTATTGTTGTTGACACAGGTGGACTTAGCGGCGAGCAAGAGGGGGTGGATCCTTTGATGGCGGGTCAAGTTCGTTCAGCTATTCAAGAAGCCGATGCCGTTTTATTTATGGTAGATGGCCGTGCAGGTTTACTACCTACGGATGAAGCCATTGCCGCTTACTTACGTAACTTTGATAAGCCAATCTATTTATTAATTAATAAGGCAGAAGGCTTTGATGCAGATGTTATTTCTGCAGATTTCTTTCAAATGGGCTTAGGTCAACCTTATGTTATTTCTTCTGCACATGGTGAAAATGTAGCTGAAACTGTCGAGCATATTCTGGGTGATATTGGTGCCGAGTATGATGAAAATGAAGAAGAGTTTGGGTTAGATGATCATCCAGGTATTAGAGTCGCGGTTATTGGGCGACCTAACGTGGGGAAATCGACCCTAATCAATAGAATGATTGGTGAAGAACGTGTGGTGGCCTATGATATGCCGGGCACCACGAGAGACAGTATCTTTGTACCTTTTGAACGAGATGGGCAAGACTATACGTTAATTGATACCGCCGGTGTGCGTCGTCGTAAAAATATTAAAGAAAAAATAGAAAAATTTAGTATTGTTAAAGCCATTGAAGCGATGGAATCTTGTAACGTGGTTATTTTGGTCATTGATGGGTCAGAAGGGATTACCGATCAAGATTTAACTCTGCTTGGTCTGGCCTTAGAGTCAGGTCGTGGTATGGTATTGGCCATTAATAAATGGGACAACCTTAGCGAAGAGCAGCGTAGTAAAATTAAGCACGAGCTAGAATGTAAATTACTGTTTGTTGAGTATGCCAAAAAGCACTTGATTTCAGCCTTACATGGCTCTGGTGTGGGTGATTTATTTCAATCAGTACAGGTTGTTTACAGTGCCGTGATGAAGAAGGTCTCGACCTCTGATCTTAACCGTGTGCTAGAACAAGCCGTCTTAGATCATCAGCCTCCTTTAATCAACGGTCGCCGTGTGAAGTTGCGCTATGCCCACTTAGGGGGGCTTAACCCTCCAAGAGTGATTATTCACGGTAACAAAGTGGATAAGTTAGCAAAATCTTATACGCGTTATTTGATGAACTTCTTCCGTAAATCCTTTAAATGGATTGGAACACCTGTCTTCATTGAATATAAAACCAGCGTTAACCCGTTTGAAACTAAAAAATCTAATTTTACCCACCGTCGTGGACAATCAGAAAGCCAAGCATCAAATGCTTTTTTAAAACGTAAAAATAAAAAGAAAACCCAAGCTAAAAGACGTAACCACTAAAGTTATAAACAGCCTCAAAAGGGCTTTTATTTTTAATCTCTAAAACCATAATATCGGAGCCAGCATGAGCAAGAACTCTTTAAGTAAAAGTAAAATTAAAGTTTTATTATTAGAAGGTCTACATCCTAGTTCGGTAGAAGTTCTGACTGAAAATGGCTATGACAATATTGAGTACTTAAAGACCTCACTGGCCGATGAAGACTTAAAAGAAAAAATTAAAGATGTACACTTTATTGGTATTCGTTCACGTACCCAGTTAACGGCAGAGATTTTTGAAGCAGCTGATAAATTAGTGGCTGTAGGTTGCTTTTGTATTGGTACTAACCAAGTAGATTTGGCGGCAGCAAAAGCAAAAGGTATCCCTGTTTTTAATGCTCCTTTTTCAAATACACGTTCTGTGGCTGAGTTAGTGCTAGGTGAGCTTCTATTACTTTTAAGAGATATTCCTCGTAAAAGTACAAAAGTACACCGTGGTGAGTGGGATAAGTCTGCAGTGGGTTCAGTTGAAGCTCGTGGTAAAACTTTGGGTATTATTGGTTACGGTCATATTGGTACTCAGTTAAGTATCATGGCAGAAAATATTGGTATGCGCGTTAAGTTTTATGATGTTGAAACGAAGTTACCTTTAAGTAATGCAGTTCAAGCTAAAACCTTAAACAGTTTATTGTCAGAGTCTGATGTTATCAGCTTACACGTACCTGAAACGAATGAAACTCAAGATATGATGGGTGCGGAACAGTTTGCATTGATGAAGAAAGGGGCTATTTTTATTAACGCCGCACGGGGTACAGTTGTAAAAATTGATGACCTTGCAGATGCGATTAAGTCAGACCATTTATCGGGTGCAGCGGTGGATGTATTCCCAACTGAACCTAAGTCTAACGGTGAAGAATTTCATTCAGCCTTACGTGGGCTAGACAATGTGATTTTAACGCCACATATTGGTGGAAGTACTGAAGAAGCCCAGGCTAATATTGGGTTAGAAGTCGCCACTAAATTAGTTCGCTACTCTGATACGGGCACAACTTTGTCAGCAAAGAATTTCCCTGAAGTTTCTTTACCAGAACAAAAGAACTGTCGTTCTGATGTCAATTCAAGGTGTAGTCGTTTGTTACATATACATGAAAATAAGCCAGGGGTGATGAATCAAATCAATGAATCTTTCGCCACTCATGGAGTGAATGTTGCCGCGCAGTATTTACAGACCGATGGCAATATAGGGTATGTTGTGATTGATATTAATGCCGATGATCGTGAAGTGGCCTTGTCTCAGTTAAAAGAAATTGAAGGCACCATTCGTACTCGAATTTTGCACTAAAATACGATTGAAAAAGGCCTTTTATTAGGTCTTTTTTATCTTTTCTATCCTGCTTATTCAACATTTGTAACACCTTTTTATCAACCCTTCTTTAATTTACCGTTAAGGTTACTGAAATGATCTCAACTGATGCTTCTGTTTTTCAAATACACCCTGAAGATTTTATCTACCCAAAAGACCAGGCTCATTTATTGTCTCGTGTGCAACAAGCCCTTAACAATAAGCAGGCGATTACCATGCGAGCGGGGGGCACTTCTTTAGGCGGACAAGCTATTGGCGCAGGCCTGTTGGTAGATATTTCTAAGAACCTAACGAGTATTTTAGAATATCGTCCAGAAGTTAAAGAAGTCGTGGTTGAACCGGGTGTTATTCAAGATGATTTAAATGATATTGTGGCTAAAGATGGTTTGCGATTTGCGCCAGATACCTCGACCTCAAACCGCGCGATGATAGGCGGTATGATTGGTAACAACTCTTGTGGTTCCTATTCTATTTTTTATGGCACCACGCGCGACCATGTTAAAAGCGTTGATATGATTTTAGCAGACGGTCAAGAAGTACATTTTGGCTCATTAACTGCCGAAGCATTGCATGAAAAATTAAACTTAACCAGTTTAGAAGGTGATATTTACCGTAGTGTCATTCAAATTTTAGAAAATCATGGCGATGATATCGTCGCTAATTTTCCAGACCCTTCTTTGGTCAGACGTACCACGGGTTACGCACTAGATGTTTTATATTCACAATACCAACCTTTTAACCCAGAAGGTAAGCTCTTTAACTTAACACCGCTTATCTGTGGTAGTGAAGGAACTTTAGGTGTTATTACCAAAGCTACCTTAAATTTGGTGGATTTACCTAAGTATCGTCAATTATTTTGTGCACATTTTGACTCCATTAAACGTGCGATGGAAGTTGTTCCTGACTATCTAGCTTTTAAACCGGCCGCTATTGAGCTAATTGATAAAGCGACCATGGATGGCACCAAAAATAATGCCGAACAACAAGCTAATCGTTTTTGGGTAGAAGGCGATCCTTCTGGTTTGTTGGTAGTAGAACTGTTTGATGAAGATGCTGACAGTCTGCAAGAGCGCCTGAAAGCAGGGCAACAATGGATGCTCGACCAGGGCGCCTATGCTTGTCCTATTATTGACATTAAAGACAGTGGTAAAGTTTGGAACTTACGTAAAGCCGGTTTAGGCTTGTTAATGGGTAAACCAACTCGCCAGAAAGCCGTTGCTGTCATTGAAGATGCTGCCATTCCAATTGCTTCTTTGCCAAAATTTTATGAAGAAACTCAGCAAATTATGACTGACCTGGGGATTGGCTGTGTGTATTACGGACACGCCTCCGTTGGCTTAATTCATGTGCGCCCTGAAATGGATTTAGCGACTGATGAAGGCAAGATTTTGTTTCAAGAAGTCGCTGCGAGAAGTGCTAAATTGGTTAAAAAATACCGAGGTGCTATTTCTGGTGAGCATGGTGATGGCCGTATTCGTGCACCTTACATTAAAGAACAAGTGGGCGAAGCCGTTTACCAACAACTGGTTAATTTAAAACAGAGTTTTGATCCAGAAAACCTATTTAACCCAGGGGTGATTATTGGTGATGCTTCTATTGTTAAGAATTTACGCGCTGACAGACAAGTTAAAGAATTATTGAGCCCTGGCTATGACTGGTCTGAACAGTTAAGTTTAATGGACGCAGTTGAAAAATGTAATGGCGCGGGGGCTTGTCGAAAGTCGCCTGGGCGCGGCACCATGTGTCCTTCTTATCAAGCTACTCGAGAAGAAAATTATTCTACCCGTGGGCGTAGCAACTTATTACGCCATGCTTTAACGGAACCGAATCCATTGAAAGCTTTAAAAGGTAAAGACTTGCAAGATGCCTTATCTCTTTGTTTATCTTGTAAAGCATGTAAAACAGAATGTCCTGCCAGTGTCGATATGGCAAGGCTGAAGTCAGAAGTGTTGTATCAGCTAAACCAGTTTTCATTGACCAAGCTATCAATTAAATTTTACGGCCAGTTAATGCAGTTAGGTTCTTTTGCACCGGGTATTTATAATGTGGTACAAAATTTATCTATCGTGAAACGAATGATGGGTGTCGATGTTCGACGTACGCTTCCTACAATAGAAGGGCAATCGGTTGCTAACTGGTGGGCAAAACAAGCTGTTGAACCTAAGAAAAATGGTAAAACGGTCTGGTTGTTAATCGATTTATATGTCAATTTCCAAGAGTCTAAAATTGGTCGAGCAGGTATTGAAGCGGTGCAAAAGATGGGTTTCAATGTACAGCCAATTTTCTTGAAAACTTCACCGCGTGCGATGTTAAGCCAAGGTTTGTTGGTTGAAGTCAAACAGGCATTAGCCAACATCCAATCTCAGCTAACAATGGTTGCTAAAGACGATGTTATTGTCGGTATTGAACCTTCTGATACTTTAGTCTGGCGTGATGAAGCAAAAGATTTACTTTCAATATCAGACAAAACTACTTGGCAGTTTTCGGATGTATTATTGTTTGAAGAGTTTGTGTTACAACAGCAAAGTGAACAACCAATAGCCTTTAAGCCTTTGCAGAAACGTGGTCACTTACATGTACATTGCCATCAAAAGTCTTTGGCAAAAGCCAGTGACTCTGTGCAAGCTTTGTCTTTAATTCCTGACTTGGAAATTGAATATATTAATAGTGGTTGCTGTGGTATGTCAGGTGAGTTTGGTTATAAGAACTATGAGGTTTCTCATACAATTGCGCATCAAATATTAGTACCAGCAGTGAACAAGGCAGGCAAAGAAGACTTTATTATTGCACCTGGCACCAGTTGCCGTCACCAGTTATCAGACTTTGCGGATAGGGAAGCTTTACACCCAGTAGAAGTGTTTAACCTAGCGTTATAACTTCTTTTGAAAGGATAGCTTTGGCGAAAGCCAAAAATCGCCAGGGGTGGGTCTCTATGAGGTTAGTTCGTTTGTATCTTTAACGGTTAAAACGTCTGTACGCTCGTTCTGTCACACAATAATCTAGTCTTACATCCCAATATTGCACGTTCACCTTTGTAATCTTCTGACCTTCATGCGCCCAGCCAATTAGTTTGGGTTGTTGGTGTTTGTTTGCATAAGGTCTTTGGTTTTTAAACTGGAAGCTTCGGTCATAAAAACCTCCTCCCATTCCAATACGATAGCCAGCTTCATCAAAGCAACTGAGTGGTGTAAACACCAAATCTAAGTCAGCAGCTTTAAGGGTTTGGTGGCTGACTACTTCCGCAATACCATATTTATTCTTTTTAAAATGGCTGTTCGGCAAGTAGCGGCTAAACAATAGGCTGGCGTCTGCTTGAATAACAGGTAAATAAACGTGTTTACCCTGTGACCATAAATATTGAATTAGTTTTTGAGTAGGGAGTTCGCCATCACCATCTAAAAAAAACGCTATTTTTTGTTGCCCACGTAATAAGCCAGACAGCAGCAATAAGCGACGTGCTTGTACAGCATGGCATTGTTGTTGGGTGTTGGATAGTTTGTTTCTAGCGGTTCGGCATTGTTGTCGGTCGAATGATTGAATAGACATAATGATCAATAAGCCAACAGAGTGGGAATAAAGAATACGAACTGAGCACGAACCCTGAACCGTAAAGTTCAGGTGGCAACCTCGGCAAAAGATTTAGGCTTCTCGGACATAAGCGAGATGCTCACCATCTTAAGAGTCTGGTCCCGGTTTAGTAATTATCGGCAGGGGTAAAGGCCCAGCCCGTATATGCTTCTATTATACCCAAGCTTTTAAGATTTAAGGAGAAAAATTGATTAAAGTTTTTAATGAAAAGGCGGTTTTACTGGGTAAAACAACGTGATTTTGTTTGGCTTGTACAGAATGGTGCTTTAAAAGAGAAGGGTTGAAGCTTTATAAAAGTTACTTTGGTTTGGTTGGTTTTTGCCGTGTGTAACTTAGTTAAGTTGGCGTTTGGCCGTCAACAATTTCATTCATACGTTGTTCTAGTTCCGCTTCAATACGTTGACAATACTGCTCTGTATCCGACTTCATTTGAACGTAGTCATAACACATGTTTAAAGCGACCATTAACACCTTGCTTTCTCCCTTTAACCCAGAAACCTGGTCTAACTTATCTTCGAGCAAGGTGGCCGCTTCAATGAGTTTTTCTTTATCATCTGGCTCACAAGGCACTTCAAAAGTATGGTTCATTAGAGAAAGCGTTAACATAAGTTTCAGTACTCGAAATAAAGGGATAATGTGGTATTATTCACCATATTATTAGATTACTCAAGCAGATTCATTAAGTTCTGCTTATCAGTTGGTTTGTCTTTTCATTATTATGGAAATAACAGGCTGGTTTTATATTTTTAGGAAATGTTTGTATGAAATTTGACCAAATTAACGAAGTATTAACGCCTTACCCAGAGCTAGAATCGCCTTCATTTTTACAAGGCATGTTAATTGGCCTAATGTGTGGCGATAACTCGATTAAAGAAAGCGTTTGGTTAAAAAAGATTTTAGAAGAAGCGGGCGTAAAGTCGGTTAAAGAAAGCTTTTTACTGGTGCTACACGAGCTATTTTTAGAAACTGATAGAGCTTTAAATGGTTCAGGTTTTGAACTAGATATTTGCCTGCCTGATGATGGGGAAGACCTACGCTTTCGTGGTGGCATGTTAGGGCAGTTCTGTGAAGGATTTTCTTACGGAATGGGCTTGGTTGGGCAAAGTGAACAGAAGCTAAAAGGTGATGTTTTAGAATTGTTTAATGACTTTGGTAATATTGCCTGCATTGATGTATCCGATTTAGAAGATAGCAATGAAGATGATGAAAGCAGCTTGATGCAGTTAATTGAATACGTCAAAATTGGTGTGATGACGATTAATGAAGAGCTTAACCCTGTTGAAGGTTCCCCTATTAATGTGGTCGAGCCACCAACGGATATGATGCAATAATGAACGAATTTTCTTCAAGACGCGAAAGCCTATTTAGCCAGATTTCTGATAACAGTTTAGTGCTTGTTTCTTCCGGTTCCGAGCAAATTCGCAACCGAGATGTAGAATATGACTTTCGAGCAGAATCGAGTTTCTTTTACCTAACGGGCTTCGAAGAGCCAGATGCGGTCTTGTGTTTGCTAAAAAAAGCAGGTGAATGCCAAAGTATTTTGTTTTTGCGCACCAAAGATGTAGAGCAAGAAATTTGGCAAGGCAGGCGTTTAGGCGTGGAAGCTGCGCCAGAGCAATTAAAGCTAGACCTGGCTTTTGACATTGAGTTGTTGTCTGAAGAAGTTGAAAGCTTAATTGAAGATATTCAGTCCGTATACTTTAGCTTTGCCGAGCTAGCAGATTGGGCGCCCATGTTAGAAGGCTGGTTAAGTTCACAAAAAGCAAAAGCCCGACAAGGCGTACAAGCGACACACACACTAAAAGATGCAGACAATTTGTTGCATGAAGCTCGTTTGATTAAATCTTCAGCAGAAATTGAGATTATGCGTAAAGCTGCCCAAATTTCTATGAAAGGACATTTGGCAGCCTTAAAAATCGCCAGGGGTGGGTCGGCTGATACGCTTTGGGAATACCAAATACAAGCCGCTTTAGAGGCAGAGTTTAAACACCGTGGTTCACCTAGAGTTGCTTTTAGTTCTATTGTCGCCGGTGGTGAAAATGCCTGTGTTTTGCATTACACCGAAAATACCTTGCCCATTCAACAGGGCGATTTAGTCTTGGTAGATGCTGGGGCTGAATACCAAGGTTATGCCGGAGATATTACCTCGACCTTTCCTGCTAACGGCAAGTTTAGTTTACCGCAAAAGCGCCTGTATGAACTGACCTTAAAAGCACAGCAAGCAGTCATCGCTTTGATTGCACCAGGTGTTCTCTATAATGAACTACATCAAACCGCAGCCAAAGTCATTACGGAAGGCTTGGTGAGCTTAGGCATATTAAAAGGCAATGTTGATAGCTTAATGGAAGATAATGCTTACAAACCTTTCTTTATGCATGGCACGGGTCATTGGTTAGGAATGGATGTGCATGATGTTGGTGACTACAAACAACAGGGCGAATGGCGAGCTTTACAAATAGGTATGGTGTTGACGGTGGAGCCAGGTATTTACATTTCAGAAGAGGTTGGAAAAGCGAAGGGCGTGGATGCACAATATTGGAATATTGGTATTCGCATCGAAGATGATGTTGTGGTGACAGAAACAGGGGCAGATGTGCTGAGTGTGGGTTTGCCTAGAACCGTTGCTGAAATAGAAGCCTTCATGGCTGATAAAACGGCGAGCTAATATTTTATGACCAGTCAAACTTTCGATACCACCATCATTGGCGCGGGGCCAGTGGGTCTTATCTTAGCCTTAGGGTTTGCTCAGCAAGAGCGAAAAGTTTGTTTGGTGGAAAGACAGCCTTTCCAAAAAAGTGAGTCTTTTGATGGCAGAGTATTGGCATTAACCTACGGTTCTATGTTGATGCTGGACTCGTTACAAATTTGGCAAGATTTAATGCCTTTTGTCACACCCATAGAGCACGTACATGTTTCTCAAAAAGGCTACTTAGGCTTAACTAAAATTCATGCAGTAGACATGAATGTAGAAGCTTTAGGTTACAGTATTACCGCTTCTGACTTAGGAAGTGTCTTGTGGCAAGCCGTCGCCAAGTCTACCTATATTACGTTGCAATCTGATAGTACGCTTATTCACTTTTCCAACAGTGATGAAAATGATATGCAAGGCGTGGCTGTTGAGCTAAAAACACCACAAGGTAAAATTACCCAACACTGTGATCTTTTAGTGGGCGCGGATGGGACACAATCTAAAGTACGAGAAATCTGTGGCATTCAGGCGGCTAAAAAATCTTATGGTGCCTTTGCTGTTCTGGCCAAAATAGAAACAGAAATGCATCCCAAAGGTTGGTCGTATGAACGTTTTACCACAGAAGGTCCTGTTGCCTTACTGCCCATGGAAGGTCATTTTCATAAAGCGGTAATGGTTGTGCCGGCCGAGCAAAAAGAATCAGTTATGGCATTAAATTCGGCAGACTATATTGAACTGTTTGCTGACAAAATGGGTGAGCGTTTAGGTGAATTTACCTCCGTTTCAAACCGGGTGTGTTATCCCTTAATTGAATATTATGCTGATAAAATGGTGGCTAAAAATTGTTTGCTGATTGGTAATGCCTCTCACACCCAACACCCTGTGGCAGCACAAGGCTTAAACTTAGGGATTAGCGATATTCAAGCTTTGTTGGCACTAAGTGCAGGGATAGCTAACTTAAACAATGCAAATTTATTAACAAATTATGAGGTGGATAGAAAGCCAGAGCATGAACGTATCATGGGCTTTACCGATAGTTTGATTCAAGTATTTGAAAATGGTTCGCCCGTAGTGGGACATTTACGTGGTTTGGGCTTGATAGCAATGGAAGTCATGCCTAAAACACGCCAAAAGTTAGCGACCATGGCAATGGGATTAAAAGCAAAATGAAAAATATCGTGTCGTTAGAAAGTTTGCAAAATCAAAATAAAGTTTGGGATGTTGTTATTGTTGGTGGCGGCATGGTCGGTGCCACCACGGCTTTAGCATTTGCACAGCAAGGATTTTCAGTACTTTTGTTAGAACGTCAACAACTTAATTTAGATTGGTCAGAAGAAGGTGACTATCGTCCAAGAGTCAGCGCTTTAACCCGAGCGTCAGAAAATATATTCCGCTCACTAGGTGTGTGGGAAACCATTCAAAATCACCGAAACTGTGCCTTTACGGATATGCATATTTGGGAAGATATTTCAGCAGCAGAAGTACATTTTTCAGCTAAAGATATTGATGAACCTAACCTAGGGTATGTGGTGGAAAATGATATTGTTGTGAATGCACTTTGGCAAGCGATTGCCGATCATGACAATATTAAAGTATTACTAGGAGAAAGTATTTCAGCAGTCAACTTGGCTGATGAAACGGCAGACATTACTTTTTCAAATCAAATTATGTTACAAGCCAAGTTATTGGTAGGGGCAGATGGTGCCTTATCTAAAACCCGTGAATTGGTTGGTATTGACCATACAGAACATGAGTATCAACAATGTGCCATTGTAGGCTGTGTTGAAACAGAATTACCACACCAAGCAACCTGTTGGCAACGTTATCAGCAAACGGGACCTTTTGCTTTTTTGTCGATGGCTAATAATGTGAGCTCCATTGCCTGGTATTTGCCAGTTGAAAAAATGGCCTGGGCATTGGGCTTAAATGCTGAAGATTTTAAACTCGCTATTGAACAGGCATCTGGCTTAAAGCTTGGCAAGATAACGAAGGTTTATGAAAGAGCAGGTTTTCCACTTGTTCGCCGACATGCCAATCAATATGTATTGCCTCACTTTGCGCTAGTCGGTGATGCGGCGCACACGATTCACCCTCAAGCAGGGCAAGGCGTGAACCTAGGGTTGTTAGATGCTGCCGCCTTGGTTGAAACTGTTGTGACCGCAAGGGATGCAGAGGCTCAAGATCAAAAAGACTGGTCTCGAAAAAGTGTACTACGCCGTTATGAGCGTTGGCGAAAAGGGGATAATGCAATTGTGCAACGTTCTATGGAGGGGTTTGATTGGCTCTTTAAGCAAGAAAATGAATCTAAAAATAGTTTGCGCTCTTCCTTTATTTCTTTAGGAAATAAATTTTTGACTGTAAAAAATTGGTTAGTCAAACAGGCATTAAATGGCCGAGGGGATTTGCCTACATTGGCTAAGCAAAAATATAAAACCACTAAAAGATTGAACAGAGGTTAAACATGGGCTTAAAAGCAATTTTAGGGGTTGCAGGCGTTGATCCTCATGAAAATAAATTAGCCGTTAAAGTGGGTAACTATTTTTCGTATCTAGTCATTATTGCATTAGTTGCCATTGTTGTTCAGTTGGTAGTAGATTTTTCTACGATTGAAAGAGGAGATTTATGGTTATCTATTCTAGTATGGACTATTTTTGCAGTGGAACTAACCGTTAATACTTGGCTAGTAAATGATAAAAAACGTTATTTAAAAACTAACTGGCTAAATGTCGCCATTATTATATTTGCATTTCCTTGGCTACCTGTTGAAAATGACTGGGCATTGGCATTACGAATTTTACGATTAATGCTCTTCCTAAGAGTGGCTTCAGACATTTTGTATAATATTATTCAGGTGCTCAAACATAATAATTTTGGCATAGTTTTAGGTATTGCTAGTATTTTTATTGTGTTAGCGGGGGCTATATTTTCAGTTATAGAAAATACGGATTTAAGTACGGGTCTTTGGTACGCATTGGTGACGGTGACGACGGTTGGTTATGGGGATGTGGTCCCTATTACTGATAAAGGCCAAATATTTGGTGCTCTATTGATTGTTTTGGGTGTCGTTTTATTCTCTTTGGTGACGGCGAATATTTCTGCTTTCTTAATAGGCAGTACGCAGCGTACAACAGAGAAAGATATTTTAAATTATGTTAAAGACGTTAAACTCAGTCTGGCTAAGCAGGCAGAGATAAATGAAGAGCAATTTACGCGAGCATTGCATGATTTAATGGTCAAAATAGAAGCTCTTCAGGATGAACATGCTGCTGAGGCAAAAGAGCGAGTGGAAATGCATATCAAATCGTTAGAAGGAAAGTTGATTAGCGAAACTAATTTAATTAAAAAACAGTTAGACCTAATAGAAGAGCGATTAAAATAGATTTCATAGGCATAAATATAATTACTTAACTTTTTAAGTCAAGATTGAAATTAAACATAAAAACTTTTGACTTTTATTCGTTATGGTTTTATAGTCGAAGCACAAATAAAATTTATAGCTAGCTTTCGTAAAGTTATGGCTAACAAAAAAGGTGGTTTTGGATGGCTGATAGAAGACTTCAGGTATTTTACACAGTAGCAAAAGTATTAAGTTTTACTAAGGCTGCTGAAACGCTACACATGACGCAACCAGCGGTAACCTTTCAGGTAAAGCAACTAGAAGAGTTTTTTAACACTCGTTTGTTTGACCGCACTCATAACAAAATATCCCTAACCGAAGCGGGTCGAGTCGTCTACGAGTACGCTGATCGAATTCTTGAGCATTACGAACAAATGAACAATGAAGTTCGTGAACTAACCGGTGAAGTGACGGGTAGTTTATTAATTGGTGCAAGTACGACTATTGCAGAATATATGTTGCCGAGTTTATTGGGTGCGTTTAAAAAGCAGTTTGACGATGTTAATATCCGTTTGCAAGTGGGTAATACTGATGCTATTGTTGCGATGGTTGAAAATAACATGATTGACTTGGGTGTGGTTGAAGCGCCTGTTTATAATAAAAACCTAGAAGTAAATATTTGCCGACTAGATGAGATGGTTTTAATCGTTCCTATTGGGCATCCTCTCGCTAAGAAAGATGTGATCTCTATTGAAGATGCAAAATCTTATCCTTATATTTCTCGCGAAGAAGGCTCTGGTTCACGGTCTGTTGTCGACGCTTATATCCGAGAGCAGGGATTAAGCTATTCAGATTTAAAAGTAGTCATGGAGTTAGGGTCACCAGAAGCCGTTAAAATGGCAGTAGAATCTGATGTAGGTATCGCCATTGTTTCGAGAACAACGCTAAACAAAGAGCTAAAGTTGAATACATTGAAAGCGATTACGTTAAATCCTCCTTTAACTCGTCCCTTCTCACACGTGAGACAAAAGCACAAGTTTAGACACAGAGCGGTAGGTGAGTTGCTAGACTTCGCAGTTGAATATTGTAAAGAAAAAGCGATTGAACAGGGGTACCAAGTGCCAACAGAAGAAGATGTGAAAAAATATACTTCTAGTCGTTAAAGGTCTAACTAAAATTTAAAGTATTAAGTCTTATTTGAAAAGCCGCCAACAATAAACTTGTTAGCGGCTTTTTGCTTTCTGAAAGCTTTAAAAATCTACCCTAAAGGATATAAAGCCAAGAGTGAGTAGCTTAGCCTTTAAGTATGTTTAAGATTGTTTGCACATGCTCTTTGACCGACACCTTTCTAAATTCATGGGTTAAAATTCCATTTTCATCAATAATAAAAGTACTTCTTTCTATGCCGTGGTACTCTTTGCCATGGTTTTTCTTTAGCTTAATCACATCAAATAACTGACAGAGCTTTTCTTCTGTATCGGCTAATAAAGGGGTTTTTAATTCGAACTTTTCTTTGAAGTTATTGTGTGTCCGTAAGCTATCTCTAGAGATACCAAATATTTGTGTATTTAAAGCTTTAAATTGTTCGTAAGCTTGTGAAAATTCAATATTTTCAGTGGTGCAACCGGAGGTATTATCTTTCGGATAAAAGAAAAAAATGGTCTGTTTTCCAAGTAAAGATTCTTGGGTGACTTGTAAATTATTGGTTGCTTCACAGCTAAAGTTGGGTATTTTGTCGCCTATGTTCATTGCTCTGTCCTTGTTGAGTGAGTTGTAGAGCTTTAAAAGTAACACAATGAAGACATTTTTATATAAAAAATATCGCTTTAGGGTTGCTAATTAATTGATTGAATTACGGGGACTTAGCGGGTAAAATCTCCTTTTTAAATATAATCATTTTTCAGAGAGGTTCTCCGTGTTTAGAGGTAGTATGGTTGCATTGGTCACACCTATGTTAGCAGACGAGTCTGTGGATTTTAATGCCTTAGAAAATTTGATTGAATTTCATATCAAATCGGGTACCAAGGCGATTGTTGCCATGGGAACAACGGGTGAATCTGCAACACTTGATTTTGATGAACACTGTTCTGTCGTTAAATTTGTGGTTGAGAAGTCTGCAGGGCGTATTCCGGTCATTGCTGGAACAGGCGCTAACTCAACTTCTGAAGCGATTCAATTAACACAACGTGCTAAAGAAGTGGGCGCTGATGCTTGTTTATTAGTCTCACCTTACTACAATAAGCCAACACAAGAAGGGCTGTTTTTACACCATCAGAAAATAGCGCAAGCAGTCGATATTCCCCAAATCCTTTATAATGTGCCTGGTAGAACGGCCGTAGATTTATTGCCAGAAACCATCGGTAGATTGTCTAAAGTTAAAAATATTGTGGGTGTAAAAGAAGCGACAGGTATTTTAGATAGGTTGGCTGAAATCAAGGCGTTAGTGGATGATGACTTTGATCTTTATACGGGTGACGATGCGACTGGTATTGAGTTTATGTTGCTAGGCGGACATGGGGCTATTTCAGTAACTGCTAACGTCGTGCCTGGAAAAATGGCTGAAGCTTATGACTTAGCGTTAGCGGGTGATAAAGAGGGTGCGCGTAAAATAGATGCTTCTATTGCCTGTTTACATAAAGTGTTATTTGTAGAAAGCAACCCTATTCCCGTTAAATGGGCGCTGGCTGAAATGGATAAGATGAACTTGGCAATTCGCTTGCCATTAACCCCGCTAACGGTCGGTTCTCAAACTATTGTTCGACAAGCTTTACATGCTGTAGGAGCACTTTAAACCATGAAAATCCTTAAACGTTCTTTTGTTGGTGTTGTGGTGTCAACCTTTGTTTTTTCTTTAATAGGCTGCTCTTCGAACGGTGTTAAAAATGCCGAGGGGGTTATTAACTATGATGCAAATACAGATTATAAGGATACTGAAAAGCAGTTATCCCAAGCTTTAGATATGCCTCCAAACTTATTAGCGCCTAAGCCTAAGCGGGGCTCTAGCCGTTTTGATGAGGCTCTAGCTAAGAATAGTGCAAACCCCGAAAATGGATTTCAGTTCATACCAACTTATCGTTCTGATAAAGTTAAAATTGGACATAACCTTTCAGAAAGATGGTTAGAAGTATCGGGCTTACCTAGTAAGCAAGTTTGGGATGGTGTGCAATCATTCTTAGTTTCTCTTGGTTTTGAAATTAAAGAAAGTAGAAAAGATATTGGTTTTATTAAAACTAAATTTATTCCTCGTAAAGAACTAGCCCCTATTGATGCACAAGGTCCTTTAACCAAACTGTTAAACAGCTGGCATGAAGAAGTTGCGACAGGGGTTTACGATAGGTTGGTTGCCCGTGTAATTTATGATAAAACTACAAAAGTAACTAAGGTTTATTTTTACCACTATATGGTGGTTGATGGCAATGAAGCTGACGATGACGATGTGTCAGGTTCTTCTCTTGGAAGTGGTTGGCGCATTAAGCCCTTTAATCCGATGATTGAATCAGAAGTGCTTTACCAGGCTATGATCTTCTTCGGTGCTGCTTCAGGAACAGCTCTCAAGCAGGTCGAAGCGACGAGATCCTTGATTGAAATGGACGATGGTAGTTCTGAATTGAATGGTTTAGAGATAGATGCCAGTCGAGATGAAACGTGGAGTTATTTGGTCGCATTAATCTACCGAGCAGGCTGGTCAGTAGATGAAATGGATAAAGCTAATTTTGTGGTAAAAGTTAAGTTGCCAGACTCTGTTAGGGATATTTCTAGTTTCTCTGATAAGTTAGCTTTTTGGGGAGATGCCAAGTTAGGCTTGCCTCAAGTTGTTAGCTTTAAGCTTGAAAATAAAGTAAATGCAGTGAAACATTTCACTTTATTAACCGTGCGGTCGACTGAAGATGACTTGCCTTTCAAGCCTGAAGAGCAAGAACATATCTTTAAATCACTTGGTTTATTAGCCAAGTAATTCTGTTTACCAAAATACAATGATAAGACAGCTTTTTAAGCTTGGTTTATGTCATTATGATTAAGCTATTGTTAGCAGTTACAAAGTCACAAGGTAACCAGTTAGGCCACATTGGCTTAGCCAAAACTTCAAAAATAAGGGTTCGTTATGCAAATCATCTGGGGGCATTCAGCCCATTCTCAATATCGTCTAAATAAGTTATTTTCTCAGCTAAAAGTCGTGGGCAATATTGATTCTATTCGCAGCCAATATGTTTATATTGTTGATGTGAATGAGGGTGCTCAACTTTTAACTGAAGATCTTGAGAAGTTATCAATTTTATTAAATGATTCGACCGAATTGTTATCCGGTGAGCTAACCGAAAATGCCTATATTGTTGTTCCTCGTTTAGGCACTATTTCTCCTTGGGCTTCTAAAGCAACGGACATTACTAAAACCTGCGGTATGACGGCTTTAAATAGAGTTGAACGAGGTATTGTCTACTTCTTAGAAGGTGTTTCATCAACTGATTTAGTGGCTATGCAAGCAGTATTGCATGACCGAATGATGCAACAAGTATTTTCTGGGTTCAATAGTTTAGAAGGGCTTTTCTCGCACCAAAGTCCAAAACCTTATCAGACGGTTGATATTATGTCTGAAGGCAAGCTTGCCTTGGTTAAAGCCAACAAAGAAATGGGTTTAGCGTTATCTGAAGATGAAATAGATTATTTGGTTACCTCTTTTCAAAATTTGGACAGAAACCCGGTTGATGCAGAATTAATGATGTTTGCTCAAGCGAACTCTGAGCATTGTCGCCATAAAATATTTAATGCCGATTGGACGATTGACGGTGAAGATAAGCCGAAGTCACTATTTGGTATGATTCGTAATACGTATCAGCTGAATCCAGAAGGTGTCTTGTCTGCTTACAGTGATAATGCTGCTGTGGTGGAAGGCTTACCTGCTTCACGTTTCTTTCCCAACCCTGCAAGCAAGACTTACCAAGCGGTTGATGAGTCGGTTCACTTTCAAATTAAAGTTGAAACACATAACCACCCAACGGCTATTTCTCCTTGGCCTGGTGCCGCAACAGGCGCGGGTGGTGAGATTCGTGATGAAGGCGCAACTGGGCGTGGTTCTAAACCTAAGTCTGGTCTGACTGGTTTTACGGTTTCTAACTTAAATATCCCTGGTTTTAAGCAACCTTGGGAAAGAGATTACGGCAAGCCATCGCGTATTGTGTCTGCTTTTGACATTATGATGGAAGGTCCTTTGGGGGCAGCAGGCTTTAACAATGAATTTGGTCGTCCTGCCATTAATGGTTATTTTAGAACCTATGAAAATACACAGTTAACGCACGATGGCGATGAAGTGCGTGGTTATCATAAGCCCATTATGTTGGCCGGTGGTCTAGGGAATATCCGTGGCATGCATGTGCTTAAAAATGATATTCCTGTTGGCGCAAAGCTAGTGGTATTAGGTGGTCCTGCTATGTTAATTGGTTTAGGTGGTAGTGCCGCTTCTTCTGTTGACAGTGGTGTTGGGTCTGAAAAGCTAGATTTTGCTTCTGTACAACGTGAAAACCCCGAAATGGAAAGGCGTGCACAAGAAGTGATTGATCGTTGCACTTATTTAGGTGACGATTCGCCAGTAGCTTCTATTCATGATGTGGGAGCAGGTGGTTTATCAAATGCTTTTCCAGAATTAGTCAACGATTCTGGGCGTGGTGGCAGTTTTAACTTAAGAGATATTCCAAACGATGAGCCAGGCATGGCACCAATGGAAATCTGGAGTAATGAATCTCAAGAACGTTATGTTATTGCCATTTACCCTGACAAAATAGAAGAGTTTGAAGCGATTTGTCAGCGTGAACGTTGTTTATATGCCATTGTGGGTGAAGCAACCAAAGAACAAGAGCTTGTGGTAAATGACACGGTCTTTGAAAACAAACCCGTCGATATGCCTTTAAATGTATTGCTAGGCAAGCCCCCTAAAATGCACCGAACAGCCGTTACTCGTCACTGCCCTCAGCCAGGTTTTGATGCCGCTGTGTTGGACATGAATGAAGTGACAGAGCGTTTATTAAATTTACCGACCATTGCCAGTAAAAGTTTCTTAATCACGATTGGTGATAGAAGTATTACCGGTATGGTGACACGTGACCAAATGGTAGGCCCTTGGCAGGTTCCAGTTGCCAATGCAGGTATTACCTGTTCAGACTACAAAGGTTACACAGGAGAGGCAATGGCCTCTGGTGAAAGACCGCCTGTTGCCTTGATTAACCCTAAAGCCTCAGCGCGCCTATCTATTGGTGAAGCGATTACCAATATTGCTTGTGCCAAAATTGACAAACTATCAGATATTAAAATCTCAGCAAACTGGATGTCAGCTGCTGGCCACCCTGGTGAAGATTCAGCACTTTATGATGCCGTTGAAACAGTGGGAATGGAATTATGTCCTGCGCTTGGTATTGCGGTTCCGGTAGGTAAAGACTCTATGTCGATGAAGACTGTTTGGGAAGACGAAGGGCAGACAAAATCTGTTACGTCTCCTATGTCTTTAAACATCACTACTTTTGCGCCTGTCACTGATGTACGTAAAACAGTGACACCACAGTTACGTATAGACAAGGGTGAGACAGCATTATTATTGATCGATCTAGGTCATGGCTTAAACCGTTTAGGCGGTAGTTGTTTAGCACAGGTTTATAATCAAATGGGGGATGTTTCGGCCGATTTAGAGTCAGCAGATGACTTACGTAATCTATTTAATGCCACACAAACCATGTTAGCTGACGAGCTAGTTTTGGCTTATCACGATAGAGCTGATGGCGGTTTATTAGTAACCTTACTAGAAATGGCTTTTGCAGGGCATTGTGGGCTTGATATAGATATTTCAAGCTTATCATCAGAAGTAGTGTCTGCTTTAACCGCAGAAGAGCTAGGGGTGGTTGTTCAAGTAGCGGCATCAGATAAAGCTGCTGTGGAAGCCATCTTGGTAAAATATGACTTAACTAACCTATCTCATTGGATTGGTTCGGTTGCTAGTCATGATGATATTAATATTGTTTCTAATGGCAAAAACATCTTAAAAGGTACGCGTAAAACTTACCAGGCTATGTGGTCAGAAACCAGTTATAGAATGCAGTCGTTGAGAGATAATGATGCTTGTGCTCAGTCAGAATTTGACTTGATTGAAAAGGATCAAAATACAGAGATTGTACCTATTGTCACTTTTGATATGAATGATGACATTACCGCAGAATTTTTAGATGAGTCTCGGCCTAAGGTCGCTATCTTAAGAGAGCAGGGCGTAAATGGTCAGCAAGAAATGGCTGCCGCTTTTGATAAAGCAGGTTTTGAAGCAGTAGATGTCCATATGACCGATATTCTAACCGGTCGCTTAGATTTTAAATCCTTCAAAGGTTTGGTAGCTTGTGGTGGATTTTCTTACGGTGATGTATTGGGTGCTGGTCGTGGTTGGGCAAACTCAATCTTGCTAAATCCACAAGCTCGTAATGTATTTGAAAGCTTTTTCAATCGTGAAGATACTTTTACATTAGGGGTTTGTAACGGCTGCCAAATGCTATCAAACTTAAAAGAAATTATTCCAGGAGCTGAAAGCTGGCCTAAGTTTGTTAAGAATAAATCTGAACAATTTGAAGCCCGTTTTTCTCAAGTTCAAATTCAAGAATCACCTTCTATTTTACTAGCAGGCATGGTGGGTACACGTATTCCTGTGGCAGTGGCGCATGGCGAAGGTCAAATGGACTTTCAAGGGCGACCTGCTACAGAGGTGCAAGGTTTAATTGGGTTAACCTATGTTGATGCTAATGGCCAAAATACAGAAACCTACCCTCAAAATCCAAATGGTTCAGTGGCGGGTATGACCGGGTTAACCACACCTGATGGTCGTGTTACGATTATGATGCCACATCCTGAAAGAGTGTTTAGAGCCGTTCAGAACTCTTGGTGTCCTGATGAATGGGAAGAGGATGCCCCATGGATGCGTTTATTCAGGAATGCTAGGAAATGGGTGGGTTAATTCCTATTAAAGAACTTAGTTGATCTAATAAAATTATTTTATAGGCTGGCGGGTTTTTGAATTTGACAAAAAGGTTAAAAACCTATACATTGTCGCAATTAAACTTTTAGCGGTTTGTGCTCGTTAAATAAGGGTTTAAGGTTGAATGTAACCTTAAGTTTTGTAAAGCACAAATTATCATTTTATCCAAAACGGAGTAGACAAAATGTCTTTAAATCGTCGTGAATTTCTTCATGTAATGTCTTTAGCAGCTGCTGCAGGTATGTTACCTGGTACAGCAAATGCAATGTCTTCTAGCCCATCTGGTGCTAAAGGCGAAGCAGCATCATCAGCAATGTATGATTTACCTATGAAAGGTAAAGTGCGTTTATTACACATTACCG